>CAYGAW010000160.1:0-6465 GCA_964347945.1 uncultured Anaerolineales bacterium
AGGGCATCATAGAAGGGCATGCTTGTGTCGCCGGGTACGCCGAAGATGTACTCCACACCGTAGGCTTCCAGGAGACGCACGATGGCTTCGGCTACTTTCACGAAACCAACTCCTCCTCTCCAGCTTGTTCTTCGCCCAGCGTCTGCTCGCCTGAAAGCTCCTCCAGCACGCTGTGCAGATGGTACTTCAGGGCCTGTTCGGCCAGGTCGGGATCACGCTGCTCCAGCGCTTTGAGGATGCGCTTATGTTCTCCCAGGGACTTCTCCAGACGACCCGAGATCTGATCGGAAAGCAGCCGATAGCGCTGAAGGTGGTCATCCAGGTTATGGACGATGAGTTGCAGCCTTTGGTTGTCCGCCTTGTGCAGTATGAGGTCGTGGAACTGCTTCCCGTAACGAGAGGCGAGGTCCCGATCTCCCAGTTTGACGGCCGCTTCCATCAAGCGCAGATTCTCCCGCGCCTTTCCCAGCTCTGCTTCACTGAGAGCAGGCGCGGCCAGCCGGGCCGCCAGTCCCTCCAACACCGCTCTGAGCTCGAAGATCTCCTGGACGTCCCTCAGGGTCACCTCGGCGACGTAGGTGCCTTTGTAGAGAACCCTGGTGACCAGGCCCTCACGCTCCAGTTCGTGGAGTGCCGTCCTGACGGGGGTCTTGCTGATGCCCAGTTGTTCCGCCAGGTCGTTCTCTACCAGAGCTTCGCCGGGCTTCAGCTTGAGGTTCAGGATGGCTCCCTTGATGGCCAGGTAGGCTTGATCCTTGAGAGAAGCGGGGACGCTGACTTTGTCCAGTCGTACGGCGTTTCCTGCCCTGGCCTTGCGGTTACGAGCCATGATGTCCGCGCCTTACGGGTGAGTGTATCATATATCATATACGATATTTGCATCCAGTATATCGGACTCGTCACTGGTTGTCAAGCTCACGGAGGGCAGATTGCTGGAAGTTTAAGGTTAGGGACCATGGAATGGTGCGGTTAGAGAACGGGGCTAGGCGGCTCGTTGGGAAGATCTGCCTCTGCTGACTAGCCAGGACCCTGGGAGCGTGACGAAGCGGAGAATCCCAGGGGGACGTGGGCCAAGTGGTCAATAGAATAGGGGGCCATTTTGCCCACATCAAGATACGCCACATGGCCGATGTGTCTGTGTGGTTATTGTGGTATCATTTATCGAGAACGTACCCCCTCCCCCATGGGGGGGGCACTAGCAGGTCAACGAGCAAGCGATTAGATTACCTGAAATGCATTGGGTGCCGTGTCGGGGGCAGGGAGCGGGTGGTGGATGGGCAGCCGTACCCTATAAGCGGGATCAAGCAGGTAACTGTCATGCGGAGCGGCACACAGCGAGCGCTCCGCAGTCTGTTGGTGCGCTGGTTGGGAGAGAGTGGCTGGATGTGGCTCGCAGGATAGCGGCCATATCAGTACGGAGGTGGAAAGAATGAACACGAGAATGACTGCAATTCCGGTACTTGGCATGACCTGCGCCTCTTGCGTGAGGACGGTTGAGCAGGCACTCAACAGTGTGCCCGGGGTCTCCGAGGCCTCTGTCAACCTCGCGACCGAGAGGGCGACGGTGAGCTACGATCCGTCCGTGACGACGTTATCTCAATTGGTGTCCGCGGTTCGCGATGCTGGCTACGATGTGATGGTGGAGCGGGTCACCTTGCCCATCAGCGGCATGACCTGTGCCTCGTGCGTGAGCACCGTGGAACGGGCCCTGAAGAGTGCGGAGGGGGTCGTTTCCGCTAGCGTCAACCTGGCGACGGAGAGGGCCACGGTTGAGTACATACCGGGGGTGGTGACTGTAGCGGACCTCAAGCGGGCTGTGCAGAAGGCCGGGTATGAGGTGCGCGAAGCGGTTGCAGCACAGGAAGCAGAAGATTGGGAGCGGAAGGCCCGTGAACGAGAGATCCGTGGGCTCAGGAATCGCTTCATCTTCAGCGGGACGATAGCGCTCCTGGTGTTCGTGGGGACCTTCCAGAGGTTCTTTCCCTTCTTATCTGACATACCCCGGCAGACGATGCTGGTGATCCTAGCCGTGCTCGCGACCCCGGTACAGTTCTGGGCTGGTTGGCGCTTCTACCGCGGCGCGTTGGCGGAGGCCAGGCACCTCCGAGCGAACATGGATACCCTGATCGCCGTGGGTACGACGGCGGCTTACGCCTATAGCCTGGTTGGTACCTTTCTACCGTCCCTATTTCCGGAGGGGTTGGCCGAGGTATATTACGACACCGCGGTGATAATCATCGCCCTCATCCTTCTGGGACGCTGGCTGGAAGCCAGGGCCAAGGGACAGACCTCTGAGGCGATCAAGAAGTTGATGGGCTTGCAAGCCAAGACCGCTCGAGTGATACGGGATGGCCAGGAGATCGACATCCCGGTAGAGGAGGTGCCCGTCGGCGACATCGTTTTGGTTCGACCTGGGGAGAAGATCCCGGTTGACGGCATAGTGGTTGAGGGGCACTCCAGTGTGGATCAGTCGATGATCACCGGCGAATCCATCCCTGTCGCCAAGAAAGAGGGAGACGAGGTGATCGGGGCCACCGTCAACAAGGTCGGGGCGTTCAAATTCCAGGCCACCAAGGTGGGCAAGGACACCGCCTTGGCCCAGATCATAAGGCTAGTGGAGGACGCCCAGGGCTCCAAGGCGCCCGTCCAGCGCCTGGCTGACCGGATCTCATCCGTTTTCGTGCCTGGTGTGATCAGTATCGCTCTGGCAACCTTCGCCGTCTGGTACTTCCTCGGACCCGAACCGGCCTTCACCCATGCCCTGGTGAACTTCGTGGCGGTGCTGATCATAGCTTGTCCGTGCGCGCTTGGCTTGGCCACCCCTACGGCCATAATGGTGGGCACGGGCAAGGGGGCGGAGAACGGCGTGCTCATTAAGGGTGGAGAGTCCCTGGAGACAGCGCACAAGCTTCAAACGATCATTTTGGACAAGACGGGAACTCTCACCATGGGCCAGCCGGTGGTCACCGACATTGTGGTTAACGGGCGTCTCAAGGAGACGGAGCTTCTTCAATTGGCAGCTTCCGCAGAGCGAGGTTCGGAGCACCCGTTGGGTGAGGCCATCGTGGAGCGGGCGAAAGAGCGAGCTCTGTCCCTGGCGGAGCCCAAGGATTTTCACGCCATAGCTGGGCACGGCATCCGCGCGGCAGTGGAGGGCAGGGATGTCCTTCTGGGCAACCTGAAGCTAATGCAGGACGAGGGTATTAGCCTGGACGGCCTTCAAGCGGAGGGCATGCGTCTCGCCGGCGAAGGGAAGACTCCTATGTACGTTGCCGCTGACGGTGAGGCAGCTGGCGTTATCGCCGTGGCCGACACGCTCAAAGAGAATTCAAAAGAGGCTGTGGCTGAACTGCATCGCCTTGGCCTGGAAGTGTACATGTTGACGGGGGACAACCAGCGAACCGCCGAGGCCATAGCCCGCCAGTTGGGCATCGACCAGGTATTGGCGGAGGTGCTTCCTGAGGAGAAGGCGGCCAAGGTGAAGGAATTGCAGGAGAAAGGTAAGGTGGTGGCCATGGTAGGCGATGGCATCAACGATGCCCCCGCGCTGGCTCAAGCCGATGTGGGCATCGCCATCGGTACCGGTACGGATGTGGCCATGGAAGCTTCGGACGTAACCCTTATCAGTGGGGATTTGCGGGGTTTGGTGACGGCCATCGCGCTCAGCAAGGCTACCATGCGGACCATCAAGTGGAACCTGTTCTGGGCCTTTGCCTACAACACCGCAGGTATCCCCGTAGCGGCTGGGGTGCTTTATCCCTTCTTCGGTCTCTTGCTCAACCCGGCCATCGCAGCTGGGGCCATGGCCTTTAGTTCGGTACTGGTGGTGACCAACTCCCTCCGACTGAGGGGGTTTCGACCTTTGAATATATAGGGAAAAGGAGAAAATCGAAATGATGTTAGGCATGATATTTGTGTGGCCGATACTTCTGGTTCTGTTCCTGGGTATGCCTCTGGCACTGGGCTTGGGAGGTTATGTCCTTTACCGGAAGGCGGAGCAAGCGGGTGGCCTGATGCCTGCCGCCAGAGAGGCGACGGGCACGGGATACACTCGAGCCTGTCCTTCCTGTGGGCGATTCTTGCAGCAAGAGTGGATCAACTGCCCCTACTGTGGGGCTGAGATCTCGCAAGCCACGCGGTAGTGTATCGGAAAGACTAAGCCATAAATGGAGATCTTAGGATGACAAGCAAAGCTCAATGGACGGTGATCGTAATCGTCGCCACCCTGGGGGCCTTCTTTCTGGTATCCCTGGGAGGCTTGGCGGGCTGGGCCTTATTCCGCCCCGCTGGCTACGGCTGGGACTGGCCCTTGCACATGGGGAGTTGGATGGGCACGGGTATGATGGGTGGCTGGTCCGGCTCCAGTGGGATGATGGGCCTGAGCCGGGGCACCTGCGGCTTTCAGGGTGGTTCCCTTGGTGGCAGCGAAGGAGCTCTTAGCCTTTCGCAGTCTGCGGAAGCCGTAGAGGAGTATCTGGCGTCTCTCAACTTGCCTGATTTGGCCGTCGCCGAGGTGATGGAGTTCAGCAACCATTTCTATGCCGAGGTCGAAGAGGAGAGCACTGGCGTGCACGCCATGGAGTTGCTCGTTGACAAAGACACCGGTGCCGTATTTCCAGAGTACGGACCCAACATGATGTGGAATACCAAGTATGGCATGCATGCAGGCTCAGGCTGGAGCGGCATGATGGGCGGAATGATGGGTGGTTACGGCACGCTGGATCCAGATGCCGACATGTCCGTTTCCGCTGATCAGGCCCTTCAGTATGCGCAACAGTACCTGGATGCCCGTGCACCTGGGAATGAAGTGGCCAACGAAGCTGATAGCTTCTACGGCTATTACACGATCCACGTCCTCAGAGATGGGCAGATCCAAGGGATGCTTAGCGTCAACGGCTACAACGGCCAGGTTTGGTATCACAGCTGGCACGGCGATTTTGTCGATATGTGGGAGATGCATGAGAGCTAATAGACCGTGTGCAGAGTGGAGGTGAGAGAGATGGCCAAAGATCCAGTGTGCGGCATGGAGGTAGATGAGAAGACGGCCGCCGCCCGGTATGAATACAAGGGCAAGGTCTACTACTTCTGTGCCCAGGGCTGCAAGACGGCTTTCCAGAAGGACCCGGAGAAGTATCTCAAGGGTGAAGGAATGCATCATCACTAGGCCCTGGCGGTGGCTGAGGGGCGTGGGTTCGAGCCCATGGCCCCTCGGTCATCGGTCGCTCACCAAGGAATGCCTGGCCAGAGATCCAACGGAGGGCCAAGACCTGCGCTGCGAGCGGATCGGTACTGGGCTGAGCCTTCGGCGGTAGCCCAGTACGCAAAGACGTATCCGAGAACGACGCTGGCGCGATGCTCTCTGTTGAACGAAGAGAAAGAGGCTTCGATGTGGTGTCATCTATTGCTGCTAATGCCCGCAATCGGTCTGGGGCTATTCGTCATTCTCCCCTGGCAGGTAGCCTTCCCACCTTACGCAATCGTCTCCGTGACGTCCCTGTTCATCTATTACAAGATCGTGAAGGCGATGGGGCAACCGGTGCAGTCTGGACGCGAGGCGATCCTAGGAGCTATGGCCACGGTGGTGGCTCCCGTGGACCCGGCGGGCCAGGTCCGTTTTCAGAATGAGTTGTGGAGCGCTGTCTCGGACGAGAACTTGAAACTAGGTCAACGGGTGAGGGTCGTTGGCTTCCAGGGCATGAAGCTTATTGTCAGCACTGCTGAGGGAATGGAGTCGCAGCCTGCGGGTCGCTCACACTGCCAGGGAAGTAGGGGAAGATGATGAGTCTGAACTTGACAGAAGTTGGCTGCCCGGCAGTTATGCATCTAGCGCTCAACTGTCAAGGAGGAATCGAATGAATGTGAACCCAGGACAGACAGGGTCGAATAAGCGGCAACTGCTGATCACGCTGCTTTGTTGCCTGCTGCCCGTGGCGGCTTTGGCAGCTATCTGGGTGCTGGGCGTGCCACTAGACAGCGTGCTTCTCTTCGGCATAGTCCTTCTCTGCCCTCTAGGCCATCTGTTTATGATGAGAGCGGGGCACCAACACCAAGAGGTAGGATGCCGGGTGGATATCTCTTCCACACCAGGAGATGGACGAAGAGAGAAGGAAAGGGAAACGTAACCATGGCTATGTTGATCGCCGAGGAGTGCATCCTCTGCGGTGCTTGTGAGCCCGAGTGCCCTAATCAGGCGATCATGGAGGGGGAAGAGGTCTACGAAGTGGATTTCGATCTATGCACCGAATGTGTGGGCTTCTATGATGAGCAGCAATGCGTTCTGGTCTGCCCGGTAGACGCCGTCATCTTCGACCCTGACCACCGGGAGACCAGGGAACAACTCAAGGCCAAGTATCTAAGATTGCATCCCGAGCGACAAGCAATCGGTGGTTGGGATTGATTGTATGGAGAAAGCACGGCCTGAACTCGTCTTTCCATCGAGTCGGAGTGAGCAGCCGATCTTGCAGA
>CAYGAW010000161.1:0-11504 GCA_964347945.1 uncultured Anaerolineales bacterium
CAAGAGCCATCCCAGGTACACGAACAGGATAAGCGCAGCTGCCGCCAGTGCGAGGTGGATCAAGCAACCGCCCACCTTTCTGATCATGCCTATGACCCACACCAGAAGCAGTATGCCCACCACAGCGCCGACGACGAGAAAGAGAAGCGGTTGCAGCATTGAGACCTCCTCGCTAAGCTCGCAACTCTGACCCCGGACCGGAGAGATTTATCAATCGGAGGCCACGACGAACGCGATAGCATACCGACGGGAGTGAGAGAGACTGATAGCGAACTCATCCAGCCCCAGTTCCTCTGCCCGTTGTCTAGCCCGGCCGTGAAGCCGAACCAGTGGTTTCCCCCGCCGATCGGGCAAGACCTCCATCTCCCGCCATCTCACACCGCGCAATCCAGTACCCAGGGCTTTAGACAGAGCCTCCTTGGCTGCGAAGCGGGCAGCCAGTTCCGGTATATGGTTTCTGCAGTATTCCACTTCCGCGGGAGTATAGACGTATTCCAGGAAACGGTCACCCCAGCGCTCCAGCGCCCGAGCGATTCGCTCCGTCTCTATCAGGTCCACGCCGACGCTCAACATGCCCATCTGGTGGCTTCCCCCTATGGACTACGCTTCCGCCTCATCGGACTCCTGAAGCTCCAGAGGCTGTCCACCCGTAGGCATATTGGCAATCGTGGTCACTTCCGCCTTCTCATAGCCTCGCCCGATGCCTCGATAGATGAATCCTAGCTGCTCCATTCTCCGCGGTTCATAGATGTTCCGGCCGTCCATGAGAACCGGCTGAGCCATGGAAGCGCGGATGCGAGCCATGTCCAGATGCTTGAACTCGTTCCAGTCGGTGACGATGACCAGCGCATCGCTACCTTCAGCTACCTCGTACGCGTCCTCGCAGTACTCCACCTCTGGTAAGATCTCCTTCGCCCTTGGCGTAGCCACAGGGTCGAAGGCTTTGATGGACGCCCCTTCGTGCTGTAGCAGGTGGATGATCTCCACAGCCGGTGCCTCGCGCATGTCGTCCGTATTGGGCTTGAACGCCAATCCCAGGATGCCCACAGTCTTCCCGTGCAGGGTTCCCAACGTCTCTCGCAAGTTCTGTACGATGCGTCTCCTCTGATCGCGATTGATCTCTATCACCGCGCGCAGGAGCTGCGGGTGGCAGCCGTGGATAGCGGCCATGTGGGCAAGAGCCTTCACGTCCTTGGGGAAGCATGAACCTCCCCAACCCACACCGGCATCCAGGTAGAAATGTCCAATGCGCTTATCGTATCCCATTCCCGCTGCCACTTCCTTGACATCGGCTCCCAACTGCTCGCAAATGGAGGCAATCTCATTGATGAAGGAGATGCGGTTGGCCAGGTAGGCGTTGGACGCGTACTTGATCATCTCCGCTGTGCGCAGGTCTGTAACGATTATGGGAGCACGCAGCGAAAGGTACAGCTGCGCCACCTTCTGCGCCGCCTGAGGATCGGTGGAGCCCAGCACTATGCGGTCTGGATGCAAGAAGTCATTGATCGCCGCTCCCTCACGCAGAAACTCAGGATTGGAGACCACCGCGAATTCCAGGCCAGGTCCAACGTGCTGCTCCACGATCTCCGCCACCCAGTCGCCTGTGCCGATGGGGACCGTGCTCTTGTTCACGATGATCAGCGAGTCGCTCATCTCTTTGGCGATGGTCTCGGCGGCCATGTGCACGTACTTCAGATCCGCCTCTCCTTCACTTCCCGAAGGGGTGTCGACGGCGATGAAGGCGAATTCGGCCCCCTCCAGGCCTTCCGAGTACGAGGTGGTGAACCGCAGACGCTCCATCTTGGCGTTGCGCTCCACCATCTCTTGCAGGCCCGGTTCATAGATCGGCAACTTGCCTCGCTTCAGGCCCTCGATCTTTGCTTCGTCTATGTCGACGCAGACCACGTCATTGCCCAAGTCGGCGAAGCAGGCCCCAGTGGCTAAGCCGACATAGCCACCACCACCTATCACACAGATCTTGCTCATGATCACACCTCTCCGCTAAGAGTTGCACATTCTGGGGCAAAGCACCCTTGTCCAGCCTCCAACTCTCGTCGCCCCAGCAGGCCCTCTGACCCGTCTCTACCCATTCACCAGCTCGCTCACGACTCTCCCCAGCCTCACACTGTAGTTCATCCCTCGATCTTGTGGGTATATCTGCGTCGTATTGGCCAGATACAACCCCTCGACCGGTGTCTCGTAGGAAGGGATACGGCGAGAGTACCCACAAGTGATGACCGGCTGGGCGGCATCTTCACGATAGAGCCACGACTCTTCCACCCAGTCCACGTCGAAGTCGGGATTGACCTTTCTCAGAGATGGCAAATAGTGCGTCAACAGCTCCTCTGCCGTGGCTGAGTACAAGGGATCCGACCTGGACACATAATGAGTCAGATACAGGACGTGCTTGCCGTTGTATTCCTCGGCAGGAATGAGATTAGTATGCTCGATGGCTCCCACAAAAGGAAAGGTGGGATCGCTGATGTTGAGCCAATAGATGCGGGACAGAGAACGACTCATCTTGAGCACGACACAGAGACAAGTCTGGTACCTGACCTGGCGCAGCTGATCCGCATAATCGGCAGGCAGGTCAGGAACCATCTCCAAGAAGGCGAAGGAAGGCACGGTAGCAAGCACCCTGTCCAGGATCCAGATGTCACCAGCTCGCACGCCGGTCACTTTCCCATCCTCGACATTGATCCGCTCCACGGGTCTGTCCGTCACCACCTCTCCTCCGTGGGCCGCAATGCCACCGGAGAGGGCATCGATGAACGGCTGGAAGCTTCCCTGCATGTACCCCAGCAGTTCCTGTGCCATACTACGGCCCCGTGATCCTACACGGTCCTTGAACTTGCTCTGCAACCAAGCCATGGTGACCTGATCTGCGTACTCGCCGAACTTGGCCCGGAGCAAAGGCCCGAAGATCACTTCGTAGGCTTGCTGTCCTGCGTACTTGCGGACCCACTCTTGGGCCGTGTACTGCTCCAGGGTTCGCCAATCGCCAAACCTCTGGAGGTATAGCGTCACGAGACCAGACCTCACTCGCTGGGGCAAACTCAGTGGTGTGAAACGCAGTAGATCGACGGGAGTTACGAAATCGTAGATCTGACCCTGGTAGTAGAAACCCACCTTGGAGGCCAGCCACAACATTCTTCCAGTGAGCCCTAGCTCGCCCATCAACGCCATCATGTCCTCATCGCCGGTGAAGATATGGTGGTAGTATCTCTCCAGACGGGTCCCTTCGATCTCGAAAGTGCTGGCCTGTCCGCCGAGATAGGGCTCCCTCTCGAACAGAACTACTTCATGACCTCTCTTGGCCAGTTCGTAGGCGGCTGTCAATCCCGCGACGCCGCCGCCAACAACGCCTATCCTCACGATCCCATGTCCTTTTTCAAAGCTGGCACAGGTGCTGTGGCTTCCCTTTCCGTGACTCGCATCTCCTCCATCTCCCGCCAACTGATGCTCTCCCTCCACGCGAAGTAGGCACCCACAGCGGTGATGGGGAACCATAGTGCGGCATGCAGAGCCAACATGAAGCTGGTGGCCATGTGCCTGGGCACGCCGAACAGCACCAGGCTTTCGATACCGGCGACCTCGAATGTGCCCAGATAGCCCGGCGTGGCAGGAATTGTAGTGGCCAAGTTGACGATGGCGCAAGTGAAGACCAGAACGTAGAACGGCTGGTCGAAGGCGAAGCCCTGCATCACAAACCAGTACTTCCACGCCTCCACGAGCCACAGGAGGATAGAGATGCCCATGATCAGCAGTATGTCCCGCCAGCTCCGGAGCACCTGGAGGCCCTCGATGAATCTCTCCAACAGACCACTTACCTGGTCGCGCCAGCGCTGGGGCACAAGCTTGCTCACGAACGATTGGTACACTCGTTCCGTCCTCTGCGGAGAGGAGGCGATGAGAAGAAAAGCCGCCAAGGCTCCGAAGAAGAGAAAGCTCATGAAGGGCAGAAGACGGGACAAGAACTCGTTAGTCGGCACCAGTGGAAGGACGGCGAACACGAAGACCAGCATGGTGATGCCGTCGAAGACGCGCTCCACTACAATAGTGGCCAGGCTCGCGCTGGCACTTACGTCCTCTTTCCCCCTCAGCAAATAGGCACGGATCACCTCTCCAGCCCTGAAGGGGAAGATGTTGTTGCCCATATAGCCTATGGTGACGACGGGGAACAGAGAGCGCAAGGAGACGGTCTTCACGGGTCGCAGTAGATAGTGCCAGCGAAATGTTCGCAACCAGACAGCAAAGAAGTAGACGATGATGCCGGGGATCAGCCACCAGTAGTTCGCCTCTCGCAGGCCTTGCCAGACCTCGGGCAACCTCTGGCCTCTGAGCGCAAAAAGCAGGAAGAGGACGCTGATGACGACCCCTGCCCAGAACCTCCTTCTCTTCCGCATAGCCCAAGTATGATACTAGAAGAGAGGCCAAAAAGCCAGAGTCAGGCCGAGAGTGGGCAAGAACGATGTGATATCGGCCGCTGGGCGCATCCTGAGCCGCGCCGGCTGAGTAGCCGCGAAGCGGCGTATCGAAGCCAAGCGGCCCACGCGTGGTGAGCCGAGTGGAAGGGTATCCGTGGCGCAGCGTTAGTAGTCCTGGATAGGGCGTAGACGGTGTACGATCAAGTGGGGGTCCCCTACTATCCGCCTGCGCCACACCCTACTCTCAATATACAATCGAACGGCGCAGGAGCCGTATCGAAGGACGGAGCAGCGTGTCGAAGGAGCCATTCAGCAGCGGCCAGGGCCGGAATGACGTCGCCCGCGCGCGAGGCCAAGAGTTGCCACCG
Organism: uncultured Anaerolineales bacterium; assembly: GCA_964347945.1. Lineage (GTDB taxonomy): Bacteria > Chloroflexota > Anaerolineae > UBA7937 > B3-Chlor > CAYGAW01. Next base: position 4,796 of record CAYGAW010000161.1, read on the forward strand.
CTCTGGTTGCCGGCGCAACAAGGGAGGCAAAGAGCCAAAATCGGCCGGGTAACCAGGAACCGGTGGAATGACCAGGCCAATCTGCGATGAGCACTCCCGCAAAGAGGGCCTTGATGGTCTGGGCGGACTTGTTGTTCTCCCTCCTATCACACTGGCTGAGGCGAGCACGTGTTGTCCGTTCGGGGATCGGTCTTGTTTCGTCGTTGAACTACTCTATGCTCTCGACAATCTTTTTCGCCCATGCGGCAGCACGCTCAAGTTCACCCTCTTTCAGCGGCCCTTCGGTGCCTTCGACGAAGAAGCCTTCCGGTGAGACCACGAGAGTCCCGCCATCTTTTTTCAGCCTGCCAGCGATTCTTCCTGCGGCAAAGCCAATGATTCGGACCCATCTTGCCGTGAGTCTGGTATCGAACGCAGCTACGTTGGTACCTTTGAGGCCAGACTCCCGGACTTTGTCCAGAAAGTCTCGCATCGCCTCCGTCGGCCTGCCTCCGTAGGTCGGAGAACCGACGACAAGAAGGTCAAATGTGCTCAATTGGGAAGTATTCACTTCACCCACAGGGAGCACTTCTACCTCGCCGGTGATGGCTTCACCGATGGCTTTGGCGATGCTCCCCGTATTCCCGTGGACCGAGTCATAGACAACCAGAGTTTTCATTGTTTACCTCCGACGTGGTGTGCAATCTCCCGACAACAAACGCCGCGTTTGGGTCTACTGCCCCTGTCGCGGTAGCCAACTGGCTTCTACTCATAGCTCCTCGTTGAAGCGCAGGATGAACGCGTGGCGCAGTTCTTCTAGTATTGTAACATCGAACGCTTCTGATTGCAATTGTTGGGAAAGATTCGTTCTTTCGTGACCACCTGCCTTACCTGGAAGGGCGTTCGGACAACCGCTGGCCTCTGAGAGCAAAGGACAGGAAGAGGAGGGTGATGAATACCCCTGCCCGGAATCTGCATCTCGTCCGCATGGGTCAGGTATGATACTGGAAGAGAGGCTAAGAAGCCACACCCGGGCCGCTGTGCCATTGGGCGGTCCACCCCCCGTCAGAACTGCGCAGGGGCGGGTTTGAAACCCGCCCCTACGGTGCTTAGTAGTTCGCCTCTTGACTCCGCAACCCAACAATAGTATCATATCGCTCGCGTGCAGCAAGCTAGAGCGAAGTGGCTGGGCCACACTAGAAGTAGCAGACCGCGCGGCTCCACTCCACGACTCTTGCTTTCTGGGCAGTTGGCGGCCACAGATCGAGCAAGTCCCTCGGGGGAGGCAAAGCGATGAAATTCAAGCTGTTGTCACCAGGCGACATGGAGGCCATCGACGCGCTCAAGGAGTCACACGGAGGCGCGAAGGGAATAGCCGAGACCATCGAGAAGATGCGCGATTTCGAGACCCGAAAGAAGACCCTCGCCAGCACCGAGTATGGCTCCATGGTCGAAGAGGCTGAGGACCTGGTGAAGCAGTTTGCCAAGGTCGATGACTTCGAAGAGCAGAACAACATCTCCTACCAGAAGGGGATGGGAACAGCCACCTCTCAGGTCTCAGGATACCAGGGAGCAAGGGTCACTCATCGTTGTTTGCAGAGGATGGCTGAGAGCACCGTCAGCGAAGTACCCGTTTACACGCCTGCGGAGATGATCTCCGTTGTTGCTCTGACTGAGGAGTACGTGTACAGCGGCAACCTCACGGCCACGCTGGCCATGGCCGAGAACATCATGGAGGTTGACTGGTTCTGCACGACCAACCTGATCGGCACCCCTTTGCCCGAGAAGAGGTTCAAAGACATCGAGAAGGCAACGGGAGTGAAGTTCAACACCGTGGCAGCGGGCGACGGTGTCGTTCAGCTGGTGATGGCAAACCAGGGGACCTTCTTCGGCAACTTCGGGGGAATCGAGGTGGCAAATGACAACCATCTGGTGTACCTGGACGGCATCACGCGCGCTGCCAAGGCCACCGGCGCAAACTTCTTCCTCAATCCAAGCTGGAGCACCATCATCGCCGTCTGCTACTACGGACGGGATATCCCCAATCTCTACATCAAGATCTCGATGATGCTCTCCACCCAGAACCTGATGCAGCTCAGAATGCTGATGAACATCATGAATGAATACCTCAGGGACGACGGGACCAGCCCCATCCGGGAGATCAACATCGGTAACGGCGTCTCGGCCGAGAATTTCATCAAGTGCAGTCGCGAACTGGAAGATAGCGGCATCAAGGACGTCAGTCTCGCGGCGCACATCTTGATCAATCCGGACTTGGGCAGAGCTGACTTCGACTGGTTCGACGAATCGCTGAAGGTCCTGGAAAACGGCCGTGACCTGACCTTCAAGTACGAGAGCGATGGCCAGGGCCGAGAACTGGATACCATGGAAGCCTACTTCCTTTCCGATCAGGATAGAAAGGCCAGCTCCCTCGAGATCGGAGATGTGATCTACTACAAGACCTTGCAGTGCACCAAACACGCCAGAGAATACATGGAGAGAGGTATCCCCGTCAGGTTCGGCCGAAGCTCCCGCAGATAAGAAGGTGGAGATTCCATCATCATCGCTGGCCCTGAGCCAGTCAGCAGGCCACGTAGAGCCTGGCGCAGCGAGCCGAGTGTGCGCGGCACGTTTCGACTGCTCAGGCGACATGTTGCGAGAGCACATCACCTCTCTGGGTCCGCAGTTGAGTCGATATCGCTAGGTGGGTGTGAAATGACAGAACAGACATACCGCCCGGGCGGTGTGAACCCTGCATTGGTTACTCCCTTCACCAGGGACGACAAGATAGACGAAGCAGCACTCCGCAATCTGCTGCGCTTCGTTCGCCCGCACGTGGATGGGGTCGTTCCGTGTGGCACTACGGGCGAGTTCGTCAATATGTCGCACGCTGAGCGCCAGCAGGTGCTGGAAATCTGTTTGGACGAGGTAGGGGACGAGATACCGGTCATCGCCGGCACGGGCGCGGCCTCTACGCGTGAGGCGATCCAGCTAGCCCGTCACGCTGAGCAAGCGGGCGCCACCGCCTGCCTGGTAGTGGGGCCTTACTACCTTCATCCCTCCGACAAGGGCATCTACCAGCACTTCTATGAAGTGGCCAACGCGGTGGACCTGCCCATCCTCTTGTACAACATTCCTCAGACGGTGGACGCCTACATTCCGCGCCAGGTTCTGGAAGACTTGAGCGAGATCGACAACATTGTGGGCCTCAAGGATTCGTCTGGGGACCTGCCCTATACCATGGAGGTACTGGAGATGACCCAGGGCCGCCTCGATGTACTCGTCGGTCATGATGAGGTGGTCCTGCCCGCGCTGGCAGGCGGTTGTCGCGGCATGATCCTGGCCAGCGCTCAGGTGTTCCCCGAGATCTGGCAGGAGGTGTTTCGCAAGGTCCAGGCTGGTGATCTGGAGGCTGCCCGCCAGTCGCAATTGAGAGTACAGAAACTGGCACGCATCTTTGTGCGGCACGGGGGCGGTGTGGCCGTCAAGGCGGCGCTGAACATGATGGGTGTCAAGGTCGGTAGGCCACGGCGTCCTCTCAAGCCGGTGGGTGGCGCCATGATCCACGAGACCAGGGCGGAGATCCAGCTTGAACTGGAGAAGTTGGGCAAGATTCAAGCTCAGGAGATGGATTGGGGCATGCCTGATGGCCCTCTGGCTGAGCGGTTCACCGACGTCGGCATCACAGCAGAGATGACTCAGGCCAACGGCATCCTGTTGGGAAGTGCGACGGCAGGGGAGGATCCGGAGACGGTGGGCATAGACCTGATCGTGGGGCCCAAAGGAGGCCCGGTAGGCGAGGCGTACGCCAGGCAACTCACTCACCCCAGGCATGGCTACGAGGCCCTCACCACTATCGCTGAGCCTAATCTGACGGTCAAGCCCTCCACGCTCATCGTACCGACGGTCGAACTGTTGAATCTCCGCCAAGCCAGCATGGTGTACGGTCCCACCCAGGCAGCAGTAGGCAAGGCGATTCTCGACAACATAGAGCAAGGGATCATCCCACCTGATACTTTGGACGATAGCCTCATGATCGCCAAGGCGACAATCCACCCCAGGGCCTTGGACCGGCATCAGTTGTACGCCAATGTCCACGCGGCCACGGACCGGGCGCTGAGGATGGTTTATCAAAAGTAGCGTCAGAACTAATAACCATGGGGAGGTAGCATGAGAGAATGTAAGATAGAAGAGAACAAGGCGACGTGCGCCTGCACTTACGAGCCTTGCAGCCGCAAGGGTATCTGCTGTGAGTGCATCGAGTATCACTGGAACCATCGCGAGCTGCCGGCATGCGTTTTCCCAGCGGACGTGGAGAGAACCTATGACCGGTCCCTCGAGCGGTTCATCGCCACCTACAGCCGTCGGTAGGGCGAATAGTAGGTAAGGTGTCGCGGGCAACTGTCTGACCTGTCCGTCGTAGCTTTCAGGAGGCGATGAACATGACCGGCAAGCCGGATTGGCTGAAGGGAATCATACCCGCGCTCGTAACGCCGTTCACACCCGAAGAGGAGATCGACGAAGGTGCGATGCGGCGTCTGGTCGGGCACGTGTTGCCCCACGTCAACGCTGTGGTGCCTGTAGGCACGACGGGCGAGTTCGTGTATCTGTCGGAGGCGGAGAAACGGCGCGTCATTGACCTCACCATCGACGAGGTGGCGGGCCGCGTACCTGTCATCGCGGGTACAGGGTGCTCGAACACCAGGGATACCGTGGCTCTCACAGAGTACGCTCGGGACGCAGGAGCGGCCGCCGCCCTCGTGGTGGCGCCCTTCTACTTCAAGCCCACCTTCAATGAGGTGTACGAGCACTACGAGGCCGTGTCCAGGGTGGGCCTGCCCTTCATCCTCTACAACATTCCCCAGACCGCAGGCACCCACTACCGGTGGTGGACCGCGGAGGGCATGGCCTATCTGGATAACGTGATAGGGATCAAGGACTCCAGTGGCGATGTGCCCTTTCTGATGGCCCTGTTTGAGAAGGTGAAAGGGCGGATTGCCATCATCTGTGGTCACGACGAGATTGTGATGGCCGCCTTGGCGGCTGGGGCCGACGGAGCGATCCTGGCCACTGCGAACCTGATACCCGATATCTGGCAAGAGATTTACACCTACACCAACGAGGGCAAGATCGAGGAGGCCCAGGAGCGCCAGCGGGACATCCAGCGCCTGGTGCGGATCGTGGCACGCTGTGGTTCCACGCAAGCCACGAAGGAGGGGTTGCGCATGATGGGCATCCATGTTGGCAACTCCCGCCACCCCATCATGCCCGGCGGAGCCTTCCGGCGAGAGGACTACGAGGAGCTGCGTCTGCAACTGGAGGAAGTGGGAAAGATCCCCCCGCGGGATATCACCTACGAGCTGGCCAAGGGCAAGAAGGTGGGGAGCAAGGTACCCGCTACGCCCCAGACCCCGCAGCTAGTGAAGGATTTCACCATGCTCGTGGGAGAGGGATACGCCGGTCCGCCCGATTTCGAGATCGCCCATGCGGACTTACTGATCGGAATCAAAGATGGGCCCGTCGGCAAGGCCTTTGAGGAAGCCCTGAGCAGACCCAAACCCGAGGACCCTTCAGGCAGGGACCTGACGGAGTTGAAGATCATCTACGACCGGCCGCGCACTCTGTTAGTGCCCACGGTGACCGTGCGCACCAAGAAGCAGGCACGGCACATCTACGAGAACGCCGTGGAAGGGATTGTGATGGCTATCGAGTCCAGCTTGGCCGACGGCTTTCTGCCTGGGGAAGCCCTGGACGACCTGGTGATGATCGTCAACGCCTTCGTCCACCCATCCGCTGCCAACCGCCGTCGCATAGCCATCAACAACTACAAGGCCATGCGCGCCGCCATCCGTAAGGCCATCGAGGGGCGCCCATCGGTGGAGGAACTGCTACACGAGAAGGAAGCTGCGCGACACCCATTGCGATATGCGCCATGATGTGAGGGACGGGTTGGTCCTCCAACTGCTCCAGCATTGGTGGAAGAACCCAAGCTGCCCGATCATGGCGTGGCTTGCGTCCAGGATGTGGTACGGTAACGCATCTTGGCACACGGTCGAACGCTGAACCATAGAAGGGGGAGAGGAATGAGAAGATTGGCAGCTCTGTGTTTTCTTCTGACTCTTGTCACCTTAGTGGTGGGAGGCTGCGGACCAACTGCATCGCCAACCGCGCCGTCTGTTGAGCCGTCGCCGACCACAGCGCTACCCACGGCAACTTCGGTACCCAGCACACCAACCCTGGAAGCCCCCGCGGAGGAACCGCCGCCCACAGCACCTCTGGCAATATCCAGCAGCGCCTTCGAGGCCGACGCAGAGATCCCGATGCGGTACACTTGTGGCGGCGCGAACCTATCGCCGCCACTCCAGTGGTCCGGAGGCCCCGCAGAAACACAAAGCCTGGCCCTGCTCATCACCGACCCAGATTCCCAGCCACCAGGCTTTGTCCACTGGGTGATCTACAACATCCCTTCCACGGTTGTGAGCCTGCCGGAGGGACATCCTCCGGAGGCCACGCTGCCCGATGGCACCCTTCAAGGCACCAACGACTTCGCGCTCTACGTGGGGGAAGGGGAGACGTTCCCAAGCGGGGCGCCAATCAACCTGATCGGATACGATGGGCCCTGCCCACCTGCCCGGCACCGCTACGTGTTCACGCTGTATGCCCTCGATACCCTCCTCGACCTATCGGCGGGGGCGACTATGGCCGAGGTGGTGCAGGCCATGGAGGGACA
>CAYGAW010000162.1:0-11305 GCA_964347945.1 uncultured Anaerolineales bacterium
GCCGCCTCCCAGAGGTTGGCACCCGAGACAGTGCTGGCCAAGGCGTGGGCCGCGGCCTCGTAGAGAACCATCTCCGTCGCCGGTCCAGCGTTCAGGAAACCATTGGACACGGAGATCAGTTTGCTTTTCCTGGCGACGGCCTGATGGCTCACGCTGGCGACCCACAGCAACTCTCGCGTGGTGCCGGAGGTGTAATGAATGTGGAAGGGGAAGTTCATCTGGTAGTGGGCTTGATGGACCAACAGGCCCATGAGATGATAGGCCACCTGCAAGATGGCAGTCCCCTCAGCGCGGCCAGCGTACCCTCCGTAAATAGGCCCCGTGAGGCTCCCCGTGAAGCAGCCAAACTGCTGGTAGTGAGCGACCTTGTTTAGAAGGGCGTTGTCGATCTTCAACTCCGTGAGAGCTCCCACGAGTCGACTGTCCGTGGTTCTGACGCCCCAATCGGAGTTGCTGATCGAGATCTGCCCTGTGTCCGATTCCGCTGTACCCGCGGCCACCAGGAAGATGCCCGGGCGTCCCACCAGCTTCGCTGCCTGGCGCAGGCTCATAGCGTGCTCAATGCTCCCTGCCAACTCCGTGGCAGTCTTGGCCTTGATCTTGAGGCCCATGCTCTCCTCGAGAATGGGGGCACAAAAGCCGTCGGCCAGAGGCTCCTTCAGGTAGGCGATGGACATGGGCGAGAACAGGTCTTCGTCGCAGTTGATGTCCGGGCTGAAGATGACGAACGGCGGGTCGGGATCTTCCACCTCCCTGTGCTCCAGCCAGCGGGCATCCTTGCCGGACCCCACCAGATACTTCCCTGGCGTCAGATACAGGGCTTCCTTCACTTCGCCTTCGTCGAAAGTGATGATGCGGTGGGTATCCACGCTGAGCACTCCGACGTCCAGGAAGAACTCCAGCCCCGCCTGCCACACGGACTCGGCAAGCTCGTCGTCGCTGGGGATGGGAGTCGAGGGATCATACTCGATCCCATACCTGTCTATGACCTCCTTCATCTTGGGCATGAAGCGCTCCATGATGAAGGGTTCATCCTCGCAGAAGGGGCCTGTGCGAGCGCGCTCCAGTATCTCCCACATCCTATAGGGTGGTGCTGGCATCGCCCCTCCTCTCCTTCATCGCACCCTCCAAGACGGCCACCGCCTGTGTGGCGTTCTCCGCCCAGGAGTCGGCCCCGATCTCCCCGGCCCACTCCTCCGTCACCGGCGTCCCACCCACCGTGACGTGGAAACGGTCTCGCAGACCCATGTCCTTCAAGATCTCGACGATCTCCTGCTGCCCAGGCATGGTGGTCGTCATGAGGGCCGACGCGCCGATGACGTCGGCCTTCACGTCCTGCGCCCTCTTGATGAAATCCAGGGCGTTGACGTCCGTCCCGAGATCGTGCACTTTGAAGCCGTTGACTTCCAGGAGCAAGGCCACGATGTTCTTTCCTATCTCGTGGACGTCGCCCTCCACTGTGCCGATGACCACGGTGCCTTTTTCCTCCCGTCCCTCGCTCTGGCGCTCAAGGTGAGGAGCGATGGGCTCGAGTGCTTTCTGCATCGCCCGGGCGGCCAGCATCATCTCCGGAAGGAAGACCTCCATCCGCTCGAAACGATCCCCCACCTCCCGTATCCCCTTGGTCAAGGCGTCCACTACTTGTAGCGGATCCACCTTTGCTGCCATCACCTCTTGCGCAAGGGCAAAGGCTTCTTCATCCTTCCCGTCTTCGACCACCTGAACCAGCTTCTCTAGAAGCTCCATGACAAGTCCCTTCCTCAAACTGCAACGTGAGCACATTGTATGAGATTCGGAAGCGGGAAGCAATGAGTTGCCAGAGGGAGGACGCATCCCCTGTTTGCAGGTCGAAATATGAAGCGTCCTGAGTAGGCCAAGACATATCGAGGGCCCCACTTGTCAACGCTCCAGAAGGTTTTCGAACCTCTGGGAGGGTATGGCCTCCCTCCTCGCGGTGGACAGGCAGGCTCTGGGTACCCCGACGCACCCTTCGACCGGCGGCGGGGAAGCTTGCGACTCTCATCAGGTACTTGACATCGTTCTGCACTGCGCCTATAATCTGTTTCGGAAGCAGCAGATTGCAGCTGGCAAAGGCGTACTAGTAGATATCCCTATCTATGACTCTGGCATCGCATAGTCGCGGTCCTGCGCGGAGCAGTTTGGAGCGAAGGAGCCAGCCCAACCAAGATATAGAAAGCTCCAATCGTTCTCGCTGAAAACGCGGACGGTTGGCGCTTTTTTGTTGCCAAAGGAGGAGAATGGTGAAGAAGCGCTGGTTAGTTCTAATGGTTGTGGTGGGGCCGCTGCTGGCACTTGGTGTGGCCGCCGGGATCTCCAGTGCGGCCAGCCATGCGGCCGGCTCCACTATCTTGTACGTCACACCAGACGGCGGCGGCAGTTGCACCGGCTGGTGGGATAACGCCTGCACCTTACAAACCGCCCTCAGCACCACGGCCACCTATGGCGACGAGATCTGGGTGGCGATGGGGATACATACGCCGACCGCGGAGACAGTCTGCACCGCCACCTTCCAGCTGAAGAGCGGCGTGGCCCTGTACGGGGGTTTTGCGGGCGGCGAAAGTATCCGCAACGCGCGGAATTGGCAGGCCAACGTCACCGTGCTGAGCGGGGATATCGACAACAACGACAGCACCGACATCAATGGCGTGCTTACGACCACGGCCAACATCGGTGGCAGTAACAGCTACCACGTGGTGACGAGCAGCGGGGTCACCGAAACCGCCGTCCTGGACGGCTTCACCATCACTGGCGGGGCAGCCGATGGCACCTCTCCTGACGACAAGGGCGGCGGGATGTACAACTACGATGATGGCAGCCCCAAGCTGATCAACCTCACCTTCAGCGGCAACAGAGCCTACCAGGGCGGAGGGATGTGCAACGATGATAGCACCCCCACGCTCACCAACGTGACCTTCAGCGGCAACTCAGCCGAAGGGGGACTCTATCCCGGGGGTGGGGGGATGTACAACTATTATAGCAGCCCCACGCTCACTAACGTGACCATCACCAACAACTCAGCCTCAGCTGGCACACAGCCCGCCGGTGGCGGGATGTACAACGATCATAGCAGCCCTACGTTGGTCAACGTCATCTTCAGCGGCAACTCAGCATCCGGGGCCTCCGGGGGCGGCGGGATGAAAAACTACTCGTACAGCAGCCCGACGCTGGTCAACGTCATCTTCAGTGGCAACTCAGCCTTCGTTGGAGGCGGGATGGACAACCACTTTTACAGCAGCCCGACCCTGGTCAACGTCACTTTCAGCCGCAATCATGCCGAGTTGGAGGGTGGCGGAATGCGCAACTACAGGTGGTGCAGCCCAACAGCGACCAATTGCATTTTCTGGGGCAACACGGCCGGGTGTAGCACTGCCATGTGCGGACACCAGATCTACGCCGCACTCTCCAGTTTCCCTGCCGTCAGCTACAGCGTGGTGCAGGACGGGTGTTCTCATCTGCCAGTAGGCTCCTGCCAACACATCACGACGGCCAACCCCCAGTTCGTGGACTCCGACGGCCCTGACAATATCGCAGGCACACTCGACGACGACCTTCGCCTTCAAGTCACCTCTCCAGTCATCGACGCCGGCCACAACGATGCAGTGCCCGCCGACACCCTCGACCTAGACGGTGACGCGGACACTACCGAGAAACTGCCCTTCGACCTGGACGGTTATCGGCGTATCAGGGGGGGCACCGTCGACATGGGCGCCTATGAATGGCCAGTGTCCCTGACGCTCACCAAGACGGTGACCATCGACCACGGTGGCACCGCTACGATCCTGGACTTCCAGGGGTACCTGGACGACACACCGGTGCCCTGGGGCGTCCCACAGCCGGTTGTTTCCGGCACCCACACCGTCAGCGAGACCGCCCTTGCGGGCTACGAAGCCTTCCCCTGGGGCGATGGGTGCTCACCGGACGGCACAATCACCGTGGCCATCGACGAGGATGCCGCTTGCTCCGTTGTCAACGACGATATCGCTCCCACCGTGACCCTGACCAAGACCGTAGTCAACGACGACGGCGGTACTGCAACGGTCCTGGACTTCCAGGCCTACCTGGACGGCCAGCCAGTGCCCTGGGGCGTCCCACAGCCCGTTGTTTCCGGCACCCACACCGTCAGCGAGACCCTGCTCTTCGCCTACTCATCCGGTTCGTGGGGCGGCGACTGCGACCAGCAGGGCAACGTCACGCTGTCCACAGGTCAGAGCGCTCTGTGCAGCATCACCAACGACGACTGGCCTAGATGGTCCTTTCCCCTGATGCTGAAAGACTACGGGCCGTGAGCGGGAGTTGCTGACTGAACCCTCCGGGAGGGTGTTGCCTCGCCCCACTCCATCTCGGCCCCAGTCCGCGGTTGAACCCTCAAAGACCAGGGAACTTCGCTTGATCTCGCAAGTTATCCTTGCAATACACCCTCCTGGTAGCGGAATATTCGACGATGGTATAATTGGTGCCGCAAAGAGCACAGCGGTAGGGGAAGAAGAATGCGATTCCAAGAAAGGTGGGCCAGTGGCGAGACCATCTTGGCCGATGGAGCCATGGGGACCATGCTCCAGGCCGCCGGGTTGGAGAAGGGACATCCTCCCGAGGAGTTGAATGTCAGCCAACCAGACACAGTCCTCAGTGTCCACCGTCAATACGTCGAGGCCGGCTCGGAGTTGATCCTAACCAACAGCTTCGGCGGTACTGGGCTCAGACTGGCCAAGCACGGGCTGGAAGGGCAGGCCTACGAGTTGAACCGGCGGGCAGCGGAGCTGGCCAGGGAAGCAGGGGATGTACTGGTGGCCGGCTCGATAGGCCCCACAGGGGAGTTCTTCGCTCCTGTGGGGACGCTCAGCGCCGAGGAGGCGACGGAGGCCTTCGCTGAACAGGCCAAAGGACTGGCCGATGGCGGTGTGGATCTCCTGGTCATCGAGACCATGGCTGATCTCCAGGAGGTGGAAGCCGCCATAGAAGGGGCAAGAGAGAGCTCCGACCTCCCGCTCGTCTGCTCCATGACCTTCGACACCAAGCTGCACACCATGATGGGAGTCAGCCCCAAGAAGGCGGCGGAGACCCTCACCAGCTGGGGCGTACAGGCCATAGGCGCCAACTGCGGCACCGGCCCTGAAGAGGTGGAGAAAGTGATGGAGCAGATGAAGGAAGCGCTCCCCGAGGCCGTACTCTGGGCCAAGCCCAACGCCGGGGTCCCCCGTCTGGTCGAAGGTCGAGCCGAGTACGACGCCACACCGGAATTGATGGCCGAGTACGCCGTGCGATTCGTAGATCTAGGGGTGAGGATCGTCGGCGGCTGCTGCGGCTCGACCCCAGAGCACATCGCGGCCATGGCCAGAGCACTGGGCAAGCCCTCGGACTTGTGATCTGTTCCCGGGCTTGCGCCACCTATTTCCCTGACGTAGAATACATTGCCCCTTACCCTCACGACTCACACAGCACTGGGGAGCCCTGCTTGATGGATGCTCAATGGATCTCTATGCTCATCAGTTTCGTCACCGGCGCTCTCACGGGCGCACTGGTGACCTACTTCAGGCACTGGCTGGCCCGCCGCAGGGAGGCCGAGAGCCGCGAGTTCGCAAAGGTCCAGGAAACGGAACGAGTCAGACGCGAACACTACGCCCGGGCGCTGGGCTACCAGAAGACAAGAGACAGCCTGCGAGGGTGCGACCTGGATGGTCAGGACCTGGGAGGCGTACACCTGGCCAAGGCCGACCTGCAACGAGCCAACCTGAGCAACGCAGACCTGTCGAATGCGAACCTCGAGGAGGCCAACTTGATCGGTGCCGATCTGCAGGAGGCGAATCTGGCGGGCGCCAGCCTCGCCAAGGCCGCCCTGGGCGATGCAAACATGCAGGGCGCCGACCTCCGGTCCGCCCGGCTCTCGGGAGCCAATCTCGGGGGAGCCGATCTCAGAGCCGCTCAGCTGGATGACACCATCATGAAGGGTGCCAGCCTACAGTGGGCCGACCTCCAGGGAGCGAGCTTGGAGAGTGCTGACCTCAAAGAGGCCGATCTGGCAGAAGCCGACATCCGACAGACCAACCTGGCGCGGGCGAGCCTGAAGGAGGCCAACCTGACTGGGGCCAAACTCCAAGGTGCCAAGCTGAAGGGAGCCAATCTCAAGGAGGCGAGGCTGGAGGGTGCCCACCTCAAAGGAGCGAAGTTGGACTCCTCAACCATTTTGCCCAAGGGTTGGGAAGACAGTGTGGCCAGCAAGCCATAGGAGCAAGTACGGCCGAGACCTCGGGCTGAGTCCCTCGCTGAGGCACACCAACGCCGGCCAGGTGCCGCAGAGCCGATGAAGACACCCTGACGAACTATCAGTACCAGCGCCGTTTCTTGCTGCGAAGGTGACATAACTCCTGCTTGCAAGACGAGGCAGGTTGTGGTATATTCGTTGCAAAACGCGCTGTGGGGATCACTACCGTGGCTTGCCCAAACCGGATCCAAAGGCCCGTCTCAGTGCGTGCTGGCCCAATGCGGGCTCAAGGGGCGATGACTAGGGCGAGAGAAGAGCCTTTCCAACTGGCAGATTGGATTACGGGGCTCATTCCGCACGGCTTGTGAATGAGCCCGTTTTGTGGTATCACAAGGAAAAGAAAGGAGAGTAACCATCATGGAAGCGTACTGTGTAAAGTGCAAGACGAAGCGGCCGATGCGGAACGCCAATAGGGTTGTATTGAAGAACGGACGGCACGCCATGAAGGGGACGTGTCCCGTCTGTGGAACCAACATGACGAGGTTCGTCAAGTCAAGTTCCTGACCAGCGACTAGCGTCGCGCTTTCCGCCAGGTGGGCGACTGAGTCGCCCACGTCGCCCACCTGGCAGGTCTTGAGCGACTCGAGACGTCTCCATCCAGGCGGAGATCGTCGAGCGCTGCCTTTCGGTCCCCGTTTGGACCTCTGGCACAGCCCGATCGGGCCCCGGGTACCGCACCTTTGAGGGCCACCGGTCTTGTCACAGCAATCCCGCTCATTAACAGTTCACAGTCCACGCCCTTGGCGGCCCGGCGGCTCCAGGCGGACATGACAAGGCAGAAAGCGCTTGCTACGAGGAGAGTAATCGCTCATGGAGCTCGCGGCTGACAAGATCCGCGTCGGAGTCCAGGGCTTCAGCCCCAAGGACTGGGTAGGCGTGTTCTATCCGCCCGGTTTCTCGGCCAGACAATTCCTTCCCTTCTACGCCCAGGTCTTCGACACGGTGGAGGTGAACGCCACCTTCTATGCCATCCCTTCCGCTTCTACGGTCAAATCGTGGGCGGTCCGAACGCCGCCCGGCTTCACCTTCGCTTGCAAGATGCCCCAGGAGATCACCCACGACAGGCGCTTGCTGGATGCGGAGGAGAGGCTCTCCATCTTTCTCGATCAGATGAGGCTCCTCGAGGACAAGCTAGGGCCCATCGTGATCCAGTTTCCACGGTCCTTCACCAGGCGCTACGAGGAGAACCTGCGAGGCTTCCTGCCCCTCTTGCCGAAGGACATACCGTTCGCCATCGAGTTCCGCAGTCAGTCGTGGCACGAAGAGGAGGTCTTCGAGCTCTTGAGGCAGTTCGACGTGGCCTGGTGTATCAATGATTGGCAAGACCTACCGCCGGTCATCGAAACCACCGCCGATTTCGCCTATCTGCGCCTGGTCGGTTTCCACCGGCAGTTCAAGTACCTCGGCCAGGTGCAAAGAGACCGCTCCGAGGATCTTGAATCGTGGGCGCGCACCGTCAGAGACCTGGCGCGCCGTGTGGAGCGCGTCTACGTATATGTGAACAACCACTACGAGGGTTACGCGCCCGCGACCGTGCAGCGACTGCGGGACCTTCTGGACATCCCCACCATAGATCCCCACACGCTCTGGCCTCAGCAGCCCGACCTGCTCACAGATAAGGCTGAGTGAGCTGAGACTGTCAGCACCAGCGTCAGGTTTGGCCTGATCTCTCCCCTCTGTTTCACGCGCGCCGTTGGGGTCGAATCCCCTGGACAGAGGAACTTGGATGCGCACCCATCACTTAGCTGTCTCTGTCCAAAGGCTGCACATCTTCCTCAAAGTACTGGTGAAACGATCCTGGTAGCTGGCGGTAGTCCATGTCTGCTATCGGGTCGGAGAAGTCGACGGAGTTGTAGGTGTTCCAGAACAAGACCACTTCGTGGCTCAAGTCCTCTCGACTGGCGTCATCGATTAGCGAGGCCAGCGTCTTCCCCGTGTAGGTTCCCTCCAGCTTGATCCCCTCGCACTCCTTCATGAGCCTCACGGCTCTCATGCCTTCTTCGGTGAAGTGAGCATACCCCTGCCCTATGAACCCGTGTCTGATGTCCACCTCACCCTCCGAGAGTTCGAACCTCGGAAAGGACGGATCAGCTGAGCGGAGAAGCGAGTTGGTCTCGTCAAAGAGCCCTACAGCCTTCGTCGGGTTGGCGAAACCCTCACTGGTGACCCTCACGGGAATCACCTGGCTCCTCAGGCCAGCTGTCTGGATGCCCAGCATCAACCCCACGGCCGTGCCCATCGTGCCCGCAGCGACGTAGATCCTGGCTGGCTCGGGAAGCTCGCCCTCTTCGATCTGCTGCTTCAGTTCGAAGGCCGCGTTCACGTAGCCCAAGGTGCCCAACGGCGAAGAGCCACCGACAGCGATCAGTCGTGGGGAGCGCCCCGTTTTCGCCCGGTGCCTCGCCAGTTGATAGAAGGTAGCGGGGTACATCAGCCACAGGTTACGAACGTGATGAAGCTCGGCACGGCTGTTATGACTCATTAACAGATTCCGCGCGACATAGCGAGCGTTAGGCTGAGGCATGAGCATGGAGATGCTCCTCAGTCCCAGCTGGTTGGCATAGACTGCGGTCGCCAGCGCGTGATTGGACCCCGCGTAGCCGAGCGCTACGACTTCCTTCACCTGGGCGCGCAGCGCATCCGCCAATAGGAACTCCAGTTTGCGGACCTTGTTTCCTCCATAGAGCTCGCCGCTCAGGTCGTCCCGCTTGATGTATAGCTGATGGACCCCCACCTCTTCGCTCAACCTGTCGAGCTTCTGTACCGGAGTCGGGAACTGCCCCAAGTTCAGGTGAGGAAGCTCGTCTTGCAGACGCGGGTAGTCCTCAAACAAGGGAAACATCTGTCGTAACCTCCTTTGGCAGTAGGTTGGTGTGAATGCCGGTCAACGCCCGTCGTGTCCATCAGAGCCGGCTGCATGTCCAAGCTGATCCTCATCATTATGGCACCCCACGGATCACCGTCGCCCGCGTCTGATCAGCACAAGCAAGCGGCTAAGTGCCGTACATCACGAACAGTCTACTGGGCCAGCCTTCAGGCTTCGACGGGCCTTCGGCATAATACCGCGTACAAGCGCTGTCCGACGTAGAATCGATCTCGGTCTCGCTCCTGGGAACCGGGCTGCTTAGAGTGGTGCAAGTTCGGAACCACTGGGAGTATCCCGGACCTCCCAGCCCAGGGCGGCGATTTGATCCCGCAGATCATCGGAGGTCGCCCAGTCTCGCCGCGCGCGAGCTGCCTCGCGCTGCTCCACCAGAGCCTGCACCTCCGGTGGAGGTTGAGGGGCAGCTCCAACTTGGGCTTGGCCTCGGCCCGCCAGAACGCGCTCCCAGACATCACGAGGTATGCCCGCGTCGGGCTCTGCCATCTGGAAGGGACCCAACTCAGTCATGGGGAAGCTCTCTCCCGCGAGAAACGAGCGTGCACCGCCCTCTCCCAGCAGTGTGACGCCGCCCAATCCCATCACCTGGCAGCTCCCGGCCTCCACGTCCATCACCAGGGCTGTGTGCTCGTCGATGCCGATCACAGTAGCAGGGCTGGGCAACAACGTCAGCAATTCCTCAAACCGGGCTCGCCCCACGAAGCCATGACTGGTGTCCAGTTCCTCCCCACCCTCGGTGTTGTTCCAGTGGGTGACCAGGACGAGCGACAGGCCGTAGGCGCCGAAGAAGTCCAGCCCCTCGCACCAGTGTAGATCTGCCCCCACCTTGTAGATCTCGTACACCGGCAGGGCCTGGGCGCTGGCCGCGATCACAGCGGCACTGGCCATGACCATGGCCGCGCCAAGGCGATGCCGGGCGATCATGATCTGCCAGGCCAGGCTGTCGCTCAGCTGCCGGACAGCGTACGTTGGGCTGCCGGGGCCCCAGAAAAAGACATTGGCTTGAAGCAACGGGGCCACTATCTCTGGCTCATCGGGGCTGAAGGGAGTATTCCTCTTGCGGGCTGGCACCACCGTGACCTGAGGTTCGTGGTTCTGAAGGTGCTGGCGCACGAATTCGGCCATTTTCTCGGCCACCAGTGCCGAGTTGGGTTGAAAGCCAGCAGGCGTCTCCAGCACGGCCACTCTGATGGGCGGCGCGATACGCTGCATCACCCAATCGTGGACTTTGCGACCGCTGGGTGAGGTTTCTCCAGAGCCGAAGAGGATCACCACACCAGGTTGTTCAGCCGTCACCGACTTATTCACTAGCCCGCTCCACTCGCCCTCGACTCTCAAGACAAGCGCCCCACGAAATCAGTCACTGCATCCAGAAACGCTTCCGGACACTCCTCATGGGGCACATGCCCACAGTGGGGTATCAACGCCAACTCGGCATGGGGTAGCTCTTCTGCCAACCGCACGCTCTCTTGAGTGGGCACGATGCGGTCGTTGTCGCCGCTGACGACCAGCACTGGCACTGTGATCTCCTGGAGTCTCGCCCCCAAGCCCAATGGGTGGCTGGCCAGAGTGAACTCCCACAGTGCCCGGTCCCAGTTCTCCGCCTCAAGAGGCTTCTTGTAGCCCGACAGAAGCTCTAAGGTGATCTTCTCTGGATCATCCCACGCCCTCTCGATCACGCCCTCGCCCCATGTAGCGATGGAGCGCACGAGGACAGGCCCGAGCCGACGCATCTGCGGTGTGAGGAGCAGAGGCCGCAGCCAGCTGGGTGTGCCTCCTTGCGTATAGATCGCCGCATCCTCCAAGATCAGGGCCTCCACCCGCTCTGGATGGCGCAGGGCCGTCAGCGCGGCTATCGTACCTCCGGCGGAGTGGCCAACCAGCACCGCCTTCTCCACACCCAGTTCGTCCATCAGTGCAATGGTCAGATCGGACTGCGCTTCAGGGCTGTACGGGTTCTGGCCTCTCCACTCATCGGGCATAGGCCTCTCGGTCAAACCGAAGGCGGGCCGGTCGAAGGCTATGACGTACCCTAGTTCGCCCAGGGGTTCGGTTACCTTCCGCCACGAGAAGGCGCTGGCCGCAAACCCGTGCAGCAACACCAAGGCAGGCTCCCCCTCGCCAGCCAGTTTGTAATGCACCTC
>CAYGAW010000163.1:0-5081 GCA_964347945.1 uncultured Anaerolineales bacterium
TCTATGATTTCATCAGCAAAAAGAGTGGCCATCCCCGCATCAAGGGTGTGTCCAAGATAGGGAACCCAGAGTTTTTTCTCCGGAACGGGAGGAAGCAGTTTTTTAGCCTCCTCCAACAAATCTTGGAGTCCTTCCAAGGTCTCGATGTTCATCCCTCTTATTCCATGAGAAATGGGAAGATAATAGCCTGTATTGGGGAATTCGACTTTAGTCTGGGGACCTTTTTCCTCTAGGGCCCGTTTAAGTTCTTTCTCGGCCCTAGCAACGAGTTTATGCGCTCCGCGAATGGCTCTTGTGGCTATGAGCTTTGACATGAATATAACCTCTTTAAATTATACATCGAGCTCTCTTCTCATCTTCATATCGTACAGCACACGCTCTTTGGCTTTGCTTATCCCAAGTTTTTCTCGCTTTTTGTTTATATGGTCAATGATTAACGCCGCCATTTTGCTGGTATCAGGTTCTGTAGCCCACATGCCACCAAAAATTTTTTCAAATTCCTTGAAAATATGATGGCTAAATTCTTCGCTTCCGCTTACTGGAAGGCCTACTCCAAAAATGGTGTACACGCCTGAAGCAACAAAATAATGGCCGATGGAAATGGCTTTTTCACTCATCCATTCAGGAGCAGCGCTGGCCACAGGAAGCTCACTGATATCTTTACCTAAGCCCCCGATCTTAACCATTTCAGATAGGGCAATAAGAATGCGGCTGTTATCCACGCAAGAGCCCGAATGGAGCACTGGGGGTATCCCCACTGCTTTACATACTTCTGCCAGACCTTTTCCGGCAATTTTTTCGGCTGATTCGGGGATGAGAAATCCTGCTTTGGCACAAGCAATGGCTGAGCACCCCGTCTGGACAACCAGAATATTGTTGGCTATGAGCTCTTCTACCAAGCTTACATGACACTGGTCATGTACGACCTTTGGGTTGCAACACCCGACTACTCCTGCTACCCCTTTGATCCGTCCGTTGATCACATTATCGTTGAGAGGAACGTATGAACCGCGGAATGACCCTCCCAACATGTAAACAATGGCTTCATGACTGAATCCGGCAATAAGGTCCATTTTTTCTTTGGGGATATCGACCTTCTCTCTGTTGGGAAAATTCATTATTGCTTCCCTAACAATATCCTTGGCAGCCTGAAGAGTATTTTTTCCTGAAAAATCAAAATATTTGGCACCCTCAATTTTTCCCTTTGAGGAAGTCGTGATAAGGAGAGTATGGTAACATTTACAAATTTCAGGCAGCGAAGGCATGATGCACTGGACATCGACGATCATGGCATCTACCGCGCCAGTGCTAACAGCCAGTTCCTGCTGCAGGACATTACCCGCAATCGGAAGCCCATGACGCAGAAGAATCTCGTTGGCTGTACAGCAAATACCAGCCAGGTTGATTCCTGCGGCTCCTTTGGATTTGGCTAGCTCAATCAATTCTTTATCCTGGGAAGCCATAACTAACATTTCAGAAAGCACAGGTTCGTGCCCGTGAACCACGATATTTATCTCTGTTTCTGAGAGTACGCCTAGATTCACCTGGCCTCTAAGAGGAGAAGGGGTACCAAACAGAATATCTTGAAGCTCGGTGGCAATCATAGAACCACCCCAGCCATCAGCTAGAGCTGTCCTGGCTCCATGAAGTATGATGTTCCGAAAATCCTGATCCACTCCCATGGTAGTCCGGTGCATCATTTCCACGATTTCTCTGTCAATACCCCTGGGAACTACATCTAATTCCCGCCATAAGGATTGTCGCGTTTCTGGTGCCATCTTGATAAACTGGACTTCGCCAGTCTGTCTGCTGAAATCCTCCAAGGCTTTCACGGCCACCTCTGCAGCTATTTCTTCTTTTTTCTTTTCTTTAATTTCCACTTCCAGAACTTTGGCCACTTTTTTAAGCTTGTTTAAATCTTTAATGGAATATCCCGAATCTGGGTCTCTGGCAGCGGAAAGGAGCGTCTTAGCTACCTCTCTCCCATGGTCACAATGGGCCGCTGCCCCGCCAGCAATCATGCGGGCAAAATTCCTGGCGACGATGACGTCTGCTGTGGCTCCGCAGACGCCTCTCTGTGGCTTTTTACCGCGGGGATTTATACGACAAGGCCCCATGTAACACATATGACAGCAGAGCCCTTGCTCGCCAAATCCGCAGCGGGGTTTTTGTTGGTCAGAACGGTCCCAAATGGTTTCTATACCTTTTTGAGCACTCTTTTCAACCAGATGATCAACCGTTCGGTCAATGCTTTTTTCCTTCATTTCTTTTATCCAGGCAAGAAATAGTAATTAGCAGTCTGGCCTCAATGAACTACAACCAGGCTACTGACGGAGCATTTGACTCACTTCAGACAGATGGTGAAAGATATTTTCTGATAACTCTACTGAAAGAGAGCCAGTTCCGCAGCTTGGCGTGAGCAAACACCTCTCCCATATTAAGCTTTTATCAATGCCCTTGTTGGCTAAGTTTTCTACTAGCACCTCTAATTTCTTCACTAAAGACTCAGTGGTTTCTTGGGTGATTTTCTCAGAAGTCGGGACAATTCCCCAAGCCAACGCACCACCTTTTTCCAGAAATTTTTTCATCTGCTCAGGGTAATAGCCAATGGTCTCGCCGAATCCATAGGCATCAAAGCTTATGATATCCACGCCTGAGTCTATTAAGATAGTCCATTCTGTGTTTCCACAGCAGTGAATACCGGCAAGCGCTTCTTCCTTGTGGATTGCCTCTATAACATCGGATAAATATTTCACTACATCTGATCGCTGAACGCTCACATAGGTGGAGGAGCCAAATGCTGAGAGAATAGGCTCATCGATAAAACAGAGCTGAGGACATCCTGAAAAATTAAATTTTTGCAACAGCCAGCGTGCCTTCATCTCAGTTCCTTTAATAATGATATCTCGAAACATCTCGTTGTAGTAAACCGCTCTCTTATTTTCATCAACCCTCCCCAATCCGGTTGTAATAGGACCGGTAACCTGATTTTTGAAATATTTAAGCGAAGGGTTTTCTTTTTCGGATAATTTCTTCTCCATCTCATAAATACCGCGGCTAAATTCCTGAGAAATCTTAAAGTAATCCAAATTCTCAGCCATATAGCTTTCATAAAACTTTTCGAACTCACTTGTAATATCGCCGCTGGTTTCAAAATACATTCGCTTGTTTTTTTCATCAAAAACGGTACAGGGTAAGCCCTCGCTGAATTGAATTTCCATCTCTTCTCTGAAACTCGTGTTGGGAAGTTGAGGCCAGATAGGCATCTCTGGAATATTTCTTAGAATAACATCACAAGCAACAGACGGGTCTTTATGAGGAAGGCTGCCTATCCCTGTGGCCATACATTGTGGATTAAAAGGCATGATTAACCTCCACAAAAAGATTCATCGATTTTAAATATAATCGAATATTATTAATCTATATAGTATTTTTCTGTTATTTTTTTGTATAATCATGCTAATTTATATTTTTAAGATAGGAATTATATATAAGGCAAGATAATATTAATTCTTCTTTTTATGACACGCTTTATACACTTCATTTAACTCTTTCCTTAAATTCTCATCCATTGTCTCAATCAGCGATTGATGTTTTAAATCTGCATCACGTATTATCTCACTATAAGAAACCATTCCCAAAATTTGTTCTGGAAGAAATTGGCTGCAAATCCAGCTTTTCTGTTCTTTATCCTGGATCTTATTCCCGATAATACCAAATTTATCGATTCCTATTTCCTTAGCCAGTTTAATGATCGTTTTAGCTGTAAAAATGCTTCGGGACCCTGGTTCAACAGTGATGAGCATTTTGTCAATCGATCGAGCCGTGGCTCTTCCTAGGTGCTCAATTCCTGCTTCCATGTCTACGATGACGATTTCATCTCTGTTAAGAATAATTTCAGATAAGAGGCTTCTGAGGAGGACATTTTCAGGGCAAGCACATCCGTCTCCTCCTTTTTGAACACCGCCCATGACAAGCAGTTTTATCCCTTGAAAGTCAATGCAGTATCTATCGGCGATGTCATTGACTGTAGGATTGAGTTTAAACAGTTGGCCGAATTGCCTTAGTTTTGCTCCCGTTCTTTCTTCTATAAGCTGACGTTGCTTGGAAATGGGTGTGATCGAGGATGCCTGTTCTGGAGTTATTCCAATGGCCGAGGCTAAATTAGCATCAGGGTCTGCATCCACAGCCAAGACTTGGTATCCATCGTTGTTAAAAAAATGGGCTAAGATGCCTGATATAGTTGTCTTGCCTGTCCCGCCTTTTCCTGTAACTGCGAATTTCATGGTATTTTCCTTACAGAAATAACCTCGTTAAGTTTTTTAATACATATGAAATTCCAGAGCCTCAATAAAGTACCTCTGAAAAAGTGGATGCGATGCCAGAGAAAAATAACGCATTCTTCCTTTACAAAAAAATTTCCGCACAGCCCCTTTTGGTTGCAGTATGCGCTCAGATTGATCCCTGCTTCTTGGATTTTGTCTGCTAGTATTTCATCTTCCCTGACTTTAATCGTTTTGTTTTGAGGCAGAATCTTCAGTCTGTAGTTCATAAGACAGCCCTCTCATGTTTCAAGAGATTTTTTACAAGCATAACAGCAGATGCTGCATCTGAGGCATAACCATCAGCCTTGATTTCATCAGCATAGGACTGCGTAATGGGAGCGCCCCCAATGATAATCTTTGGCCTGTGTTTGAGTTCTTCTTTCTCAATCGCTTCAATGATTTCTCGCATATATGACATTGTCGTTGTTAAAAGAGCAGACATTCCTACTACATCTGGATGCTCCTCTTTAATTTTTTCTACAAATTTTTCTTTAGGAACATCAATACCGAGGTCCGTTATTTCATATCCTTCTCTTTCCAGCATCATATTTACAATTTTCTTCCCGATATCATGTAGATCTCCTTTGACAGTGCCAATGACAATTTTTCCCTTAGATTTTCTAACCTCTTCAGATAAATGAGGTCTTAACAAATCCATTCCGGCCTTCATCGCTCTTGTGGCTATCAATACTTCTGGAATGAATATCTCGTTATTCTTAAACTTTTTGCCAACTGAATCCATCCCTTTGATAAGCC
>CAYGAW010000164.1:0-5784 GCA_964347945.1 uncultured Anaerolineales bacterium
AAAGTGGCAACTGCATCCCTCAGCGCCCGACTCCCATCTGGCGAAATTCCCTCATCTGCCCCAACTGCTAGTGCAGTGCCTCTACAATCGCGGCGTGGTCACACCCGATGAGGTGCAGCGCTTCCTCGCTGGCGAGTACGAAGAGGGAAGCCCCTTCCAGATCAGTGGGGTGGCTGAGGCCGTGACCAGGATCCGGCGCGCGATCCGCGGGGATGAGCTGATCGCCGTGTACGGGGATTTCGACGCGGATGGCGTCACCGCCACTGTTCTCCTCACCACCACGCTGTCGGGGCTGGGCGCGAGGATCGTGCCCTACATCCCCCATCGCGTGGATGAAGGATACGGGCTGAACCAGGACGCCGTCCGCATTCTGGCCAAGCAAGGCGTCAGTCTCATCGTGACGGTGGACTGCGGCACCAGGGCTCTCGCCGAGATAGACGCCGCCAACAGACTGGGAGTGGACGTCATCGTCACCGATCACCATTCAATGGGCGGGCAGCTTCCCGCGGCGGTCGCTGTAGTTAACACCAAGCGTATGGACTGCCAGTATCCATTCAAGGGCCTCTCAGGCGTGGGCATAGCCTACAAGGTCGCTCGGGCCCTGCTGTTGGTCGATGAGCAGACGCCGCTGGGAGGGCAAGAGCCTCGTCTGCAAGTTGAATCTCTCCTGGATCTTGTGGCTCTGGGCACAGTCGCTGACCTCTCCCCTCTCTCCGGAGAGAACCGCAGCCTGGTCAAGCGAGGTCTGGCCCAGCTGAATCAGCCTCGGCGCCCGGGGCTCGTGGCCCTGATGGAAGAGGCCGGTGTCGAACCGGGTGCCGTCACCGGGGCCACCATCGGGTATGTCCTGGGACCCCGCCTCAACGCCGCTGGACGCGTGGATGACGCCATGTTGAGCTATCGACTGCTCACCGCTGCCAGCCCTGCGCAAGCTCGCGAACTGGCGAAGTTGCTGGAGCGGAAGAACCAGGATCGGCGGGGGATGATGCTCGCAGCTGTGGAAGAAGCTCGTGTGCAGGTCATCCATCAAGTGGATGAATTCCTGCTGTTCGTCACGGGAGACCATTACCACGAAGGAGTAATTGGCTTGGCCGCCCAACGGTTGTGTGACGAATTCTACCGTCCCGTGGTAGTGGTCAAGACCGGCGAAGAAGAAAGCGTGGCTTCCGCTCGGAGCATCGACCAGCTTGATATTTCGACAACCTTAGATGAGTGTGCGCCACTACTGTCGAGGTACGGAGGCCATAGCAGAGCAGCCGGGTTCACAGTTGGCAACGAGAATCTCCAGGCCCTCAGGGAGAAGCTTCAGCGCCTGGCGGCCGAATACCTCGCAGGAGTCGAGCTGCTCCCCACCCTGCACATAGACGCAGAGATACCTCTGGCGAGCTTGAAAACTGAGGACTTCTCCGTCCCCGAGCAGCTGGAACCCCTCGGCAGAGGAAACCCTGAGCCCCTCTTGCTCAGCACGGGCATCGAGGTCCGCGACAGCCGAACAGTAGGTGAGAACCATCTGAAGCTCACCTTGACCGACGGGCGCGTGGTCTGGGACGGCATCGCCTTCGGGATGAGTGATCGGACTGCGGACCTGGCACCACGCATCGATGTCGTCTATTCGCCCCAGGTGCGTGAGTGGCGTGACGAGGAGCAGCTACAGCTAAGGATCGAGGATTTCAGGCCCACATTCTGACCTGACGACGTTGAGTTGCCCGGGCGTAGAGTTCAGAATCCGAAGCAAGAGGCATAGCAGATGCACCGCGAGTATCCAACAACGCCTATCCCGTCCGTAGGCGTGATAGTGTTCAAGGGGGACGAGGTTCTTCTGGTCTTGCGCGGACAGGAACCCAGCAAGGGGAAATGGAGCATCCCCGGTGGCGTCGTGGAGCTCGGTGAGACGATCCACGAGGCGGCGTGCCGGGAGGTACTCGAAGAGTGCGGGGTAGAGATTCAGGTCGGAGATGTGGTAGATGTGCTGGACTCCATACTCCTCGATGACGAGGGACGAGTCCAGTATCATTACGTGCTCGTAGACTTGGTGGCCACTTATGTCAAAGGACAGCTCCGAGTGGGCTCCGACATTGAGGACGCCCGCTGGGTCACGCAGGATCGCGTGGCGAGCTTCGACATGACCGCACGCACACCCCTGGTCATAGGCAAGGCCTTTCGCAAGCGGAACCTTGATTTTGGCCAGCAAAGAAGCTAACATTTGAGCCAGGTGCTCAACCCGCAACTCTCGACGCCGGGCGCCCTTCTGCAATCGACGTTCCGATCCGATCCCTGGAGGACCCGATCATGCTGATAACCAACGGGAAGCTGGCAACCTTCGGAGAAGCAAATCAGCTCATCGAGGACGGAGCCATCCTCATCGATGGAGACGAGATAGCCGCCGTTGGACCTACGACCGACCTGGTCGCGCGGTATCCCGAGGAGGAGATACTCGACGCGCAGGGCAGACTGATTTTGCCTGGCTTCATATGCGCCCATACCCACTTCTATGGCGCCTTCGCGCGTGGCATGGCCCTCAAGACCGAGGCGCCCGCCAGTTTCCCCCAGATCCTCGAGTACCTGTGGTGGCGGCTCGACAAGGCCTTGAAGTTGGACGACGTCCGGTACAGCGCACTCGTCTGCCTGGTGGACGCCATACGAAACGGCACCACCACTCTCATCGACCATCATGCCAGCCCAAACGCAGTCACTGGGTCCCTCGACGTCATTGCCGAGGCGGTAACGCAGGCCGGGCTTCGAGCGTGCCTTTGCTATGAAGTCTCCGACCGGGACGGCGAGGAGACGATGCTCCAAGGCATAGGGGAGAACGAGAGGTTCATCAAACAGGCGAGCGGGCCCTATCTGGCAGCCACGTTCGGCCTACACGCCTCCCTGACCCTCTCCGACGAGACGCTGAAGCGGGCGGTGGAGGTCGCCGACGAGCTGGACGTAGGTTTCCACCTCCACGTGGCCGAGGACAAGGCTGACGTAGCCGACAGCTTGAAGAAATCGGGCCTGCGGGTGGTAGAAAGGCTGGAGCAGGCGGGCATCCTGGGGGCCAAGACGATCGCCGCCCACGCGGTCCACATCGACGCCTTCGAAATGGACACCCTGCGCGAGACGGGCACCAAGGTCGCTCACAATCCGCGCTCCAATATGAATAATGCTGTCGGTGTGGCTGACGTGCTGGGGATGTTGCGGCGGCGCATCGATGTAGGTCTCGGTAATGACGGTTTCTCCAACAACATGTTCAGTGAGATGAAGACCACCTATCTGTTGCACAAGCTGGCCCAGGAAGACCCGAGGGTCATGGGGGCGGATCAGGTCCTTGACATGGCGGTGAAGAACAACGCACGCATCGCCGGACTCTTCTTCTCCAAGTCTCTGGGCGAGCTATCGGTCGGCGCTCACGCTGACATCATCCTCCTCGACTATGTGCCGACCACGCCCCTGAACGCTGGCAATCTGCCCTGGCACCTCATCTTCGGCATGGACGGTGGTCAGGTGAGCACAACGATCGTGGGGGGCAAAGTGCTGATGAAAGACCGGGAGTTGCTGACCTTGGACGAAGATGCCATTACCGCTCGCTCCCGAGACTTCGCCGGGAAACTGTGGGCACGAATGTGATCCAAAATGAGGAGATACGACATGGAGAATGAGAGCTCCAGACCGACGTTGAGGAACCGCCTTCGCGCCCTTTGGAAGCGTCTCGACACACCCATCAAGATCGGGTTACTGTTCGCTCTCATCGCAGGCCTTATGGCGCTCGTGGGATGGGTTGCACGCCCTACCTACACCTCGCGCTCGCTCCTATCCCTGTTCCTGGCGATCGTCATCTCAGCAGGAACCTGGGGACTGGTGAGTTGGGCCATTGCTGCGGCGGCCGTCGAGGTCAGCAGAGGGGAGGACTGAAGGACATGGCAGATCTGCGAGTCGAGGTATGCGGTATTGAGTTTGCGAATCCAGTCTTACCCGCTGCAGGCCCCCCT
Source organism: uncultured Anaerolineales bacterium (assembly GCA_964347945.1). Taxonomy (GTDB): domain Bacteria; phylum Chloroflexota; class Anaerolineae; order UBA7937; family B3-Chlor; genus CAYGAW01. Next base: position 3,972 of record CAYGAW010000164.1, read on the forward strand.
ACCTGGAACGGCGACGCCATGGTGGCCTGCGCTGAGGGAGGGGCAGGAGGGATCGTAGCCAAGACCATCTCCACTACCGCCGCCGTGGTGCCAGAGCCTTGTATGGCGGAGATTGGCAAAGGATCCATGCTGAACACCGAACTCTGGTCGGAGTTGCCGCCGGAGCAGTTCTTGGAACAGGAGTACGCAAAGGCCAGGGAGACCGGGCTTCCCCTCATCATCAGCATAGGCTACACCGCCGACGAGATAGCCGAGTTGGCTCCCAAGGTCAAGCCCTTCGCCGACGCCGTGGAACTCTCCACCCATTACATCGGGGAGGACCCGCGCCCGATGATCGAGGCCATCAACGCAGCGAAGGACGCGCTTGACGTGCCCGTCATTGTGAAGCTCAGCCCGCTGGGGAGAGAGATGAAGGCCGCGGCCCAGGCAGCTGAAGATGCCGGTGCTGACGGCATAGCAGCCATCAACTCCTACGGACCCTGCCTGGGTATAGACATTGAAACGGGACTACCTCTCATGGGCAGCGAGGAGGGCTATGGCTGGCTCTCCGGCCAGGCCCTCAGGCCTCTGGCTCTGCGGTCTGTCTTCGACATCGCCCGCACCGTGGATCTGCCCATCTTTGGCGTGGGCGGCGTCTCAAGGGGGACGGACGCTATCGAGATGTTCATGGTGGGCGCCTCAGCCGTACAGGTCTGCACGGCGGCCATCCTGCGCGGTCCCACCGTCTTCGGCAAGATCGTCCGCGAGATGGATGAGTGGCTGGACGATCACGGCTACGAGTCAATCAACGACGTGAAAGGGCTGACCATCCGCAAGCTGGAGGAGCGCGCGTACCGCACCACGCATCTGCCGCCCACGTTGTACGTGGACCTCTGCACGGGCTGCCAATTGTGCGAGACCAGCTGCGTCTACCACGCCATCGTCGTTGAGGACAAGAAGGCACAGCTAGACGAAGCTCTGTGCCAGGGCTGCGGGCTGTGCGTCACCCGCTGTCCCGTGCGGGCCCTGGAGATGCCGTGAGGTGGTAACCGTAGGACAGGTTGGCAACCTGTCCCACCACGAGTCAGTCGGGCCCCGCTAGGCATGGCCGACAATTCGTCACTCCTGTCGTACACTCCGTCGCTGCTGCTAGACAGCACCTATCTGAACTAACGACAATGCGTTTGAGCAAGGCCCTGAAAGTTTATCGAGGCGACGTGGTCTCCCTGGTGGGCGCAGGTGGAAAGACCGCCGCCATGTTTCGCCTGGCCGGCGAACTGACGTCGAATGGATGGAAGGTAATTACTACCACCACTACGATGATCTGGCGACACCAGGCGAGCGAGCACACCATTCTGGAGCCCGACGGGGCAATCCTGCTGGAGAAGGCCGAGGCTGCGCTGAAGAAACACAGCCACATCACTGTGGTCTCGGGATTGAGTGAAGTTGAAGGCAAGCTGGTGGGCGTGGAACCGTCTCTCGTTGACGGCTTGGCGGCTCTCCTGGAGGTCGATGCGGTGATCGTCGAGGCCGATGGCGCCAAGGGACGATCCTTGAAGGCCCCAGCTGCCCACGAACCCGTGATCCCCTCCTGCACTACCATCCTCATACCCATGGCCGCTATCGACGCTTTGGGGCAACCGCTGGATGAGAGGGCCGTACATCGCCCAGAGTTGGTGGCCAGGCTGGCCAATCTGGGACAGAGAGAGCTCATCACACCGGAGGCCCTAGGCAGCGTATTGCTCCACCCCGAAGGCGGCATGAAGGACGCCCCCGCCCAAGCTAGGATCGCCCCGCTCATCAACAAGGTGACGGCAGCCAGTTTGCAGCCTGC
>CAYGAW010000165.1:0-40224 GCA_964347945.1 uncultured Anaerolineales bacterium
TCTACATGATCGAGAACGCCGAGAAGAGAGGCGACCTGAAGCCAGGCTACAGGATCGTAGAGGCCAGCACAGGCAACACGGGCATCGCCGTCTCTTTCGTGGCCGCCGTCAAGGGCTACCCTGTGACCATCTACATGCCCAAGGCCGTGGCCAGCGAAGAGAGGAAGCGCATGATGGAAAGCTACGGTGCCCAGATCGAGCTTGTGGGCACCGAGGACCTCGATTCCTCTTTGGACCCGAGTATCCACGGCGGGGTCATCGAGATCATCCCCCGGCAGAAGTGCAAGGAAGTGGAGAGCGCCAATCCGAACGTCTGGTGGGCCAGGCAGTTCAGCAATCCCGACAACGTAGCCGCCCACAGGGAAACCACAGGGAAGGAGATCCTCGAGCAAACCGATGGCCAGCTCGACGCCTTTGTCGCCTCCATCGGCACGGGCGGAACCCTACTGGGCGTGGCCCAGGCCATCAAGCCGGTGTGTCCTCGTGCGCAGATGATCGCGGTGGAGCCTGCCGGGGCGCCGTGGATTGGCAGAGGCAAAGAGGCCATACCCTTTATCGAAGGCATAACCGACGGCTTGCTTTTCGACATCCTCGACCAGGGCGTGGCCGACGAGATCATCTGGGTCACCGACGAGGACGCAGTGGAAATGGCACGACGCCTGGCGCGGGAGGAAGGCCTGTTCTGCGGCATGTCCGGCGGGGCCAACGTCTTCGCCGCGCTCCAGGTCGCCCGGCGACTGGGCAGAGGCAAGACCGTCGTCGTCATCTTGACCGACAGCAGAGACCGCTATTTGACCACCGAGAGGTACGTTACCTAGACAGTGAGCAGCGATCCCGGCCATCCCCTGGCTGACCACGCCGATCTTCACTGGCACCCCCAGCACGCTGTTGCGCTGCTGCGTGCTCTACGCTATCAAGTGACCTGAAAGGGAGCCACGGTTGGGATGAACAAATGCTACCTAGCGCTGGACGGCTGCTTGTATGAGTGTTTCGACATACCACTCACTTCTGCGCGCCGCTGCACCCTTCGACAAGTCCAGGGCGATGCAGGCTGAATCCTGCCACATCGACCGGCGGCCGACCATTCAAGACTATTCTCGACCATTCGCTTGACAAGCTCCGTTACATACCGTACTATTCGGCAGACAGCCGCCCGGCTCGACAAAGGAGGAGCAATGGCCAACGGTGAATCACTGGCCACGGGACTGAAGTGCTTGTCCTGCGGCGCGACTTACCCCCTCGATCCGAAGCTCGTCATAGGCTGTACCGCGTGTATGACAGAGCACGTCCAGGCTCCGTTGGACGTCACCTACGACTATCCTCGCAGAGGGGATGACCTCGTGCCTGAGCAGCCTCTTCCTGGTCTGGCCCGCTATGCAGCACTGCTTCCTCCCCTGGTCGAGGAGATTTCCCTCGGTGAGGGCGGGACACCGTTGGTGTATGCACCAGAACTGGCTCGATGGGCGCGGGTCTCAGACGAACTCTACATCAAAGACGAATCGCGCAACCCCACCTGGTCCCACAAGGACCGCTTTGCCTATCTGGTGATTGGGGCAGCGCTGGAGGTCAGGGCCTCAAGCGTGGTCGTCAGCTCCACCGGGAATCACGGCGCGGCGACGGCCGCCTACGCGGCCAAGGCGGGAGTCCCTTGCATCGTCCTTTCTCCACCCCACTGTCCACCTGCCGTCCAGTCCTTCCTGCTGAGCTACGGCGCCGCTGTCCTTGTTGTGCAGCGCAGGATGGCCTGGAACATCATCGGAGAGGGAGCGCACCGCGATCGCTGGTACCCGGCCAGCACCTTCACCCCTACCCCTACCGGCCCGCCCTACGGTCCGGAGGGATACAAGACCATCGCCTACGAGATCTGGCTACAACTCGGCGAGAGAGTCCCGGGGGCCGTGTTCGTTCCCACCGGCTATGCCGAACTCCTCTTCGGCGTCTGGAAGGGTTTCCGAGAGTTGCGTGACCTGGGTTTGGCAAAGTCTGCCCCGGTGATGGTCGCCTGCGAGCCGGCAGCCCGAGCCCCATTGAGGCAGGCCTTGGTAGACGGCGCATCGACAGCAACCGTGGCGCCCGAACCCACCATAGCCTACGCCATTGCCGCGACGGTGAACGGATATCGCGGCGTGGTAGCCCTGGATGAATCCCGCGGGTTGGCCATCGCAGTCACCGACGATGAGATCCGTGAGGCACAAACTCGGCTGGCGCACGCTGGGGTGTGGGCCGAGGCGTCGGCGGCGACATCGCTGGCAGGCCTCAGGAACGCCATGAGCCGCGGCATGCAAGCCGACGGCCCGGTGATCTGCATCAGCACCTCAAGCGGCTTCAAGGACCTCAGCCTGGGCGAAGCACCTGCTCCTCAAGCAGAGCCCACCATGGAGGGCGTTGAGGAAGCCCTGATGAGAAACTACGGGATCGTGTTGTGAGCAGATGCCAGGTACCAGCACTGTGAGCTCAACTCAAGCCCCGGCCCTTCAAGACATCCTGGCTGCCCAGAAGCGTATCCGCCGCTACTTGAGCCCCACTCCTCTGCATCACTACCCCTTGCTGAGCGAATTGGTGGGGACGGACATCTGGGTCAAGCATGAGAATCACCAGCCCATCGGTGCGTTCAAGGTGCGAGGCGGCATCAACCTCGTGTCCCAACTCAGTCCAGGCGAGAAGGAGAGGGGCGTGATCACTGCCTCCACCGGCAACCACGGTCAGTCCATCGCATACGCCGCACGACTCTTCGGCGTGCAGGCCATCGTCGGCATGCCCGAAGGATCCAATCCAGGAAAGGTGGCAGCGATTCGCAATCTGGGAGCGGAGGTCCTGTTCCACGGGCACGATTTCGATGATGCCAGGCAACGGATAGAGGCACTGGCCCAAGAAGAAGGCTATCGGTACGTCAGCTCTGGCGACGAGCCCGACTTGATCGCTGGTGTTGGCACCTACACCTTGGAGATCCTGCAGCAACTGCCAGATGCGGAAGTGATCATCGTCCCGGTCGGTGGCGGCAGCGGCGCCTCGGGAGCCTGCATCGCGGCCAAGGCCATCGACCCCTTCATCCAGATCATCGGAGTTCAAGCTGAGAAGGCTCCCGCGGCCTACCTCACGTGGAAAGGCAGGGAAAGGGTGGAAGCCAACATGGAGACCTTCGCCGAGGGCCTGGCGACTCGAGCCCCCTTCATGCTCCCTCAATCCATCCTCTGGGAGTTTCTGGACGACTTCGTCCTGGTGAGCGAGGAAGAGATGCTGGAGTGCATCGTGCACTTCTTGGAGAGGACGCACAACCTGGCCGAGGGTGCAGCGGCGGCCTCGCTCGCTGGCGCGCTGAAGATCAAGGATCGCTTGGCCGGAAAGAAGGTCGTGCTGATCATGACGGGGGGGAACCTCTCCTTGGCGAACCTGCGGCGGGCTCTGGACTTGCGAGGGTAGACTAGTGCTGGAACAATCTGCGGTCCTTGCGACCCACTATGTCCCGAAGGGCACTGCTTCTACGACACCCCCGGCAACCTACCGCCTATCCTCCCCGGCCTGCTATTGCCATCGCTGTGCGCTTGCCTCCCCTTAACCCAGCCTTTCCCCACTCACACCTTGATCAGCTTCCACTTGTTGCTTCGGAAGCGATTGGCGGTGAGAATTCCCTGAATCCCTGTGGAGAAGGCCATCGCATACCAGGCACCGCTGATGCCGACCCCCGTCAGCATCACCAATGCGTAGGATAGCGGCAGGCGGATCAGCCACTGACTGAAGATCGTATAGTATAGCGGCGGCCTCGTATCGCCAGCCCCGTCCAGAGCTCCACGCATCACGATGGAGAGAGCGAGGAACGGCTCTGCCAGCGCATTGATCCGCAAGTAGGCCACGCCCGCCTCGGCGACGAGTCGATCGCCAGCTGTGTTGAAGACAGCGATGATCTGCGGCGCGAAAATGAAGAGGACAAGTCCGACCGACGACATGGCCACGACGCCGATAATGCCGGTCACCCATCCCCTCCGCTCTGCCTCAGGTGAGTCGCCTGCTCCCTGAGCCTGCCCTACCAGCGTGGTGGCCACTATGGCAAGGGCCAGAGCCGGCATGAAGGAGAACGCCTCTGATTGAATGCCTACGCTGTACGCTGCCACATTGGCCTGCCGAGCGGCGACCGCCGCGGCGGAGTTGGTGACCACCCAGAGAAACCCTAGATTAGCCAGAGTACGCACTACATTCTGCGCAGCAACGGGAATTCCTATGCGCAACACTCGCCACATGAGGCGCCAGTCTGGTCGGAACGACGTTGTCCTCGAAAGCTTGACCGCAAAGCGGCCACTGAATAGCACCCCCAGGCCGACGCCCGTTCCCACAAATCGCGAGGTCATAGTGCCCAATGCGGCCCCGGTCACGCCCATCTGCGGAAACGGACCCACGCCGTAGATGAACACGTAGTTGAACAAGACGTGGATGACGTTGATGAGTACCATGATCATGAGAGGGGTCTTCGTGTCTCCCGCGCCTTGCAGCATAGCATTGAATATGTAGTTGAAGATCATGAAGATGGACAATGCGAAGTAGACCTGCATGTAGGGAGTGCCCAGCGCCCTCAGCTCAGGACCAGCACCTACAAGATAGAGTAGTGCCGGACCAAGGGCAACTCCCGCGGCACTGATAGCCATGGAGACGAACAACGTAGCCAGTATGGACTGAGCCGCCACGCGACCTACCATGTCCCGCCGCTCGGCGCCGGTAAACTGAGCGACCATGGTGCGGGTTCCGACCGCCACACCGGCGATAGAGATGATCACGATCATGATCAGCTGTCGGCTCATTCCTACCGCGGCCGTTGCCCCCGTTCCCAGGCGGCTCACCATCCAGATATCTATGATGCCTACCGTGGCCTGGAGAAGGTTGGCGAGGACCACCGGGTAGGCGAGACTGCCTATCGTGCTGAGGAGATCTCTGTCCAACCCCAGGTACTGCACAAGATGAGAATTCAATACTCTTTCCCGCAAGGGCTCACCCCTTTGTCAGCGTCGGCAATCCAAGCCCGACGCCCTTATTCGCTCTGCCACAACGCAAGAAGCCAGCAAGTAATCTCGAGACGGACAGCAAGTGGAGTGCTTGATGGGGATCCCGTCGATGGCGCGGGGCAGCAACAAGTAGCAAACCGCAGCTTGTCGGGACGCTCTCTCGTCCCGATCATCACAGCCGTGGGCAGCGGTCTCTGAGAGCGCGGAACCCTGTCCGGCGATCACAAATGCACTGCGAAATCAGCTATCTCAGGTTTGACTAGCTTCTTGTAGTCCGAGAAACCTACCTTCATACTGGTCGTGTGCCTGCCGACCTTGAAAACCATCTCCTTTTCGTCCGTGAGGGAGCTGTCCACGAAGACTGGCACGTCATACAGATTGCCGAATGGCGGCATCGCACCCACTTCGCAGTCGGTGAATGTCCCGCCAAACTCCTCCTCCTTCGCCAGACGAACCTTCTTGGCCTTTAGCAAGGACTTGAGCTTCGGAAACTCAACTCGGTAGCTGGCGGGCAGAACTAGCATCACCAGCTGGCCATCAGCATCAACTAGCACCACCTTGGCCAGCTGTTTCCCCGGTACGTGCTGGGCGGCCGCCACCTCTTGCGCCGTGTACGCCACCGGATGAGTCATGCTGTCGAATCGCACGCCTTCTTCCTGAAGATACTTCTCCAGCCTCTGCTTCGCCGCCATTTTCCTACCCTCCTCCGCCGTATCGACGGTCTACCGCCAAACGCAGCGCACCTCTCCGGTGAAACGTGCTCCCTCCCTATACCGCTACAAAATCGGCGACAGCTCGCGCAACCTCCTGTTCTCGGCCCCACAAGAAGTGATCGCATCCCTCAAGTACAGTCAGCTCCTTTGGCTGGGGCAGACTATCCACCAATGGACGCAACTCAGATAGAGGACAGATGTAGTCTCTGTCGCCAGCGACAAACAGTTTGGGCTGGGCATACCCGGTCCAGAAGTCTTGATCGAGACACCCTATGGCCATGGCGCCCAGGGGAAGAGACAGGGCCACGACGCCGGCGATGCGCGGATCTTGTTCCACGTGGCGGAGTCCAACCGAGGCGCCGAAGGAGTAGCCCATCAGATATAGTTTTGCGCAATCCACATCTTCCCTAGCCGACAAGAAGTCGACCCCACCCGCCACATCCGCTACCTCTGCGACGCCCTCCCCAAACTCCCCCTCGCTCCGACCCACTCCGCGGAAGTTGAAGCGTAGGGCCACCACTCCGCGTGCGGCCAGTTCTTCTGCTGTCGCCACTATGACCGGAACGTCCATGCTGCCTCCCATGAGGGAGTGCGGATGACAGAGGAGAACGGCAGGACGTCCGCGCAACCCATCGCCGGGCCGATGGAGAGCGCCCTCCAGCTGAAGCGAGGGAGCTTCGGTGCTGGGAAAAGAGACTCTCTGTGCTTCCATGGCCAACGCCTTTACTCTTCGCAGATTCTAGCACAGGATTGACTAAATGGCGAAGAGCTCAACCGTATGGTACAATCTTCTTAGAGCAGGAGCAGATGAGAGTAGTCCTGGTTAGCCCACAACCGCAGACATGGAGTTCGCGCAAACACATCCCTTTGGGACTGGGGTATCTTGCTGCCGCGCTGGAAGGCGAAGGACACGAAGTGCACCTTTGGGATGGGGCAGTAGAGCGAGAGTCTCTCTGCACCCTCTTGGACAGACAACGCTTCGATGTAGTCGGTATCACGAGCGTCACACCCCTCATCCACGAGGCGTGGGAGAACGCAGGAGAAGCCAGGGGGCGCGACGCAATCACCGTGCTGGGAGGTCCTCACCCTACACTTCTGCCGGCCGAGTCGTTGGAACGCCCGGAGGTGGACATGGTGGTGCGAGGCGAAGCCGAGGACACCATTGTTGAGATCATGCGCATGCTGGAGGAGAACCGCGGCTGCGTGGACACACAGACCGGCGTGAGGCGCTTCTCATCCAACGGATGGAGCGAGATTGCCGGGCTCTCCTTCCGAGACCGACGTGGTGAGGTCGTGCACAACTCCTCCCGGGAGCCGCGCAGGGACTTGGACAGCCTGCCGTTCCCCGCGCATCACCTGTACAAGATTGACCAATACACCAATCTTCAACCTCGAACCGACGGTCTAGACCCCCACGCACGCGCCTACACCATCATCACCTCGCGTGGCTGCCCCTACCAGTGCATCTACTGCTCCAAGGCCGTCACGGGGAATCTGTGGCGACCACGCTCGCCCGAGAACGTCGTTGCCGAGTGGAAAAAGCTCGTCGTCGAACTAGGGGCCACGGAGATCGGTGTCACCGATGACGTGATGACTCTGGATGTCGAGCGGGCCAAGGAGATATGCCGCCTGTTGATACACGAAGAGCTCAACCAGGTACCCTGGATAACCATCCACGGCATCAGGGCTGATAACACCGACCTGGAACTCTTCCGACTGATGAAAGAGGCGGGCTGCAGGCGGGTCGGCTTCGGCGTGGAGAGCGGGAACCAGCGTGTTCTGGACATCATGAAGAAGAATCAGACCATCGAGGACGTCCGCGAAGCCTTCTCCAACGCGAGAGAAGCAGGCCTGGAAACCATCGGCTTCTTCATCTTCGGTCTGCCCGGCGAGAACGAGGAAACGATGGAGGACACCATCAAGCTCGCGCTGGAACTGGATCCGGACCTGGCCAACTTCATGATCGCTGCTCCCTTCCCCGGCACCGAACTATACCAGATGATTCTGGACGGAGGTGACCTCTTCAGCCATGACTGGCGGGATTTCGCCATTCACGATGAGAAAGCTCGCTTTGCCATCGGTGAGGTGACGTCGGAGTTGGTGGAAAGGAAGTGGCACGAGGCCTATCGTCGTTTCTACCTGCGCCCCGGCCGTCTGCTGCGGAAGGGGCTGAGGCCCGAATTCTGGAGGCGGCTGCCTACCTATCTGTCTGACGCAGGCCGCTTCTTCATGTCCGGATCAGGTTGCGCCTCATAGTTCTCAGCAATCTACTCCATGCGCGCAGGCCCAGAAGGTCCTGAACAGCGAAGGAATACGCAGGCTAGAGTTGCTAGTCATCGACGTAGAGCAAGCGCGACAATACTACGAGCAAGCCGATCCGGCTCACGATTTCCACCATGTGCTGAGGGTTCTCCGTCTGGCGGAACGGATCGGCCCTACCGAGGGCGCGGACATGGAGATCCTCAGCACGGCGGTATTGCTCCACGACATAGGTCGACCTGAGGAGATACGAGACGGCATCTGTCATGCGCAGGCCGGGGCCGAGAAGGCTCGGCAGATCCTGGCTGACTGGCCACCGGAGAGGGTGGAAGCCGTGGCCCACGCCATAGCCACCCATCGTTTTCGCAACGATGCTGTTCCACAAACCCTGGAAGCCAGGGTCCTTTATGATGCCGACAAGCTAGACTGCATAGGCGCCATTGGGGTGGCCCGAGCCTATGCCATCGGCGGGTTGATGGGGCAGCTCCTCTGGGCTGAGGTGAACCACGGCTACGTGCAAGCTCGCTGGGGAAACCGACTCCTGGCCCGAGGAGATCTCTCGTCGGACCACACCCCCGTTCACGAATTCGCGTTCAAGCTCTCCCAGATCAAAGAATCCCTTTTTACCGCTAAGGCCAGGGAGATGGCTGAGGAGCGGCACCGGTTCATGGTCACGTTCTTCGATCGGCTGGGAACCGAAGTGAGAGGCGAACTCTAGGCCACGGGAGCAAGTCGTGAGGGGATTGAGCTGGAAGAAGGTCGGCCTCGGCCTCCTGAGCGTAATGCTCTTCATCCTGGCTATCCAACTGATGAAAGATGGGGCTGGCACGATAGCCCCGTTCATTCAAGGTTGGTTCGACGTTGACAACGCCGCCAACAGTCTGGGATTGGGCTGGCTCGGCGCCCACGTTGTGCTCAGCGGATCCCCTGTGGCCGCAGCTGCGCTTGCGTTCTTCGACGCCGGGGTCATCAGGGAGTTCGAGACCTTCACCATGATAACAGGGTCTCGCCTTGGGGCCTCTTTCATAGTCCTTTTCATCGGGCTTCTCTACTCGTTAAGAGGCCACGAACGGCTCACCAGTCTCTCCATGGGCCTGCTGACGTTCATCATTACATTCTCCCTGCACTTGCCGGGGCTCGTTATCGGCTACGTGATGATGACTGGCCAACTTGCCGCCCCCATCCACTTGAGTATTGGGGCTTCCGCAACTTCAGTCATCGACCTGATCTACGGGCCCATCGTTGGCTTCATATTGGAGAGATCCGCGGGCTGGCTGGCGTTTGTGATTGGCGTGGGGGTCATCATGCTCAGTTTCGGCCTCTTGGATAGAGCCCTGCCAGACCTGAAACTCGAGGCCACCGATTTCGCGCAGATTCCCCGCGTGATATACCGTCCCATCGTCATGTTTGTCGTGGGAGCCATCGTAACCACCGTCTCCATGTCCGTCTCCATCTCGCTTGGCATCTTGGTGCCCTTGTCAGCGCGAGGGTACATTCGGAGCGAGAACGCCATCGCCTACATCATGGGCGCGAATGTCTCCACCTTTGTAGACACACTGCTCGTCGCGCTCTTGCTAGGAAACCCCATGGCCTGCACGATTGTGGTCGTACAGATAATGGCCACCACGATTGTGTCCTTCGTCACGCTCTTCATTCTCTACAGGCCCCATGAGCGGGCCCTGCTGTTCCTTACTTCTCTCATCGTTGAGAGTAATCGTAACATGATGATTTTTGCGGGCATCATTCTAATAACGCCGATTCTGCTCATGCTCGTGTAAGCAAGAGGAGGTCTCCTTTATGAAGATTCTGATGTGCACCGACGGCTCCGCCCACGCCGCTGAAGCTCTTCGATTTGGAGCACTTATTGCCAGAGAGGCGAAAGGTCCCGTCACTCTTCTAGGGGTACTTGAGCGCCCGGGTGAAGAGAGAAAAGTGAACCGGATGCTGCAAAGAACCAGCAATGCCTTGTGCGATGATGTGCCGGACCTAGACATTAGAATCAGAAGCGGACACGCTGCGGAGGAGATCCTCAAAGAGACGGAGGAAACAACGTACGACCTTGTGATTGTGGGTTCGCGGGGGCGTCGTGGCATCACCCGCTTTCTACTGGGCTCCACAGCTGCACGCCTGGCCCGGTACTGTCAGGTCCCCGTTCTCATCGTGAAAGGAAAAAGAAGAGAACTGAAGAACATACTGGTCTGTACGGGGGGAGCGGAATGTGGCGAGAAAGACACTGAGCTGGCAGGTCGCATCGCTCGCTTGACAGGGGCGCACGTGACCGTCCTTCACGTAATGTCACAGTTGCCCCTCACACCGGAGGCCAAGATGAGCGATCTGGAGAACTCCACGGAGGCCCTACTGGAATCGGACGCCCGCGAGGGTGCGCACTTGAGGAAGGACCTTGAGATCCTGGAGAACTTGGAGGTGGAAGGAAGGGCCAAGGTACGGCACGGCCTAGTCATAGACGAGATCCTAGCCGAGGCGGAGGACGATAACTACGATCTTGTCGTCGCCGGTGCCCACATCGCCTCGGGACTCCGGCGCTTCATGCTGAACGACATAACTGAGCGGATCGTGCTTGACTCGACCCGTCCGGTCTTGGTTGTCAGATGAACGCCTGCACGTCTGCCGATGAAGCTTGCTTGCCCACGTACTGCGCCATTCCAACCGGGGAAACAGTTCCCTACTTGACAAGGCAGAGAAAGCGTGATATACTGTTATCAAACTGAATAGTCCGCGATCCAGGTGCCCGTTGCCCGGATGCTAGGACGTAAAGGGGAAGCCGGTCAGAGTCCGGCGCTGTCCCGCAACTGTAGCTCCAGCATAGCTGGAGGAGCCAGGACACCCGCCTGAATCGCGCTCCGACAACCTTCGAGAGAAAGGGGGAAGGAGACATGGTCGCAAGACCATAGCAGCGAACCCCTGGTCAGCTCGACGAGGGGTTTTTCTCTGAAGCCCCAGACCTACAAGGTTGGGGCGTTCTTGTTGCCCATACAAGACCAGATGACGGGGAGAAGGAAATGATCGAAACAAGGAAATCTCACCAGTTGGTTAGGCTTGGCCTGCTATACACCACATTGGTGGCCGCGCTGTTACTCGGGAGTGGGCCGGCTTTGGCCCAGGAAGAGCCAGGACAAGTGGGAGTGATTGTCCAGTTTGGGGACGGCACCACCCTTACTCGCTACCTGGAACTCAACACCCCGGTGGATCGGCTGACGGCCTTGGAGGCCACTGGTCTATCCCGTGAGACCGCCTTCGCAGGTGATGCCGTCTGCAGAATTGAAGAGGAGGGTTGCCCCGGCACTGACACCGACTGCTGGTGTGAGTGCCCATTCACCCCAGACGAACCGTGCACCTTCTGGATATACTTCCCCATGAACGAAAACGGTGACGGCTGGGGAGACATGAACACCTGGCCCCTACCCGAACTGGAGGGCGGGCATGTCAGCGCCTGGGTGTGGGGAGAGGTCGATGTGGTGTCCTCGCCATGGAAACCACTGACGCAGCTGCCTTTCATGACACTAGACGAGATTCGTGACCGCGCACTGAGACCAGGCTCGGTGAGCGCTACTGGCGGACCCCAGAAGCTGGCGGTGAGCGCGACCTTCGGCGGCGACTCCGACGGCAGCGCAGCAGCGGCGGTCCGATACCATCGCACCGGACAAGCTTGGAGCGAGCCCCAGTCCATGGTTCGCGGCGAGACTTCGTTCACTTTCGCTATCGCTGGCTTGGAGCCCGGAGAGTATGAGGTTGAAGTCAGCTACTCCGACTACCAGAGTGGCGTCTTGGGGGAGAACGGTGCGGTCACATTCACGGCTCCGGCGGTGGTGACCCAGGTATCACCTTCGGAGGAGAGCCAAACCGGGGCATTGTCTGAAACAGCCGCGGAGCCTACAAGCGATGAGCCGGCACCTGTCCCGTTGGCGCGTTACTTGGGGCCCATTGGAGTGGGAGGGGTGGCATTCGTACTCATCGTGGCTGTGCTGCTGGTGATCTACCTGCGGAAGCGAGCAGCCTGAGGAGGAAGAGTCGGAGAGGTTAGTCCATTGTATCACACTGTGACGTGGGTCTTGTGGCTGGGGGCGGCACTATTGCCAGCCATGCTCACCAAGAATCCGTTGTATCTGACGATCTTGCTGCTGGCAGTTGCCGTGGACTACGGCACCATCTCCAGAGACTCCTCTCTCGCTGGCAGCTGGCGCGTTTTCCTGAAGGCAGGCCTTGCCCTTGTCACCTTCGGGGCTATTTTTAACATCTTGGCAACCCATCATGGCGAAACAGTGTTCTTGACCGTGCCTCGCCTGCTGGTCAGGGTTGGAGGTGTCACCTTCCTGGACTTGGGTGGCGAGATGAGTTTCGAGGCCTTGGCTTACGGGTTCGCCAACGGACTGAACCTTGTGACCATCCTCCTGGTTTTCGCAACCTTCAACGTGATGGCGGATCACCATCAGCTGCTGCGGTCGGTTCCGGCCTTCATGTACCAGATGGGCATGATAACCTCGATTGCCATCGCCTTTGTTCCTCAGATGATGTCGAGTCTCAAAGAAATCCGAGAGGCGCAAGCCATCCGAGGCCACCGCTTTCGGGGGATAAGAGACCTCTTGCCACTGTTCGTGCCCCTCCTGACCAGTGGACTGGAGAGGGCCATTCAACTCGCCGAATCAATGGAAGCACGTGGGTTTGGCAGCATCGCACGGCCGGCCAGCCGAGAACGTGGCCTGGTGGACAAGGCGCTCATCGCGCTGAGCCTGTTTGGGTTGTTGGCAGGCGCCTTCTGGTACAGCTACTACTCCCGCACTCGCTGGGCCGGCGCTTCTCTTGTCTTGGCCAGTCTGGTGCTGCTCGGGATCATCCTCGTGAGTTTGGGGCGACGGGTGGAGCGCAGTCGCTACCGTCGCGAGCTGTGGCGAAGACGTGACAGCGTGGTCGCTACTGCCTGCATCCTTTCACTGTTGACCGTCGGCTGCGTCTGGCTAGCGGCCGGAGAGACGCTGCGCTTCTATCCCTACCCACGGTTCTCTTTTCCCATGTTCAGCCCCCTCATAGGACTGGCCCTGTTGGCCGTGGTGTCGCCGGCATTGGCCGCCCCCAAGGAGAAGCAACGATGATACGGTTTCGTGACGTCACCTACACCTACCCCGAGAGCGACAGCCCGGTGCTCGATCATCTCTCCTTGCAAGTGGAGGAGGGGGAGTTTCTCCTCGTTGTGGGCGCCTCTGGCGTCGGCAAGTCGACACTGCTACGCTGCGTCAACGGTCTGGTCCCTCACTTTTACGGTGGAACCCTCCAGGGCAAGATCAGTGTCGCAGATCAGGACCCGGTGACCCTGGGACCCGGAGGCATGAGCAGCATAGTGGGCTTTGTCCTCCAGGACCCGGAGACTCAGTTCGTCGTCGACTCAGTCGAGGACGAGCTTGCCTTTGCCCTGGAGAACCACAACCTAGGGCAGACAGTGATGAGGAAACGGGTCGAAGAAATCCTGGATCAACTCAACATCGCCCATCTGCGCCGGCGCCGCATAAACACTCTGTCCGGAGGGGAAAAGCAACGAGTCGCCATCGGGGCAGTCCTGACGGTCCATCCCAAGGTGCTGGTATTGGATGAGCCGACATCGCAGTTGGATCCCCAGGCTGCCGAGGAGGTTCTAACCACCCTTCAGAAGCTAAACTCAGATCTCGGGCTAACCATCATCCTGGCAGAGCACCGCCTGGAACGCGTGGTGCAGTACGTTGACCGCATGCTCTATCTGCCCGGCAACGGCGATGCCCCGCTCCTGGGCACGCCTGACGAGGTGCTGAGACGAATCGAGCTGGTGCCGCCCCTCGTGGCGTTGGCGAAGCAGCTGGGGTGGCAGCCACTCCCGCTCACGATCAAGGAAGGCCGCCGGTTTGTGAAGGACCTGGACCTTCCGGCAGTTCGCCACGAAGCAGCTGTGGACCAGCCCGGCGACGAGAAGGAGACTCAGCCCGAGGCCATCAGCGTTCACGATGTCTGGTTCTCATACAATGGCCACGAGGCTTTGCGCGGCATCAATCTGTCCGTGAGAAAAGGTGAGTTCGTGGCCATCATGGGGCGCAACGGTTCGGGCAAGACGACCCTGCTAGGGCATTTGGTCGGCCTGCTCCGTCCGCAGCAGGGAGTCGTGGAGGTATGGGGCGAGGATACGAGATCGCGAGACGTTGAGGACATCGCACGACACGTGGGGTATGTGCCCCAGAACCCGGGAGTTCTTCTCTTTGCCGACACCCTTCGCCAGGAGCTCGACTTCACCCTCCGCAGCCATGGTGTGCAGACGGCCAACTACTCTGAGCTCCTCACGCATCTTCACCTGGAGCAGTATCTCGACTGCTATCCCCGCGACCTCAGTGCTGGAGAACGACAGCGGGCGGCTATGGCTGCCATATTGGTGGCCGACCCGCAGGTCATTCTCTTGGACGAGCCAACCCGTGGATTAGATTATCACCAGAAGCGCCAGCTGGCTCAGTTCCTGTCTGCCAAGCGGGATGAGCGCAAGACTGTCCTCATAGCGACTCACGATGTCGAGTTGGTCGCCCAATGCGCCGAACGAGTGGTGATCTTGAGCGAGGGTCAGGTGGTGGTCGATGGGCCAACATCGTCGGTGATGAGCAAGTCAATGGTCTTCTCTACACAGGTGAACAAGCTTCTTCGCGATGACCGCTTCCTCACACCGGAGGATTTCTTGGAGACTATAGCCACATGAGGCTGGGAGGCTCGGCTTTTCTGAGAAGAGGCCTCAGCGCCGCAGTGCTCACGCTAGCCACTCTGCTCGGCGTTTGGGCGTTTGGGTACCCCTTCCTCCTCGCCCCGCCCGAGGGGCAGGCTGGCTCCATGACTCGTCAAGCGGACGCCCCCTTCACCTTCCTCGCATTGCTGGGACTATGTCTGGTAGTCATCGTTGCCAATCTCGAGACCCAGCAGATGAACTCGAAGATAGTCGCCATGCTGGGGATTCTGGTCGCGATCAACAGTGTATTGCGTCTGATACCTGGGCCCGCTGGCTTCACTGCGATGCTGTTCCTGCCTATCCTGGCTGGCTACACCTACGGAGCCGATTTCGGCTTCCTACTAGGAGCGCTTTCCTTCCTGGTATCCGCTATCGTCACCGGGGGGTTGGGCCCCTGGCTCCCCTATCAGATGCTCTCCGCCGGCTGGATGGGCATGGCCTCGGGGTGGCTCCCGCAACTGCGCCGCCTGGGACGAGGGGAGGTCGTGATGCTGGCGACATGGGGAGCGCTCCTGGGGTTTGTGTTTGGGGCTGTGATGAACCTCTGGTTTTGGCCGTACATCGTGGATACGGGCCAATCAGAAATGTACTGGCAGCGTGGAGCGGGTATCTGGCAAGCGGTCGGCCGGTACGCCACTTTTTATGTGGTGACGTCTCTGTGGTGGGATGTGGGGCGGGCGGCGGGCAATCTTGTACTCATTCTACTCTTTGGCGCTCCCATCCTGAAGCTGTTGAGGCGTTTCCGACACCGCTTCCAGTTTGTGGCGCAGTGACTTGGCGCCTCAGTGCACGAAGAGGCGGAGACGGTATCTCCATTGCAGTGTTTCCAACAAGCGATCGATTGGCGCACCTTACAGCCTCTCTTTTGTTCTCGCCCCAGCCTCTGCGCCGTCGCGGTGAAACCAAGATCCCTGCTTCTCCAGGACTCGTCCCCCGTCGGGCAGCCGTGCTCGCAGAGACATCGTGTCATTGCAGCTTGGTCTGTCGCAATACCGCTCTTCACCTGCCAGGTGGCTGAACCATGGAAGCACTGGAACGGACTATCTCTCGCATCGAATCTCCCTCAGACGAGGCCATGGCTGCCGCGAGGGCCAGGCAGGATCGGCTTACCAAGCCCCAGGGCAGCCTGGGGCGGCTAGAGGAGTTGTCCATACAGGTCGCGGGGATCACCCGCAGTCCTCGTCCGCTGATCCACCACAAAGCCATCATCGTCCTTGCCGGTGACCACGAGGTCGCTCGCGAAGGAGTGAGTGCTTATCCACAGGAAGTCACGGCCCAGATGGTCAGCAACTTTCTGCAGGGTGGGGCAGCCATAAACATCCTTGCTAGTCATGTAGGAGCCCGGGTTGTGGTGGTGGACATGGCGGTAGCGACCGACATGAAAGAGTCACATCGTCAGCTTGTCTCGAAGAGGATAGGGCCCGGTAGCCGGAACATCGCCCGCGGGCCCGCCATGAGTCGGGCGGTAGCAATTCGGGCCATAGAAGCCGGCATCGAGGTACTCGAAGCCGAAACCGCGCGAGGTCTCGATGTTGTGGGCACTGGAGACATGGGCATAGGCAATACCACGCCTAGCAGCGCTATCTGCGCGGCCATAACCGGTGCGCCTGTGAGGGACGTTACGGGCATGGGCACAGGGCTGAACGACGGCCAGTTGGCCCACAAGGTGGAAGTAATCGAACGAGCCCTTTCCGTAAATCAGCCCAATCCCCATGACCCCTTGGACGTGCTCGCAAAGGTTGGTGGCTATGAGATCGGAGGGCTGGCCGGGGTGATGATCGGTGCCGCGTTTCGCCGCATCCCGACAGTCATCGACGGCTTCATCTCCGGTGCGGCCGCCCTCATTGCGACTGAGCTCGCGCCAGCATTGAAAGACTATCTCATTGCTTCACATGTTTCGGCAGAGCTCGGACATCGGACGATGCTCCGCCACATGGGGCTGGAGCCCCTCGTCGATCTAGGTCTAAGGCTTGGAGAAGGGACCGGCGCTGCTCTTGGCATCTTTCTCGTCGAAGCTTCAACGAGGATCTTGTCCGAGATGGCCAGCTTCGCTCAGGCCGGAGTGTCCGAGGCGGAATAGTGAGTTTCCTTAGAGCTCTGGCGTTTCTCACCGTCATACCCTCGCCGCGAGGTCATATAGCACACCCCTCAGAGGTAGGCCACTCTGCGAGTTTCTTCCCATTGGTTGGCGCCATCTTGGGGCTGAGCTTGGCCGGCCTTGACGGGGTCCTCGGCTTGGCCTTGCCTCCGTCGTTGGTGAACGCGGGTCTGCTCGTGGTCTTGATCCTGCTCACCGGGGTCTTGCACCTCGATGGCTTCATCGATACCTGCGATGGGCTTGGTGGTTCCAAGACTCCGTACGAGAGATGGGAGGTCATGCATGATAGCCGCGTGGGCAGTTTTGGCGTGGTGGGGGCCATCTGTCTGCTGCTGCTGAAGTATGTTTGTTTTGGAAGCCTTCCCGCTGCTTCCAGGCTGGGCGGACTGATACTCGTGCCTGTGCTCAGCCGGTGGGCAGTGGTCTGCTCGATATTCTCCTTCCCGTATGCTAGGCCTGACGGTCTGGGGAGGACGTTCAAGGAGCAGACGACTTGGTCTAGTCTCATGCTGGCAACTATGGTCACCGCAGTGGTCTCCCTGGGGATCTTTCGAATGGGAGGCATGGCCCTCATGCTCGGCGTGTGGCTCGTGGCGATGGCGCTGGCGACCTTCTTGAGCCACAGGTTCGCCGGTCTCACGGGAGACACTTATGGTGCCATCGTCGAGGTGACAGAGGTGGTCGCTCTCATGCTCGTTTCTCTCCTCCCATGATGTGGCCACGTATTGGCATATTGGAGGGAGGACAGTGTCCAGACTGCTCCTCGTGAGGCACGCCAAGACCAAGCCGGGGCACCGGCGATACTGGGGTCACAGCCAAATCGGCCTGGGCGAGGAAGGCATTGTGCAGGCCAAGATGCTGCGCGACCATCTGGCCACGGAGGAGATTGCGGCGATCTACTCGAGTGACCTGAATCGTGCGCACAGCACGGCAGAGATCGTCGCTTCAGTACATGCCACGGAAGTGGTGCTCTGCCCAGAGCTACGAGAGCTGGATTTTGGCCAGATTGAAGGGATGACCTTCGAAGAGGTTGACAGGTGTTGCCCTGAGGCACTGAGGCTTTGGAGGGGCGGAGATGTGGATACGGCTGCTCCTGCAGGAGAAAACTTGAGGCAGCTGGCGAGCCGAGTTGGGCGGCTGGCGAGAAGACTGCAAAGGCATTCGCCGGAGGAAACGGTACTGGTTGTGGCGCACAGTGGTCCGCTCCGGGTGCTGCTCTGCACTTGGCTGGGGATTGACTTGGAGCGGTTGTGGCAGATACGCCTAGATCCCGCCTCTGTATCCCTGGTGGAAACCTACCCTGAAGGAACCATACTCTGCTTCCTGAACAACACTTCTCACCTCATGGCTCTCGGCTGACTACCAGGACCGGCAAGAACAGGGCACGAATCCAGATGCAAGTGTTCACTTCCTGGAGTGGAGGCAAGGATAGCTGCCTCGCCTGCTACCAGGCAATCATGTCCGGGCTCCGGGTCTCTCATCTCCTCAACATGACAACTGAGGACGGGAAGAGATCATGCTGGCATGGTCTCAGGGCTGAACTAGTAGAGGCACAGTCACAGGCCATCGGTATTCCAGTCGTACAGAGGAAAACCCCGATGCAAGCGTACGAGCGCGAGTTCATAAGCGCTGTTCACGAACTCCGGAACGTGGGGGTGGAAGGTGGCGTATTCGGTGATATCGACTTGGAGGAACACCGAGGGTGGGTCGAGAGAGTCTGCAAGAAGACGAACATACGGCCCTTCCTGCCGCTTTGGGGCCGTGATCAGACGCAGATTCTCAAGCGCTTCATCGGTCTCGGTTTCAAGGCGGTGATAGTTGCAGCCAACGCCGAACTGTTCGGTGAGGAATGGATCGGACGAGAATTGGATTCCGCCTTCTTTGCTCACCTTGTCAACCTCCAAGAGAGGGTCAATCTCTCCGTATGTGGGGAAGCCGGCGAATATCATACCCTGGTGGTGGATGGCCCCCTCTTCAAGAAGCGAATAGAGATCCTTGCCAGCAGCAAGGTCCGAAGGAACGGTTATCATTTTCTCGACATCGCGAAAAACCGACTTAGGCCGAAGTCAGTGAGGTAGCAGAGGGGAAGCCGGTTTGGAGAAGAGATGCATTCTGATACTTGGCGGCGCGCGCAGCGGCAAGAGCCGCCAAGCGCAGAAACTGGCCGTAGAGTTAGGCGAGAGGGTGCTCTTTGCAGCTACAGGAGAAGCCCGCGACGAGGAGATGAGGCAGAGGATCGATGAACACCGGAGGAACAGGCCTCCAAACTGGCGCGTCTTGGAGTTGCCGATCAACGTCGGCAGAGGTATCTTGCACGGAATTGGCGATGCTCAGGTCGTGATATTGGACTGCTTGACTCTACTCGTGTCAAATGTGATCGGCGAGTGTAGGGCCAAGAGTGACCCGGAAGCAGTCGATGAGAAGCTCCTTCAAGACGAGCTTGATATGCAACTCCGCGAGCTGTTGGAGGCCATTGACACGGTGGGGGCCAGCTGCATAATCGTCAGCAATGAAGTAGGCATGGGGCTTGTTCCCGTCAACAGACTGGGACGCCTCTACCGCGACCTCTTGGGCGAGGCGAATCAAGCAGTGGCCGGACGTGCTGACGAAGTCTACTTGATGGTCGCAGGCGTGCCCGTGCAAGTAAAGCCATGATCACTCAACGTCGCTCGAATGGGCCCGTGAAGTAGATGAACGCCGCTTTGGCGCCATGCCCCACGGCGCGCCAGGCGAGTCCGAGAGCCGCGGTCGTCTTCCCCTTGCCAGTTCCGGTGAGCACGATCAGTAGGCCCTGTTCTTCCTTCATCCCCGTGGCTCTCACTGCCCTTCCGGTACTCGGCCCGGATGCCGACCTAGGGACGCTTGCCGTGCTTGTAGACAGACTCCATGAGAGCGAGCATGTTCTCCTTGGGAACATCGGGCCAGATGTCGCAGCCCGGCCACACTGCATTGACGCCGCTCTCGATTATCTCCTTCACAGCCGCGTCAATCTCCCCTGGCGCACCGGTCACCAGCACATTGTACGGGTCGAGATTGCCCAGCAAGATCACTTTGTCGCCGAGCTTCTTCCGGGTCTCTCCTAGTTGGTTCTTCTGATCCACGCTTAAGGCATCCGCTCCGCAATCGGCCATCTGTTCTACGATGAGGTTGGTGTCTCCACAAATGTGCAGAACCTTGGGAGAGTCGAGTGCGGCGAACATGTTTTGCAGATGAGGCTGGATCAGGGACCCGAACATGCGAGGACTCAGCACATCGCCGCCCCCGCCCATCTCCCGCACTGTCATGTAGTCGGCACCGGCATCGCGGTAGTGGTTGGCAAGGGAAATCAGAAAGCTCTCCAGCACGTCCAGTACCTTGTTCACCGCGTCGGGTTTCTTGAAGCTCTTCTTGAACAAGTCATCCAGTTCCAGAATCTGTCCCGCGAGGGTGTAGGGTCCCAGAACCCAAGCGCCCACTGCCACGTCGTCGCCCACGTCCTCCTTGAGTTCCTTGATGGCGTTGATGACAATGGGTATCCTCCCCTTCTCCAGCGGGTCGGCGGGCAGTTGAAGATCCCAGTCCTCCACCTTGTCCGCCAACTTCGTGGAGATGGTAGGGTACAGGATCTCATCTGCGTCTTCATAGTAGTTCACGCCGCACCCCAAGGCTTCGGCCTCCACCCCCACGTCGAAGGGGACGACGACAGATTCGAGGCCGAAGAGCGTGTATGTGGAGGCCGCCGCCGCCGCCATCTTGTGGCTGTCCACGTGTACCTCGGGAAATCTCCAGCCGTGGTCCGCTAGGCCGTGCACAGTGAAGTTGCCCATGCCGCTGAACACCGGCACCGGATCCACCTTCTGGCCGCGCAGCGTAGCCAGGACTCGCTCGCGATGATTCATGTTGTTACCTGCCATTGATATGCCTCCTTATTGGCCAGCCAATTGTTGCACCATGTCGGAGAAGAGAAGGTTCAAGGGATGAGTCTCCTCTTGCGGCAATCTGTCGGTGTCGTCGTAGACCATAGTAGCCAAGAGCGACGAGGCCGCCGCCACCGCCGGGAAGATACGCTCCGTGCCTGTCATGGGTCCGTAGAGCATGAAGTCGCTTGCCATGGCGCAGATGGCGTGTATTCCGGCATCGACGGCGACAAAGCCCTTCGAGCCCCAGTTGTCCCTCGACTCCTTCCACATGTAGGTCCCGTTGGACGGAGCACTACCCGCCGGGAGGCCGAATTCCTCCTTTATCAGACTATTCGCCAGCAACGAGAACGCAGTGGCCGGCAGGTTCATCACCGCCGTGTCCACAAGGATGCTCTCGAAACTGCCCTTCTCGACCGCCTCCAGCAGCTTCCTCAAGGATTTGGGACGTCCCGCGGGGGTCTTGTCCTCCACGTCAAAGGCCTGGACGACCACGTGCCTCACCCCGAACTCCCGCAGCACTTGTACCTGACCCGGGATGTCCTCGTCCCACGGGGTAATGCTGTTGTACAGGAGTCTATCCTGCAGCCCCTGTTCACAGATGTACTTGGTGGCCTCGAGTCTGGTGCTCTGCATCCAGATGTCGATGGCAAAGGGCCTGTCGCTGACGCTGACGAAGAAGTCAACGTAGGCCTTCATCTCCTCCGCGCTGTTGGCGACCATCGCCACCATCCCGGGAACACCAGTCTCATCAGAAAGCCGCTCCATCTGGCGGATCCGATCCGCTGCACCTTCGCGGTCGAACTTCCGTTTCTTCCTGCTCTCGACCAGCTTGTCCCCCTTCTGGAACATGCTGCCCAGTAGCAAGGGCGCATGCTCGCCGGGCTGGCCTCCGACCTTGATGCTGCCGATGTCGCAGACCTTCTGCTCTTTCTCATATCGGAACTTCAGAGTCATCTCAGCCTCCGCTTTCCTACCTGGCCGTCTGGCTCTCAGGAATCAAGCCCTCAAGGTGCGGGAACTCATCCTTCATGTGGGGAAAGTACATCGCCTGAGCGAAGTGTTTCTCGAAGTCCTGCTCCACGGTCAGTTCCACGTACTCCACTTTTCTGGCGTACTCGTTCGCTTCCCTTCGCTTGTCAACATTCAGCAGAGCGATGCGCGCACCGTCACCGGCAGCATTGCCAACGGCGTAGACCTTCTCCAGGTCGCAATCGGGGAACAGCCCCATGATCATCGCCTGTCTGGGATCGATGTAACTCCCAAAAGCACCGGCCAGAATCACCCGATCCAGTTTGTCGATACCCAAACGCCTCATCATCAGCTTGGCGCCGGCGTACATGGCCCCCTTAGCCAGCTGTACCGCGCGGATGTCGCTCTGGTTGACGGTGATGTCCTGCCCAATCGCCGTTTCGTCGGCCCAGGCCAGAACGTACTCCCATCCATCCTCCCCCTCGCGCATCCGTGGATGGTCGAGTTCTGTGTTGATCCGCCCCGTCTTGAGTATGATTCCAGACACGTACATCTGAGCCACGACGTCCATAATGCCTGAGCCGCAGATACCTCTGGCCCCCATCTCCTTTAATTCATCGCTCCACTGATCGTTGCCGATGACCTTGTAGCGGGGTTCCTTTGTCTCCGGATCTATCTGCACCCGCTCGATGGCACCGGGCGCAGCTCTCATACCATACTTGATGTGGGCGCCTTCGAACGCGGGCCCCGTCGCACAGGATGAGGAGATGAGCTTCTCCTTGTTGCCCAACACCAACTCCCCGTTGGTACCGATGTCTATGATGAGCATCATATCATCCCGCTTGTAGGGCTCCTCGGCGATAAGGACCCCCACGTTGTCCGCACCCACGAACCCTGCCTCTATGGGCAGAGCATGGGCGTAGGCACCCGGGCTGATCCGCAGCCCCATATCGCGCGCCTTCACGTCTATCGAAGCGTGCAGGGCCGGCGGGAAGGGCGCCTTGCCGATATACACGGGGTAGATGTTCATGTAGATGTGATGCATGGCGGTGTTGCCCACGATGGTGAAGTCGACGATGTCGCGCCGTTTGATGCCCGCCTGAGCGGCAACCTGACCCGCGAGGCGGTTGAGGCCTTGGACAATGGCATCGTTCATCCTCTTCAATCCGTCCTTGTGGGTCATGGCGTAGGTGATGCGAGACATGACATCCTCGCCAAAGGTCACCTGCGGATTCATCATGGAGTCAGTGGCCAGAAGCTTGCCGCTGCTCAACTCACAGAGATAACCGGCCACGGTGGTGGTTCCAACATCCACCGCTAGGCCGTAGCTCTCCTCGACCCGTCCAGGGTGAACGGCGATGACTTCCTTGCCCATCCACACGGAGACCGTGACCTTCCAGTCGCCCTTCCTTACCGTCTCCTGGAGAGTCAGGAGGGTACGGTAGTCTATGGCCAGCTCCTCAAGGCCGTGTTGCGCTTTCAGAGCCTGCCCAATCCGCTCCCAGTCACCGGTGGTGTCCTCCAGCGTGGCCGCCGCCAGTTCCACGTAGTAGTTGCGAACAGCAGGATTGACATCAATCTTCCTGTCCGTCGCCGCCTTGCGTACGACCTGCTTGCCCTTGCGGCTTTCCTCCGGGACAAAGATCAGTACATCGCCGCGGATCTCGGTGACGCACGAAAGACGATATCCCTTGAGTTCGGTGTGCTTCGCGAAGAACTTCTTCTCGCGCTCCTCGATGGGGGACAGGTGGTCCGTGCTCGATTCGATGCCGAATCGCTCGAAGAAGCCTTCCTCGATCCTGACCTTGCACTTGCCGCAGGTCGCCTGTTCACCGCAGACGCTCTCCAGTTCCACACCCAGTTGACGCGAGGCGTCCACGATGGTCGTTCCGTCCTTGACACGGCCTCTGCTCCCCGACGGCTGGAAGATGACCATATGTCTGGCCTTCTCTCTTGCGCTCATTACTACCTTTCCTCTCATAATATGCCCCACGGTACGTGCACCTCAGCTGTTGTTGATCAACGGTCCAGAAATGCATGATCACGTCCTTGGTCCCAGGAACCTCCCTTGACCACCGAACAGTCGTACGCCAAACTTGACACTACTCATCCAACGTCGGGCCACCCTCTGCCACGCGATCAACCGCATCGTGCCACGCATCTGTACCCCGGAAATCATCCTCTCCAAACCGTGATCCGTGCTCCCTGAAGTACTTCGCGACCTCCCGTGGATTCGCGGGATCCACCCGTGGCAGCGCCTTCTGGCGGTCCTCAGCCTTCTGAGACTCAGAGCGCACCACCGACACCGAGGAGATGATCTTGCGCACCCCCTCGCTGCCGCACTGAGGGCAAGGACGTACTTCCTGGCTCTCGTCGATGCGCATCAGCACATTGTAGCGGTGGTCGCAAACCTCGCACTGGTACTCGTACATGGGCATGGCCGGCCTCCCTTCTCACACCTGCCCGGTGGCTATCAAGCAACCGTCCAACCGGTGTGTTGCCCACCTCGACCTCAGCGCTGGCTGGCTATTGGTCCCGGTCGTGCCAACTGCATTCCAGTTCTTGACTGGCGCTGAGCGTATCCGTGGCCACTCAGTCATGGCCTGAGGCCTGCCAGCATGAGTTCGATCATCGTATCCACCACGCCATAGAACTCCTGCTTGTCCACCTTCCCATCTCGATGGATCACTTCGGCCGCCAGGTGCACCACCATGCTCCTGAAGCCCTCTACCAAGCTATGCGCATCTACAGGCTTGAACACCCCCTGTCGCTGCCTGTCCTCGACATACGATATCACGCCCTCCCACGCCCCGTCGCGAGCCTGGGAGAACCTCTCGAACAACTCAGGGTTCTCCAGCATGCTGAACACCGTCAGCCGGAGGTTAGACCGCTCCGCGTCCCGCAGATTAGTCTCGAAGACATGTGCAGCGCATGCATGGAAGACGCCGTAGTCGTCCTTCTCTCGTATCCTTCGCTGCACGGCTTCGTCAGCCTGAAGGGGGTGTACCCGCGCCGCAACGTCAGATAGCGCTTCGTACACACCTTCCTTGCTTCCGAAGTGCTGCACCACCAGTGCTCGGCTGACACCCGCCCCCTCGGCAATGTCGTCAAGGGTAGTGCCAGCGAACCCTTTCTCCGCACACAAGCCCCGTGCGACCTCAAGAATCTGTTGCTTGCGCTCCTCGCCCGAGATTCTCATTTGGCGCTCCCTTTCCGCACTGGCATCGTCATGGCACTCGCAGGCACAGGTCGCCCTCCGCGCCGATTCTGCCTACTCCCTGGCGGAAGTAGGCCTGCTGCACAGAACGGGCAGAGGAAGTCGCCCAACCATTGGGCTGCGCTCCAAGCTGAAGGATCCGCAACTGACGGCAATCCTAGCCTCGCTCCCAGACACCCTGATCGTGCGCCAACTCCATCAGATGCGTGATTAGAGTGACCAAACTTCCTAATCATAGAAGCCGAACTCCGTCACCGCCTTCCTCATTACGTAGAGGTTGTATGGTGGTGTCTGGACCGGTACCTCGCAGCCGGCCATCAGCAAGTAGCCACTGGGAGCGTACTTTGCCTTGTCAATGGCTATCCTGCACAGCTCATACACTTCCTGCCACCTCCCCTCCTGAATGACCCGTGGCTCGATGTTGCCGGCGATGGCGTGCTGATCGCCGAAGTACTCGATCGCCGTCTCGAGATCCACCTCATGTCCGAAGCTCAGGATGCCCGGGTTCCCGAAGGGTATCTGGACCCAGTAGGGCAGGTTTAGGTTCTGTTCCCCGCAGATGTGGCAGAAGATATGCTCGATTCCGCGTTCTATCGCATGCTCGTGAATCTCTCTTTGATAGGGAAGGACGAATTCCTGAAACTGCCCGGGTGAGATCACCTGGTTGGCCGACGTGGCGTCTCCAACGGAGGCCATCATGGGCTGTCCGGCGAACGTGTCCACGTAGTAGTCTATCACCAGTCTCGCGAAATCAGTAATCTTCCGCATCAGCTTGTGGACGACCTCCGGTCGCCTGATTATCCACCGGCACAGCATATCGACCTCCGCGATGTTGCCTGCGCAGGTAAACGCCGGCAGGATCTTCACCGTGATCGGCATGCCGAACCTCTCCTGGATCCTGGCGAACTCAACGGCGATAGGGAGGTAGCCAGCGGTCTCCACATCAGGGATCTCCAGAGCCTCCACCTCCTCTGGAGTGCGTGCCGGGAACCTGGTCACCACTGGAGCCTGCTCCCATTCGCTCTCCGGCATCTTGATCTCGCCGCCAAACTCCCAGCCGCCCACCGAGGCGTACCCGAAGTTGGGACCGCCGTCGTAGCCATACATCTCCTGGGTCCACATCTGACACCAGAAGCTCTTCTCTGCATCCCCGTAGAAGTCGCGGATGGGATAGCCCACATTCCTGGCACAGAAGCCAAAGATGAACGGCATGAAAGGAACTCGATCAGGCCGCTCTCGCCCCAAGATGGCACCCATTCGCTCGGCCGAGGACATCGTCTCCTGTCTGGATTGCTTTTGCTCTGCCATGTTCCTAGTTTCCGTGTGTGCTTGGGGGTTGCGCAAAGCCTCTCACAACTCCCTCAAGCGGCTAATCATCTGGATCGCTTCCTGCACCGCATTCGCTGCGTTGTCTGCATACCCGTCAGCCCCATAGTTGTCGGCCACCTCCTGCGTGATGGGCGCACCACCTACCATGATCAAAGCGTTGGGATTGCGTGCCTTGACCATCTCTACCACCTTCGGCATCGCCAACATGCTCGTCGTCATCAACGCTGACAACGCCACAATCTCCGAATCCGTCTTCAGTTGCTCCTCCACAAACCTCTCCAGCTTCACGTCACGACCGAGATCGTGTACCGCAAAGCCAGCAACCTCAAACATCATCTTCACCAGGTTCTTGCCGATATCGTGGACATCCCCCTCCACCGTACCGATCACCACCTGGCCCCTAGCCTCTGCCTTGTCCCCAGTGATGTGGGGCTTCAAGATGTCCAACCCGGCATACAAAGCATCGGAGCACATCAACACTTCAGGTACGAAGTACACTTGGTCCGAATACAGCTGCCCCACGTGCTCCATCCCTGCCGCCAGACCGTCCATCACCGCCTCGTACGCATCCACATCCTCGGCTAGCGCGGCATTGGAGAACTCCACCACCTTGTCCTCGTCAAATTCAACGACACCCTCGTAGAGCCCCTTCAGGATTTCCTTCTTTCTCTCTTCAGTTGCCATCCCCAGACCTCGTGTCTTTGAGTACCACGCAAATCAGATTCGATGCTCTACCAGATTCCGAGAACTCATTCACCTCCTCCCTTGAACCCACACTGGACAACCCTTACCGCACTCTCACCGTCAAACCGACTACCACTCCAAGCACGCAGAAGGGTGTCAAAGCGTAGCCAGCCATCACCCAGCTACCCGTAGTCTGAACGATACGTCCAAATATGACGGGACCCAGCAACAACCCCAGGTTCTGTACCATCACCACGACCCCCATACCGATCCCAGCCAACTCCGGCCGCTCCACGATCTCAGGTACCGAGGCCATGACCATGGTGGGGATAGCGGGGGCGAACACGCCAAAGCCGATCATGAACAGAGGAATAGCCGCTCCGGTCACTCTGAAGGGCAAGACCCAGAGAACGGTCAGCGCCAGGTAGGCGACCATATATACGGTCTTCCGCGAGCTGATTCGATCGGAGATCCATCCTACCGCAGGGCAAGAGACAATGGCTGCAATTGAGGAAAGACTGACGATCAGACCAGCCGTAGCCAACGTATAGCCACGCACGGTGTGGAGGAAGGTCGGCATATTGGCCATGAAAGCAGGGAAGCACATCGTGAAACATAAGAACATCAGACCGAGCAGCCACACGTCTCGGTTGGCCAGCGCCCGTCGCACGGCGGCCGTGCTCTGCCCACGGGAAAGCTGACCCGTACCAGTCGGATTCGAAGTGTCCGCCAGCTCAGCTGCCTCCGTTGGCATTCTGACCAGCACCCAGAAGACCAGAAAAGTCAGCGTCCCGTAGGCGCATCCGAACCACCAGATGGCCTGCCAGCCGAACTGAACTGCCAGTGCCGGCGCGACGACGAAAGCGATCATGTTTCCCACCGGCACCCAGGTTGCGAATATCCCCATGGGAACCCCTCTGTCCTGAGCACTGAACCAGACGGCTATGATGGCGGGCGCGCCGATCATCATGAATACGAAGCTGAGACCCTCAATGGTTCGGCTCAGGAGCAAGGCTGTAGCCCCACCACTCACTGCGCCCAGCGCAGCGCCGATGACCACGGAACCAATGGAAATGAGTCCCGCACGCCTAGGGCCTATGCCGTGGACGATCAGGCCAGCCGGAATTGCCAGCACGAGCCCCGCGAGGCTGAAGACCGACATCAACAGGTTGGCCGTTGTGAGATCCAGTGAAAAGGCCTCCATCAACACAGGCATCACCGGAGGCACTTTGTACTGGTTGATAGGAATGCTGACGGCGCCTGCAAATAAGCCCGACAATGCTACCCACGCATACCTTCTTGACACCAGTCCCCCTTGGGCATTCCTTACGGGGCCTCACAGCGGACCCGCTCGCAGGCTCACGATCCGGAGGCTGCGTGGCCCTTGATCACGGCGACTGCTTCGACAGCACTTCAGAGAGCCGATCATGGCTGAAACGACACTGGTCTCCGATGGGGCAGTATCTGCACGCTCGTTCCATGGCCAGCGGAAGCATCTCCTCCCCCAACCCAATGGCCATGGATACCGATTTGCACGGAATCATCAGGTGGTTGGAATCCAGCCGCAGCCCCAGCTTGTCCGCGGGCAACAGATCGAAGAACACCGTGTGATCCTCCAGGGGCCAATCTATCTGACCCGGCTGGAAGGGAGCGCTCGCCTTCCAACCTTTCTCACAAGCCACCTTCCTGATCAACTCATTAGCCTTCTCAGCGAGTTCTCCCACAGCGGCCGTGCCTATCCCGTCGAGAAGCACGGCCCGAATCGCATCGCCCTCCTCCCGGTAGACCGAGACCTGCTGCTCCAACGCGCCGCCAATGGTACACAGGGCTAAGGCAACCTCCTTCACGGGGCCGAACCTCTCAGCCAGCAGGTTGCCGTGGAAGGCGTAGCCCCCCTCGAGGACGATGACTCCGTCCATCACCTCCCGCAGTGAGAACAAGTCGTAGACTATGGCTGGCTGCACCAACTCCTGCGCTTGAGCTGTCAGTTCCCGGTTGAGCGCCAACTGCTCTTCCCTGGACACGCCCCCGGACGGGTCGTCCCCCTGGCACCAGAGCACGAGCGACATCTCGAGTTCAAGGTGTGCATCCGTTATCACTTCCACTTCCGGATCTCTCGCTCCAACCCCGTCTTCTACACCTGCGCACACTTCCGAGCCCGCGAACAGAATAAGAGTAGGGATGGAAGTTCGGGCCGAGCGTAATCATCTCCTATCCCACTTCTCTCGAAGGTATTCGGAGCGCAGTAGTGGCGGGTCTCCTGGTTTCTCCACGCATCGGGGAGCTACAGTTGCGGGACAGCGCCGGACTTGGACCGGCTTCCCTTTCAGACCTGACATCCGGGACAGTGGCCACCTTTGCCGCACACATCAGCAATCCTAGGGCGCCAATCCTAAGATTGTAACTGACTTGTTAGTTATAAGTATATCCCACCTTCTAGCCCTTGTCAAGCATCAGTGTGCCCTCTAAGGGGAATTGGCTGTGACCAACGCGCGACAGCGTGCCACTGACGCCAACTCCTCCCGACGCAGTCAACTGATCGATGTATCATCTGGGCAATAAGTCAAAGACTGCTCCGAGTCATGTCTTCTAGGGCTGAGCTTGGCTGTGGGCTATGACTGCCAGGGCAAGACGGGAAGCCGCTATGCTTCCTGTGCCTGGAAAGGAGATCTCTCTTGGGCGGATGCCTCTCCCTGAACAGCGCTGGTCTCTTGATAGAGGTCACGAAGTGCAGCGAAGATCCGGACACTACTTCTCCACCCGCGACCTGCTGATGATGGCCGTGCTGGCCGCACTAGGCGGCATCACCAGCACCTACGTCCAAGCCCTCGCCAACGCCGTCCACGCCGCGCTGGGCTTCCCTGGAGCAACACAAGTACTCGCCGGTGTACACGTGATCTGGCTCATCCTCGCGGTCGGCCTCACCGGCAAGCACGGCGCAGGTACTGTGACAGGCCTGGCCAAGGGAGCTGTGGAGTTCCTGTCAGGCAACACCCATGGCATCCTGGTGGTGCTGATAGACGTCGTCGCGGGCATTCTGGTGGACGCGGGCATGCTTCCCTTCCGCAACAAGAATAGCACCCTTGCCTACGCCGTGGCGGGAGGCCTGGCCACTGCTTCCAACGTCTTCGTGTTCCAGCTCTTCGCCTCAGTTCCCACCGACGTTCTGACCATGGGCGCCATCCTTCTCGTGGGACTAGTCTCCTTCGTGTCGGGTGTTCTCTTGGCGGGAATACTGGGCAAGGTTCTCCTCGACTCGCTAAGGCGCGCTGGCGTCGTCAGAGA
This sequence comes from uncultured Anaerolineales bacterium, assembly GCA_964347945.1. GTDB lineage: Bacteria > Chloroflexota > Anaerolineae > UBA7937 > B3-Chlor > CAYGAW01. The sequence continues at coordinate 30,190 of CAYGAW010000165.1, forward strand.
TCTAGCGCCGGAGACGATGGGCCGTGGGATCTATCCAGCTTTCGTGGGGATCGTTGCCGTGTTGACGGTCGCGGGAGGCGCGCACCGTACGTATCGCCAGCCAAGTGAATGCGCACTACGAATACAGATTCTCCGAACACGACTCAGCCCCTCTAGTGACGATCCAAGTGACCGCGAAGCCTCTCTCAGGGGCAGCCCGGCGTGGGTGCCTATCAAGCTCAAGTCATAGCCCAGCGCCCGACGTCCATGGACAGTTGCCTTTAGGAACGCCGGGTCGGAGAACGCTCTAGTTCGCTATGTAAAGGTCAAAAGAAACCCAATTGACAGGGCGAAATCCGTATGCCAAGCGTCTCTGCTGCGTTGCCAAGGTCGAGACGTTTCAGCTTGAACTCACCTGCAATGTCCCACGCCGCGGTACAGGGCAAACGGCCGCCTTCCAGCGCACCACGGATACGAGCCTTCAGATCATCACTCACGTCCATGCCAGGCTCGACGATACGTCCCTTGCCTTCACTTCTGGGCCCGTGGCCGAACAAGCCCACCTGACATTGCGAAGCCTGAATATCAAGAGCAGTGGCAGCGTCGCCCACCTCGATCGGCTCCACGCCCAGCTCCCGGGCTATCTTGTGCATCGTGGCACACGATACCCGTCCGTCCTCCTCCGCAGATTCCCTGAGCGTGTGAGCGATGTCTCGATCCATCATGCCTCTACCTCACAACAAAAGCGCCCCTGGAAAGGAGCGCTCCTTAGTCGAGATACCACCACTAGCGATTCTCCTTTCCAATCACGGGAGGCACAGCCTTTTCAAGCCCTACCCTGCCGCCCAACGTCCGTGAGCAGATTGCCTTTAGGAACGTTGGGTCGAAGAATCCAGCGACGATTATACACTACTTTGAGGAACTGCGCAAGTCTGGCTCTTCTCCCCTCTCTGCCAACCTTCTGACAATCTGCAGCGGCAGCTTTTCCCTGTTGGCAAGAGTCACCTCGACGACGTCAAGCTCCTCTCCCCGCAATCTGCCTCTGACCTCATCCAGCAACTCAGGCCGAACCACCACCAGTGCCAGGCAGAAACGTCCCTTTGCTAGCACATCGAGCGCGTGCACAAAGCCCTGGCCCTTCTCCAGCTCCAGCGGACCCAACTCATCGACGACAAGTAGGTCGCAAGGCCTGGCCTCAGCCAGGATTCGCGTGCCCCATTCCACAGTCCAATCAGCAAACCTGTATCGTCCCGATCTTGCTCCACCGGGGACGTCGTCGGCGGTGGCCAACGGTCGTTCTTCCCCGCTGGCCACATCCACCAGGCTGATACCTACTTTCTCCCGTCCCTCGAAATATGCCGGAGACAGAAGCCCAGCGCAGGTGTAACCTCGTCGCTGAGCCTCCTCCACCACCCTTTGACACAGGTACGTCTTGCCAACACCACGCTCGCCGGTGATCAGGACAATGTGATCCATCGGTTATGCCTGCAGGCCACTACGTCATCTTGACCACGATGTCGGTGATCACATTGGCTGCCTCGTCACCTCTGTCAGCAGAATTGCTGAGGTGGCGATACAGCTCACGGAGTTTGAGCATATCTATGATGTGTTCTGGAGTGGCACGACCCACGAAAAGGTGCGCGAGAGCCTCTCGATAGACGGTCTCCACTCGGTTTTCCAAAGCCTTGGCCCGCATCGCATGCTCGTATGCTACGCCCGGATGGTCCTGCAGGCGCAGAGTGGCCAGGTGGATCTCATTCGCTGCGTCCTTGAGAAGCGAGGCCATCCGTGAAAGATGCGCGTTGGGCGACACATCCAAGATTCCCATCTCTTCCACCGTCGAGTCGCCATAATCCAGGATGTCGTCAATGGCCCGTGACAGGGCGAAGATGTCCTCACGGTCTATGGGAGTCACAAAGGTGCGGTTCAACTCGTCCACCAGTATTCGGCGGAGTTCATCAGCCTCTTTCTCCGCCCTGGAGACTCTCCTGGCCGCCTCACGGTCGTTGCTCGTCATATACTCTTCCAGAGCTTCCATGCCCTCCAGCGTCTTGGCAGCCTGCTCAATGATCAACTGGAGGAAGTTGTCCTGTCTGGGCCTGAGCCAGTCCCTGAATCCCATGGCCTATGCACCTCCCAATAGATGACTGATCGGGATATAGAGCAAAGCTGCACCCAGCGCAGAAACCGGAATGGTGAGGAGCCATGCAATGAGGATCTCGCTAGCGACTCCCCAGCGCACCATCGATACCCGCTGAGCGGAACCTGTACCTAGGATGGAAGAACTCACAACCTGCGTGGTGCTCACGGGTCCCCCCAGCAAAGCAGAGCCCAGGATGACGCTGGCGGACGACCCTTGGGACACGAAACCATCGACCGGCCTGAGACGATAGAGGCGTGCACCCAGCGTCCGAATGATACGCCACCCACCAGATGCGATCCCTAGGGAGATGGCAAGCGCGGAAATGGCCACCACCCAGAAGGGCACAGTGAACTGTGGCAAGAAGCCGCCCGCTACCAGGCCCATGGTGACAATCCCTATCGTCTTCTGACCATCGTTGGTGCCTTGACTCAAGGCCAAACCAACGGCCGTCAATGCCTGACCACGCTTGAAGAACCAGTTAATGCGAGGCGATGCACCGCGTGCAAGGAAGAGAACGAACCTCATACCAAGATAGCCAAAAACCAGGCCGAGTATCGGGGAAATGGCCAGGGCGAAGACTATCTTCAGAAGGCCTTCACTCTGAACCACGTCCGGTCCCGCCGCCATGACACCCGCGCCGACGATACCAGCCACCAGAGCGTGAGTCGAACTCGAAGGCAGTCCAAAGAACCACGTGGCTGCGCTCCACCCGATAGCGCTAAGCAAAGCAGCCATCACGACATCGATGGTTATGGTCTGAGGATCAATCACATCATGGCCTATCGTGGTGGCCACGGCCACACCAAAGAGGAAGGGCGCGCAGAAGTGGGCGATCGCACTCAACGTAATCGCCCGCCGTGGACTCATGGCTCTGGACGATATCATCGTGGCCACTATGTTCGCGCTGTTCTGAAAGCCGATAAGGAAACCGAAGCTCAAGGCCACAAGGACCAGCGCCAGAGTGGAAACCTGCCAAGAAAGCATGTTCGAATACTCCGTGGGTCGAGGGGGCGTATGACATTCATGAACAGCATGGCCGGACTCGAGTCCGGCCATCTCGTCTACTGCCTTCTCTACTGTACACATTATAACCTGAGGCGGATGTCAAGTCAAGCCGTGACCCAAGCCCCTGCCATGGCCATCCTCGAAGCCCTTCCATTGCTCGCAGCGCGGTGATGTGTTAGAATCCCTGGCGCCGCATCGGGTTCTCGGGCAGGGTTGACCGCTGCGAACTCGTGTCTGACGAGGGTCGATCTCTGGCCCTGAGCCAGCGTTTCTTCGAACCGGCGCCTGGACGCCAGCTACCAATGACGGCCACACTGGATGGTGAGCGGCTGCTACAAGATCTTGACAGCCTCGCTGAAATCGGCGCCTCACGTGGCGGCGGGGTCAACCGCATAGCCTACACGCCGGCCGATCAAGAAGCTCGCCGACGGGTAGAATCTCAGATGCGGGAGCTGGGCCTGGAAGTGAGGACCGACCAAGCCGGCAACAGCATCGGCGTGTATCGCGGCCAAGTAGCGCAGCTGCCTGCCATCGCGCTCGGTTCCCACACTGACTCCGTGCCTGACGGAGGCCGCTACGATGGCGCCCTGGGTGTCGTGGCGGCCTTGGCATGTGTTCGGGCGCTGCACGCGAGCGATCTTCACCTTCACCATGCGGTGGAGGTGATCAACTTCGCCGCCGAGGAGTCACCGATGGGTGGCACAATAGGCAGCCGAGCCATGGTGGGGCTGCTGGATCCGGAGCTCGTTCGTGCCCAAGCGTGGGATGGCCGCCCTGTGGCCACCCACCTCCGGTCTGCTGGCCTTGATCCTGACGCTGTGTTTGAGGCGCGCCGCCCTCAGGGCAGCCTAGCCGCCTTCCTGGAACTGCATATCGAGCAAGGCACCACATTGGAAGCGGCTGGTCTGCCTGTGGGCGTGGTGCAAGGTATCGCGGGGATTCGCCGCTACACTGCAACTTTCCATGGTGTGGCCAACCACGCAGGCACCACCCCTATGGCAGACCGTCGCGACGCGTTGGTGATGGCCGCCCCTCTCATCATGGCGGTGCGAGACACGGCTGTCGCCCATGGAATTGTGGGCACGGTCGGGACTTTGCAGCTGAGGCCCGGAGCGCCCAGCGTGATCCCCGGCAGGGTCGACTTGAGCGTGGAAACGAGGGGACTGGAGGAGCGAGTGCTCGACGAGGCAGAAGCCGAACTCGAAAGGAGAGCCCGAGAGGCTGGAGCGGAATTCGGGCGCTATTCTGCGAAACCCCCAGCGATGTCCGATCCCCGCCTCGTCGCCGTGTTGACTCAAGCCTGCGACGAATTGGGACTGCCCTTTCGGCTGATGTCCAGCGGAGCGGGCCACGATGCCATGTGCATCGCCCACATCGCCCCTCAAGCCATGCTCTTCGTCCCCAGTCGAGATGGCATCAGCCACTCTCCTGAGGAATACACTGATCCAGAGAGTTGCGTGGCCGGTGCGCGGGTGCTCTTGGCCGCCCTTCTCAAACTCGACACCATCCTAGATCCTGAGGTCTGAAAAATGGTTGACGATTCGGTCGTGGCGGCATGGCTGCCGCTGGCAGTGGTTCTGGTTGCGCAGCACTGAGATGGAACAGAGCCTGCGAGCTACCTTGGCCATGTTCGAGGCCACCAATGATCTGCACTACGTCGACCGCGTCGTAGATCTGCGGTACGAACTTGGATCAGTCCTCTCTCTTCGCAAAGATGGCCAGACCCAGTTCTTTCGGAAAGTGGCGGGCTACGACATGCCAGTGGTGGGCAATGTTCTCAACACACGTCACAAGATCGCCCGTGGGCTGGGAGTGCAACAGTCTCAGGTGCAGAGCGCCTGCATCTCCGCCCTCGACGGAGGGATAGAACCAGAGATTGTCTCCGCAGCACCCGTTCAAGAGGTAGCACACGAGCCACCGGTGGACATTCCATCATTGCTCCCCGTCCCCACCTGGTTCGAGCGTGAGCGCGGCCCCTATGTCACGGCCGGTGTCATTACGGCCAAAGATCCGAATACAGGTCTACGCAACGTCTCCATCGCGCGATTGCGGGTGGAGGGCGGCGACCGCTTAATGGCGGGCATCGCACCGACCCACCACCTGAGCGAGCTTCTCAGTCGGGCGCAGGCGCGCGGAGAGTCTCTGGAGATCGCCGTCTCCATCGGCAACCACCCTGCGGTGCTAGTCGCCTCACAGATGTACGTCGATCTGGGCCACGATGAGTTCAACATCGCCGGTGGCCTCCTGGGCGAGCCCCTCCGCTTGGCCCGCTGCCGGAGCGTCGGTCTGGAAGTACCGGCCGAGGCGGAGATCGCCCTGGAAGGGGGGGTCGACACGAACGACCGCATTGAAGAGGGTCCGGTCTCCGAGTTTCCTGGCTTCTATGTCTACTACGGCCCCGGCTATGGAGTGCGCGTCACCGCTATCACCCACCGGAGCGATCCCATCTATCAAGCGATCCTACCTGGCTACGCGCCCGAGCACTGTCTTCTGGGCGCGGTGGCCATAGGTGCAACCACCTGCCGTGCCCTCCAGCGAGCGATGCCCAACGTGCGTCGCGTCTTCATTACGGACGGTGGCATGGGGCGCCTGCACGCTGTTGTCACCATACACAGGCCCCAGCCCGGTGAGGGCGAGCGAGCAGTCAAACTGGCTATGGAGAAATGCAACCTGCTCAAACTGGTGGTCGTCGTGGACGACCATATCGATCCGGAGGACTGGAGCCAAGTCGAATGGGTCTTGGCCACCCGCATGCGCGCCGAGCGAGATATTCTGATCTTTCCTAGCGCCAAAGCCGATCGCTGTGAACCACTAGAGCAAGATGGAACCGTCACCAAGCTGGGCATCGTGGCTACCACAGAGCCCGGCGACGGCACCGCCGGAAGCAGGTCAGAGTTGGCCCGGCCTCCACAAGAGGTTTGGGAGCGCGTACAGCGAGACCTAGAGACCTACTAAGGACAGAATAACGGAGAGCTAGAGATGGTCATAGAGTTGGACGGACAGAGCCTCACTGCCGACGATGTCGTCGCTGTGGCCAGCGCACGACGGCAGGGCGAGCGACCAGAAGTGCGCCTCTCGCCGGAGTCAGGAGCGAAGCTGAGGCAGACAAGAGAATATGTCGAGCGACACTGGCTGAAGCCCGACGCGCCACCCATTTACGGCTTCAACACAGGCGTGGGCAAGCTGAAGGATGCAGCGATTCCACTGGAGCAGATCAAGCTGTTCCAACAGATGCTGATCAACTCACACAGCGCTGGTGTCGGCGCAGCGCTGCCGGAAGACGTGGTCAGAGCAACGCTGCTATTGAGGGCCAACACGTTCGCCCTTGGCTGCTCTGGCGTGCGCCCCGAGGTCGTGGACCGGCTGTTGGCGATGTTGAACCTCGGGGTACATCCCGTTGTTCCCGAACAGGGATCGGCGGGCGCCAGCGGTGATCTGGCCCCCTTGGCCTATCTGGCAGGGGTGCTCGTCGGCCACAGCGAGGCAGAGGCCCTCTACGATGGTCAGCGGATGCCCGCAAGACAAGCCCTGGAGGCGGCTGGAATCAGTCCGGTTCTATTTACCTTGCAGGCCAAAGAGGGGTTGGCACTGATCAACGGTAGTGCCGTCTCGTTGGCCATTGGCATCCTCGCGGCCCATGAGGCTCGCCAAACGCTCGCCCACGCTGAGATCGCCCTGGCTTTGAGCCTGGAAGCGATGCGAGGTGAGTTGGCTGCCTTGGATCCCCGCATCCACAAGGTGCGCCCGCATCCGGGCCAGATACGCTCAGCCGAAATCGTGCGCCAGATCACGGAGGGAAGCGAGCGGTGCAGTGCGGCAGCAAGACAGGTTCCCCTGCCTGACGAAGGCCGGCTGCCAGCGCAAACCATCCCGGCACGCGTGCAGGATGCCTACTCTCTGCGCTGCGCCCCACAAGTGCACGGTCCCGTGCGCGATGCGCTGGACTATGTCGACCAAATCCTGGCCACCGAGATCAACTCTGCCACCGATAATCCGTTGGTTTTCGAGAGCGGCGGGGGTTACGACGTGCTGAGCGGTGGCAACTTCCACGGCCAGTACGTGGCGCAGGCCATGGACTTGCTAGCCATGGTGATGACCGATCTGGGCAGCATCAGCGAGCGCCGAACGAACCGCCTCCTCGATCCAACGATGAGCTACGGCCTGCCCAGCAACCTCGTGGCCAGGATGCCCGGAGTCAACACCGGCTATTCGATCGCCCATTGCTCCATGGCGGCATTGGTCACGGAGAACAAGGCCCTCTGCTGGCCGGCAAGCGTGGACTCGCTCCCCACCAAGAGTAACCAAGAGGACCACGTAAGCAATAGCACCTGGTCTGCGCGAAAAGCACGTACCGTGGTCGGCAACGTACAGCAGATTGTGGCCACAGAACTGATCACCGCAGCCCAGGGCATCAGCATTACGGAGCCGCTCTTGCGTCAGTTCAGCTTGGGGAGAGGCAGCGCAGCCGCCCATGCAGCCGTTCGGGAGAGGATTCCGGCGGCTCTGGAGGGCGACCGCTGGCTGCACGCGGACCTGGAAGCCGCGCTCGACCTGGTGCAGAGCGGATCTGTCCTGCACGCCGTCGAAGAGGCAGTGGGCACACTGCAATAGCACGCGCCTTCTGGGGGACCGCCATTGAAGGAGGTGTTCACGTGGATCTAGCCATCATCGGAGGTGAGATTATCACGGAGCACGGACGCGTTTGTGCCGACGTGGGTATCGCCGAAGGGCGCATCGTCGCCCTTGGAGCACCAGGCACAATCAATGACGCGGCAGCGCAGATAGACGCTCGCGGCATGCTGGTCCTGCCGGGCGTCGTTGATGTCCACTTCCACTCTCGGACACCGGCCTATCCTGAGCGAGGCGACTTCTACACCGAGACGCGGGCGGCCGCGGCTGGGGGCGTCACCACCGTGTTCGAGATGCCCATCTCCAAGCCTGGCTGCGCTACACCCGAAACCTTCCGCAACCGGCGGCGATTGATCGAGGAGCAAGCCATCATCGACGTGGCCCTCTATGGCGCGCCAGGCACACTGAACCGAGACGACGTGCTCACCATGGCGGCCGAGGGGGCCATCAGCTACAAGATCTTCATGCATCGGCCGGTACTGGGTCGGGAAGACGAGTTCGTCGGCATCTGCCTCACCGACGATGAGGAGCTATGCCAGACTCTGGCGCTGGTGAAAGAAACGGGACGACGGCTGGTGGTCCACTGCGAAAGCGATTCCATGCTTGAGGCGGGCCTGGCCCGGATCCAGGCTGAGGGACGCACAGACCTGCAAGCCCACATGGACTCCCGCCCGCCAGTGGTGGAGGCCGTGGGCGTGGCCAGGGTGCTTACCATGGCCGAAGACGTCGGCACACCGGTGCACATCGCGCATCTGAGTTCCGCGGCTGCATTGGATGTGATCCGCCGTTATCAACGGGACGGCGTCGATGTATCCGCCGAGACCTGCCCTCATTATCTGTTCTTCACGGAAGAGGACTATCTGCGCCTGGGGCCATACGGAAAGTACAATCCCCCCATTCGTAGCGCTGAAGACCAGCAAGCCCTGTGGCAAGGCATCGCCGACGGCACCATCACCGTAGTCACCAGCGACCATGGTACCTACCTCGCTGAAGAGAAGGAACGAGGTCGCAATGCCACCTGGCTGGCGCCATCGGGCGGTCCCGGGGTGCAGACGCTGTTGCCCATGATGATGACCGCCGCTCTCGAGGGGCGCCTCTCCGTGGAACAGGTCGTCCGCCTTACCAGCGCCGAGCCAGCTCGGCTCTTTGGCCTCTCGGGGCGCAAAGGCACTGTGGCACCGGGCGCCGATGCCGACATCTGCATCTACGATCCGCGTCCCCACACAGTCATGACACGGGACAGGATGTGGAGCAAGGCCCGAGATGTCGACAAGCTCCACGAAGGTTTATCCTTGCAGGGAGAAGTGGCGGCCACGATCTCCGCGGGCCAGATCGTCTTCAGACAGGGCGAAATACTAGCATCGGCCGGCAGCGGGCGCTTCATATCCCCTGGCTGACGGCGCTTAGAGGCTTCCAGACCCAAAGGCCGGCGTCGTCAGCCGAGTCAGCGGCATTTGGACGCACAAGAGATGGACAGAAAGCAGCTTGTCCTCTTCCTCCTGTTGATCGCATCTTTGTCGGGAACGGCGTCTGGCGCCTACGAGCGTTCCGCTGTCCCGACGGGGCCCTATGATGACCTGGGGGTAGAATCCCCGCAACAGAGTCGGGAGCACACAGGGGAGCAACTGCTGCAGCAGGACGGCTCTACCGATCAGTTCACCTTTGCTGTCACCACGGACATGAGAATGTACTGCGGGCCCGGCACCTACGACACCCCCCAGTTCTTCAGAGGAGCCAACGAAGCGATCGCCTCGGCGGGCGGCGGCGCCTTCATGATCAGCCCGGGCGACATAGACCCGCCATCTGATGTGCAATGGACCATCAACCAGTACCTGGGGGAGGACTACCTCTGGTATCCTGTGGGGGGGAACCACGAGACCGAGACCCCAGAGGACATGGCGTGGCTGCGGGCCTACGACTACGATCCCAACGGCGACGCCCCTCCCCACATCGTGAACCTCGGGCCTGCGGCCTGCGAGGAAACCACCTACTCCTTTGACTTTGGCAATTCACACTTCGTGGTCCTCAATGAGTACTGCGACGCCACCAGCGATACGGGGACAGATGGTGACGTTGTTGATGCCCTATACAACTGGCTTGTCGATGACCTCAACGCGACGGACAAGAAACACGTCTTCGTTTTCGGCCATGAGCCAGCGTATCCTCAGCCCGATGCCGACAACGGTCGCGAGCGCCACATGCTGGACAGTCTGAACCAGCACCCCACAAACCGCGATCGCTTCTGGAACCTGCTCAGAGACAAACACGTCGTCGCGTAC
>CAYGAW010000166.1:0-2685 GCA_964347945.1 uncultured Anaerolineales bacterium
TTCTTCCGCGGCACTGTTGGTTCTGGGGGTGTTCCTCGGTTCGGGTCTGTGGTGGCTGCTCCTGAGTGGCGGTGTGAGCCTGTTCCGGAGGAAGCTCAAGCCGCGAGCGCTGTGGTGGGCTAATACCATCTCGGGCATCGTCATCTTGGGTTTTGGCGTCACCGCCCTACTGAGCCTGATGGGATGAGAGGGCAGCGCGACGACCTCCTTGGGGTGGCGACTGTGAACGCCAGAGCGCCGGCACTGTAGCGGGGAGCTGGCGGAGGGTCCGGCACATGGTTACCGGTGCGAACACGAGCCGTGAGAAGGGGAACATGGGAGACCACTCGCTGAAGAGGAGCCTCCGCTACGTGGAGATGGCCCTCTATCGGCCGGAGCCTTCGGGGTACCTGATGTCGCGTATATGGTGCAATTCACTCACCGACAGGCAGAGATACGGCGGTGGGGGGCGCCCGCAGTCTGCTTGCCAGCCTTGATTGCATACTTGCTGTTCCGTCTGCTATTCTTGAAGTAGACGCTCACCGTAGTTCCTGCACCTTCGCCCGCGTGGCGTGGTCAAGTGACTCCACATAGGCGACTGAGGAGACCGGATGCCTGTCCCTGTGGTCATCGTAGAATACAATCCCCGCTGGCCTGCCATGTACGAGGAAGAACGGCAAAGCATCCTCACAGCCACTGGCGACTTGATCGTAGCCATCGAGCACATCGGGAGTACGGCGGTGCCTGGATTGGGAGCCAAGCCCATCATCGACATCATGGCGGCAGTTCGCGAGCTCGTTGACGCTGAGCGCTGCGTTGAACCGCTGAAGACCATCGGCTACGAGTATGTCCCTGAGTACAACGACATCATCCCCGAACGACGCTACTTCCGCAAAGGGCGTCCTGAGGGGCGCACGCACCATCTGCACATGGTTGAATGGACGAGCGATTTCTGGCGGACGCACCTGCTGTTTCGAGACCACTTGCGAGCACATCCCGAGGAGGCCGAGGAATACTATCGACTGAAGAGGGAGTTGTCCACGAAGTACGGTGCAGATCGTGAAGGCTATGCAGAGACCAAGACTTCGTTCATCGAGTCTGTCGTTGCCAGAGCGCAAGCCGAGCAGGCCAAGGGAGCATGATGAGGCAGTTCATCCACTATTTCTGGGGAACCATAAGGCGACCGGGGCCAACTCTTGAGGCCCTGGCGGCCCAAGGCACCGTGCGTTGGGCGCTGATCGCGGCCTCTCTGGGGACTTTGCAGGTGTGGGGCAATATGGCGCTGCACGCCCTCTTTGGCCTCGACTGGCTTGGCACGCGGCCAGACCTTGCAGAGCCCACCTTTGTCGGCGGCTTTGGCTATGTGCGAGTGGGATTGGCCAACTGGGTGCCGATCTTCGCTGCCTTGATGCCGCTGTTCTTTGTGCTGAATCTCGTGATCATGCCGGGAATCGCGCAATTGATGAGCAAGCTGTGGCATGGAAAGGGGACCTACGAGCAAATGGTCAACACGATAGCTTTTGCGGCGGCTGTGCCCAGCGTAGTCATTGGCGCTGCCAGCGAGTGGTTGTTCGGGGTGCCGATTGACCTGCTGTCGGGTCACGGATACTGGTGGACTGCGGCCATGCACGGCGAGTTCGGCCCCGCGGTGGCCGCCATCTGGAACTTCTATGTCATCGGAGTGTACAGTGCCTTGCAGTACGGTTGGATCATTGCCCTGGGCGCCATAGCCATCCGTCGGATCCAGAGAATCCCAGTCTGGGCGGCGATATTGACCTCCCTTGTTGGGTTCGCCGTCCACATGTTGATCGCTTCTGTATTCGTCCGTTGATTCGATACGTTCGGATAAGAGGTCAGCCCGTTGACAAGCTCTGCCTGTGAGATCTTGGAGATCGATGATCGGGGCCGGTGGACCACGGCGGTGGCGTCGCTACCTTGCGGACACATCCTTCAGTCCTTCGAGTGGGGGGAGTTCAAGAGTCGCCACGGATGGACTCCGTTTCGACTGCTCTTCATGGTAAGAGGGGAGTCGGTGGGCGCGGCTTCCCTGTTGCTGAGGCGATTGCCCCGCCTTCCGTGGGGGGTGATGTACGTGCCCAAGGGTCCGGCTCTGGACTACGATGATGGGGAGCTGTTGGACAGGGTGCTCGGCAAACTGGAGGAGTTGGCCAGAGAGCAACGGGCCATCTTCGTCAAGATAGACCCGGATGTGCTGGCCGACAGGAGCCACGTCAGGGAAGCGTTGGTCAACCGAGGTTGGAGAGCATCCCGGGAGCAGATTCAGTTCCGGAACACCTTGCTCATCGATCTGCTCCGGTCCGAGGATGACCTGCTGATGGCCATGAAGTCCAAGACCAGGTACAACGTTCGACTGGCGAAGAGGCGAGGTGTGGAAGTGATACCGGGGGGCGTCGAAGACCTGCCTCTCTTCTACGAGATGTACGCCACTACCAGCGCACGAGATGATTTCGTCATCCGCCCATACTCCTACTACGCCGACGTATGGGAGACCTTCGCCGAGCAGGACCTGGCTCAGCTACTGCTGGCAAGATACGAGGGAGAGACCCTCGCTGGCCTGATAGTCTTTCATTTCGGCGACAGAGCCTGGTACATGTACGGTGCTTCGACCGACAGGCATCGGAATCTGATGCCCAACCATCTTCTTCAGTGGGAAGCGATGAGGTGGGCCAAAGCCGAGGGGTACAG
>CAYGAW010000167.1:0-3747 GCA_964347945.1 uncultured Anaerolineales bacterium
ATGAAAGGGGGCGAAGCCCGGTCGACTGCAACGTGGGTTAGCCCGCAGTCCCGATTTGCGGGTTCATTACCGCTCGCAGTGGATGCGCTGATCCACCCAGCCGTCTAGGGTAGGATGGCGAGCGACCCGGTCGATCGTCCCCCACCTATCTGTGACTCCATCCATGGTGCACCCAGCTTTGGCACTCCGCCAGTCCGTCATTCGGGGCGGGCCACTGGTGTTCGCAGACTCGACAAGCGTTCCCACCAGGTCCAGCCCTTCGATTAGATAGTTCACCTGGGCGCCGGACACGTAGTTGTCCTTCAGCGTGAAGGATGTCCCCGCAGCGACGTAAGCCCAAATCTGACAGCTCGAGCCGAGAATACATGGGGTCCCAGAGGGTTGCGGAGGATCTGCCATACACACGTTGGGATTTCCGATTAGCCCAGGATCCCGGTTATCGTTCCGGCAACCCGATATCCACATATGCGGACCGATGTCAATGCCGGCGTGGATGCCCCCACAGGACTCGTCTCCCTCATTGATCACTTGATTGCCGACCACTTGAACACCTGAGACATCACTATAGGTCACGGGGCCAATGTTGATACCGGCGAACATGCCATAGTTACCTGGCGTAGCCCTGATGGTGTTATACGATATGACTGTGTCCACACCTCCGAACAGGGTAATCCCGATATCAGACGGATTTATGATGGTGTTGCCCGTGACAAGGTGGCCCGGCCCTGTAAATGTGATTCCATCTGCCCACGCTCCGCGACCCTCATCAACATCCGTCGGAGCACAGCCAGCCACGTGAACGTGATCGCCAGCTGTATCAATAGTTGTATTCCGGATGACGCTGGCCGCACCGGTCAGACCTAGGCCCGTTGCGCACTCCGTCTGTGAGATGCGTAGATCGTCTACTATAAGCCCGGTGCTCCAACCCGATGCATTCGAGGAGTAATCTTGAGCGGGGTCCTCCCAGTCCATTTCTCCGTTCATCCCCAAGGTACCCGGGTTGCACCAGGCGTCATCGAACTCGTCGCACTCCGGCAACCAGGAACCCCAGTTGTCGTCTATGCCATTGCCAACTCCGTCGGCCCCATAACACCTGCGTTCGGCGCGGTTGCCATCCAGGTCCAGATGGCTGATGGTGATGTTATCGATATTACCGGCGTCGCCAATACCTGAACGGGCGAAGAGCCGCACCACGAAGCCCAACAAGTCTGGCGAGGCCCTTAGCAAGGCGTGGTTGTCACGGTCTGTGGAGCTAAATGTGAGGTCGCTTCTTGCCGAGGTCCTAACCAAGAAGATCGTTTTGTCAATGACATATCCCTGATAATCAGGGCTGTTTACACCCGAAGTGAACACCACCGTATCACCGTTGCACGCCTGGTCAATGCAGGCCTGGATGGCGTCGCTGTCCGGTTGATCATCAAAGGGATTGGCCCCACAGGAGTCGACGTGGATGGTGGCTGCGCCCGACGCCTGTGTGACCAGACTGACGGTCACACGGCGGATGATCTCAGCGCCATCAGCACTGTCGGCGATGCGAAAGTCGCCGCCATTGATGCGATCTGCAAAGTAGGCGTCACACAGCCAGAAGACGGCGGTCTTGAATTCTCTGCTATCGCTCTTGACGACAACACCCGTATCCTTGAATCGGCCGTCCCCTTCAGGCCCACCGCTGATGGCATCGTATTGAATGCTGAACGTGTCAGTCCCCTCATCGAGGTATTCGACTTCGATCTGGACGCGCGAGGTCGGCGAGCCGCGAAAGATGAACCCATCATCTATCCGGAACTGCGTGTAATAGTCTTCTACCCTGTTTCCATCAGTAGAAGACAGCACGTTCCCGTTGCCGGTCCGGAGAGCCTGCTCCGGGGGATCGCCAACGGATACAACCTCAGTGTCCACATCGCCTCCGCTATCAAGTAGAAGGCCATTTGTGGTATGGTCCTGATCGTACAGAACCTGTGTCAAGACTTCTCCCACTTCAGTGGGAGTCGGTGTTGGCTCTGCAGCCGGAGCTTCTGTTGCCTCAGGCTCTGTTGCGGCCGTGGCTTGTTCCTCGCCCGGCGGCTCAGTGGCCACTTCCAGCACCGTCGTCGGAGTAGCATGCTCACCGCAGGCCAGGGATGGCAGGAGCAGTATCAATATCGCAAGGACCAGTAGACCAACTCGCCTGTTCTGAAACATCGGAACCTCCTTTGCTCTCACTGATACTTGGACTCTACAGTAGTACCCATTTCACCTCCCTGGACTACGCACCGCAGAACCCACTACAGTTCCGGCGCCAACAGAACGACGTTGCCCGTGACCTGCCCGTTTTCCAGCAGTTCATTAGCTTTGGCTGCTTCCAGGATGGGGAATCTGGCGGCGACGATGGGCTTTATTCTGCGTTCCTCAAGCAGCTTGAAGAGTGCCCGCCAGTCTTCCTTGAGCAGGTCTATGTCTACTCTGTGAGTTCCATATCCCTTGATGGCCTTCCCATTGGGCAGCACGGTGTACAATATGAACTTGGCCATGAGCAGCAAGAAGCGTCCAAAGCTCTGGGGCCCACCGTAATGCACGAATACGCCGCCCCGCCGCAGCACGGCCAATCCCCCCTCGAAGTACTCCTCGCCCATGCCATTGAAGACGGAATCGATACCATTCGGTTCCGCTTGACGGATGACCTCAACGAAATCTTGCGTGCGGTAGTCAATCGGTATCGCACCCATTTCGGTCAGGACATGGTGTTTGGCTTTGGACGCTATCCCGTACATGGTAACGCCCGCAAGCTTGCCAAGCTGCAGGAAGGCGGTTCCGACTCCACCGCTCGCGCCAATAATGAGTACCCTGTCCCCTGCCTTGACCTCTGCCGCCCGATGCAGCACCTGGTAGGCAACCAAGTAGTTGAGGATAAGCGTCGCGGCTTCTGCGGGGTCCAGGGTCGTTGGGACGCGAACGAGCTGGTCTTCGTCAAGGTAGATGTACTCGGCATAGCCCCCGAATTGCGTCAAGGCGGCGACGCGGTCACCCTCGGCGACCTTGGTGACACCCTCGCCGACGGCGTCCACCACGCCAAGGATGCTGTACCCCGGCACGTACGGTATCTTGGGCAGAAAGGGCCTACTGCCAATGCGGACGGCAACATCGTCCTGGCACACGGGCGTGGCCAGGATCTTGACCCGCGCCTCCCCGACTGATGGTGGGCGCAGGTCATTCTCCATGATCTCGAGAACTTCCGGGCCGCCCCTCTTGGTTACGATGATGCTCTTGTATTTCATGGCTTCTCCTGTTCCATCTCGGATACCACCATTTGCCGTGGATTGGGGGCCAACAGGTACTGGCACGGATTTGTCCAGTAATGAGTCGCCGCCCAACTCGTACCTCTACAGACCCTTTCCGCACAAGCAGGCTGAGTGCGCGATCAAGAAGAAAAGTGGCGCATCTGCCGTTCGCATCGGTCATCACTTGACTGAGCGCGGCAGAGATGAAGGCGAGAGAGGCCCTGGTCTACTCTCCATAGAGAAAGCTCTGCAGTTGCATGATGGGGACAAGAGGCGTATCGCCAGGTATGAAGACTCCCTCGTCCCTGGCGCAGTAGTACATGCGCTCCCACCGACGTCTAGCTCGCTCCCATCTTCCCCTCTCAAACGATAGTCGTTCCTCCCAGGCCCGTATCCTCTTGCGGCCACGGTAGACCAGTACAGCACCGACGACGAGCGGAACCCCGACAATGATTGCAGCTCCGGCGATGAAGGTGACGTAGATTGCTGC
>CAYGAW010000168.1:0-5593 GCA_964347945.1 uncultured Anaerolineales bacterium
GATGGGCCCTGCCCACCTGCCCGGCACCGCTACGTGTTCACGCTGTATGCCCTCGATACCCTCCTC
Source organism: uncultured Anaerolineales bacterium (assembly GCA_964347945.1). Taxonomy (GTDB): domain Bacteria; phylum Chloroflexota; class Anaerolineae; order UBA7937; family B3-Chlor; genus CAYGAW01. Next base: position 67 of record CAYGAW010000168.1, read on the forward strand.
GACCTATCGGCGGGGGCGACTATGGCCGAGGTGGTGCAGGCCATGGAGGGACACGTGCTGAACCAAGCGGAACTCGTAGGTTTGTACACTCCCCAGCGCTGACGCACGTCAACGAACCACGACGAATCGGACTTCGGACTCAACTCAGAGGCCGACGCTCGCCAAACGCGGGCCACACCGACCCGAAAACAGCCACGCGAAGCGCGAGAAAGGATTGTCGACCAGATAACTCCATCTTCGCGCCGCCAGTTCCTCACTCAGTCGCCCCGCCATCTCTCGCCTTGCGCCCACAGATGACTCCGTGGTTCCTGGGGCCCATCCACCGGCCTGCGAACTGAGTGCTGTACCTACAGTCGGCTTGCGCGTGACAAGATCTCTCAGGAGAGTGTGGAAAAACGACGTGACATCCCCCGCTGGGCGCATTCTCAGCCGCGCCGGCTGAGTAGCCGCGAAGCGGCGTATCGAAGCCAAGCGGCCGAGCGCCGGGCGGAACCGGAATGACGTCGTACGTGTCTCCGAGAGACTTCTTCCACACCCTCTCTCACGCCAGGCGGTATGTGAGTCCGATTCCCCGTCGCAATACTGCGAGTGAAGAGCAGAAGCTGATAGCACGATTTGACAGAATCCTGCTTTTCTGGTATCATTATACTAGAATTAGCACTCTCTATGTTAGAGTGCTAATTGCGTGCATACGAACGATTGAGGGCCGTAGCAGGATACGAGAATGGAGCGATTGCCCGAACGACAGGAGCAAATCCTGGATTTCGTTGTCCGGGAATACATAGACACGGCCACACCGGTCAGTTCCAAGGCGACCCTGGAGGGGCGTGTCTTGGGAGTGAGTGCGGCGACCATCCGTTCCGAGATGGCGCGTCTCGAAGGGCTGGGGTATCTTACTCATCCCTATACCTCGGCCGGTCGCGTGCCGACTGCCTTGGGCTATCGGTACTTCGTGGAGTACCTGATGGAAGAGATGGCGTTGCCCGTCAGCGAGCGACGCATGATCGAGCATCAGTTCCATCAAGTGGACGTGGACCTGGAGCAGTGGATAAGGCTGGCAGGAGCCATACTCACCAGCAGGGCCGGGACCGCTTCCCTGGTGACATCGCCCAGAACGCGCCGGTCCCGACTTGGGCGGCTGGAGTTGGTGTGGATTGGAGAATCTAGCGTCCTCTTGTCGCTGCTGCTGCAAGAGGGCTCGGCGAGGCAGCGCATCATACGCCTCGAATCCACGCGAGTCCCGGGCACCTTGAGGAGTTTAGCGGATGAACTGAGCACCTTGCTGCTCGACCTGACCAGCGAGGAAATCCGAGCCAAGTCTTCACAGTTGAAGCCCGCTCAGGAAGAACTGGCGAAGCAGATAGTGGAACTGATGAACGAGGTGGACTTGAGTCATGGTCTTGAACTCCACCGATATGGCTTCGCTCACATCTTGAGACAGCCCGAGTTTGCGGAGGCTGAGCAGGTGGAGAAGGTGGTCGGGATTCTTGAGCAGCCAGGTCATCTGGAGAGCATTTTGTCTGAGATAGCTCTCTCACACGGTGGGGTCCAGGTGATCATCGGAGGCGAAGAGCGTTGGCCGCAGATGAGCGATTTCAGCCTCGTTCTCGCACGCTACGGTGCAGTTTGGCAGACAGAAGGAGTGCTTGGCGTCATGGGGCCAATCCGCATGCCCTATAGCAGGAATGTACCGATGGTCAACTACATGGCTGACCTGATGAGCAGACTGGTGCGAGGCCGGTTTGCTCAGTAGCTGACCATCGACCACATACCGGTGAGGAGGTAACTAGGCAATTGGAAGAGAAAGTGCAAGACAAAGCAGAGGAGCAAGCTGCAGAAGAAGCTCTCGAAGAGGAAGTTGATGAATTGGAGAAGGCGAAGGCTGAAGCTGCCGAGTACCTGGACCAGTTACAGCGCTCTCAGGCGCAGTTTGCCAACTACAAGAAGCGTGTTGAGCGGGAACGAGAGGAGTTCGTAGGCCTCGCCAATGCCGCGCTCATCAGCAAGCTAATGCCCATCCTTGACGATTGCGAGCGCGCACTGCAAACCGTGCCCGACAACTTGCGGGGCTTGACCTGGGTCGAAGGCATCTTCCTGATCGAGCGTAGGCTTCGCATGACGTTGGAGCAGGAGGGTCTGGAGGAGATCGAGGCCATCGGGAAGAAGTTCGACCCAGAACTGCATCATGCCGCGGTCCGCGAAGAGACCACGGAGTATGAGGAAGACACGATCATCAGCGAATTACAGAAGGGATACAAACTAAACGACAGAGTGCTGCGACCCTCAATGGTGAGAGTGGCAGCAAAGCCGAGAGACGACAGCAAGGAATTGACTGAGTAAGAAGGAGGACACTTGAGAACATGGCTAAGATAATTGGCATTGACTTAGGAACTACAAACTCTGGAGTGGCGATCATGGAGGCTGGAGAGCCTACGATCATCCCCAGTTCGGAGGGTGGTCGATTGACTCCCTCGGTGGTGGCTGTATCCAAGAGCGGAGAGCGGTTGGTAGGTACCGTGGCCAAGAGACAGGCGATCACGAACCCCGACAACACCATATTCTCCATCAAGCGGCTCATGGGTCGGAAGTACAGCGATCCGATCGTGAAACGTGACATCGAGCTGCTACCGTACAAGATCACCGAGGCGCCCAATGGGGACGCGAAGGTGGTCATGGGAGGCAATGAATACTCCCCGCCCGAGATCTCGGCGTTCATCCTGCAGAAACTCAAGGCGGACGCCGAAGGCTATCTGGGCGAGACTGTCACTCAGGCGGTAATAACTGTGCCTGCTTACTTCAACGACTCTCAGCGGCAGGCCACCAAAGACGCCGGCCGGATAGCTGGGCTCGAGGTGCTACGCATCATCAACGAGCCCACGGCATCCTCGCTGGCCTACGGGCTGGCCAAGGAGCAGGACGAGAAGATTGCCGTCTTCGACCTGGGCGGAGGTACCTTCGACATCTCCATCCTGGAGATAGAGGCGGGCGATCCCCCGGTGTTCGAGGTGCTGTCCACCAACGGCGACACCCACCTGGGCGGCGATGACTTCGATCAGCGCATTATCGACTACGTGGCTGAGGAATTCAGGAAGGAGCAGGGTATCGACCTGCGCGACGACCGGATGGCTCTGCAGCGCTTGAAGGAGGCCGCGGAGAAGGCCAAAGTAGAGCTATCGACGGTGATGCAGGCGGAGATCAACTTGCCCTTCATCACCGCCGACGCCAGCGGGCCCAAGCACCTGACCATGACACTGACCAGATCCAAGGTGGAGCAGTTGGTGGGCGATCTCATCGAGAAGACGATCCCTCCCTGCCGGCAGGCGCTGGAGGATGCCAAACTGACGACGGCTGACATTGACGAGGTTATCCTCGTGGGTGGCCAGACGCGAATGCCCGCGGTACAGGAGGCAATAAAGAAGTTCTTCGGCAAGGAGCCTCACAAGGGAGTCAATCCCGATGAGGTGGTTGCCCTGGGGGCGGCCATTCAGGCAGGCGTGCTGGGGGGCGAGGTCAAGGATGTGCTACTTCTCGATGTCACGCCTTTGACGCTGGGCATCGAGACCCTGGGTGGCGTGGCTACCCCATTGGTGGGCCGCAACACGACGATTCCGTACCATACGTCGCAGATTTTCTCGACAGCTGCGGATGGACAGACCCAGGTGGAAGTGCACGTCGTGCAGGGAGAGCGGCCTATGGCGGCCGACAACAAGACCCTCGGGCGCTTCAATCTAGACGGCATACCACCGGCCCCCAGAGGCTTGCCGCAAGTCGAGGTGTCTTTTGACATAGACGCCAATGGCATCTTGAACGTCTCTGCCCAGGACAAGGCCACTGGCCGCGAGCAGCATATCACCATTACCGCGTCCAGCGGCCTCACCGAGGAAGAGATCAAGCGCATGGTGGACGAGGCCAAGACGCACGAGGCCGACGACCGTAGACGCAAAGAGGAGATCGAAGCGCGCAACTACGCCGACCAGGCGGCTTACACCGCCGACAAGACGCTGCGTGACCTGGGCGACAAGGTGCCCGCCGACGTGCGGAGCGACGTCGAGGCCAAGGCTGCCGAAGTGCGGGAGGCGCTGAAAGGGCAGGACGTGGACCTGATCCGACGCAAGACCCAGGAACTCACAGAGACTATGCAGAAGATAGGGGCTGCCATGTACGAGCAACCTGGTGCCACGCCTCCTCCGCCAGGCGGAGAAGCTGGTCCTTCGGAGCCAGAGGACGAGGGCACTGTCGAAGGTGAGTTCAGAGAGGTGTAAGACGAGAATCTGCGAGGGCAGGGGCGAGATTGTCCCTGCCCTCTGCCTTGCCTTTTGCCCCGCTGTCAGATAGACTGTGCTGTCCAGGCAGAGTAGCCACAAGGTTAAGGGTTTATGGCAGCCGAGAGAGACTACTACGAGATCTTGGGCGTAAGTCGCTCAAGCAACGACGCCGAGATCAAGCGGGCTTATCACCGGTTGGCCCGCCAGTACCATCCCGACCTCAACAAGTCCCCCGACGCCGAAGAGCGATTCAAGGAGATCAACGAGGCCTACGAGGTCATCGGCGACCGCAGAAAGCGGGCCGAGTACGACCGCTGGGGCCGCGTCGGCGCCGGGGGAGGATTCGCCACCGACTTCGGAGGGTTCGGGTTTGGTGACATCTTCGAGGATTTGTTCGGATTCGGCGGCGTGAGGACTGCCGCCAGAAGGGCTCCTCAACGCGGTGGTGACCTCCGCTATGACCTGACCCTCACCTTCGAAGAAGCCGCCTTCGGTTGTGACAAAGAAGTGGAGATCACCAAGCTGGACACGTGCTCCGTCTGTCGGGGCACCGGAGCCGATCCGGGCACCGACCCCATTCGCTGCCCACAGTGCAATGGTACGGGAGAGGTGCGCCGGGTTCGGCAGTCCGTCTTTGGGTCATTCGTCAACGTGAGCACCTGCGGACGGTGCGGAGGAGAGGGAGAGGTGGTTAGCACCCCCTGCAGCGAATGCCGCGGCCAGAAACAGGTGCGCGTCACCAAGCGACTCTCCATCGAGGTCCCCCCTGGAGTTGACGATGGCACCCAGATACGTCTGTCCGAGGAGGGTCAGGCAGGCCTGCGCGGCGGTATGCCGGGAAACCTATATGTGGTCATCTCCGTGCGGAAACACCCCTACTTCAAGAGGCACAACAGCGACGTGTTCCTGGAACTGCCTATCAATGTTGCCCAAGCGGCACTGGGCGATGAGATAGAGGTTCCCACTCTCGACGGCCTAGAAAAGCTCGTCATTCCTGCTAGCACGCAGACCGGTGAGACGTTCCGCCTGCGCAAGAAGGGCATACCCTATTTGAGAGGTGAAGGGCGCGGGGATCAACTGGTCACCGTCTACGTCGTGACGCCCAAGAAACTAACGGACGAGCAACGTCGACTCTTCGAGGAGCTGGCCGGGACCCTGGGCAAGGAGGTCATACCTCAGGGCGAAAAGGGCTTCTTCGACCGTCTGAAGGACGTTCTGGGGTAGGAAGAATCATCCCCGTCTAGCGACTGCTGAGCTACTCC
>CAYGAW010000169.1:0-24357 GCA_964347945.1 uncultured Anaerolineales bacterium
GTGAGTGTTGACGGCTTCGCCATCGCCTCGGAGTTGCCTGGGAGCGTGGAGGAGCGGCGGGTGTCTGCCATGGCTGCGGCCATGCTGGCCCTGGGCGAGCAGACCGCCAGCGAGTTCGAGCATGGCGGCTTGGAGAGGGTCTTCGTGGAGGGGGCAGATGGATACACCATCGTCACTTCCGCGGGACCGGAAGCGGTGCTGGCAGCAATCGCCAGCAGGGACGCCAAGCTGGGGCTTATCTTTCTGCAAATGGGCCGCACTGCCGAATCGGTGAAGGGGGCGATGGCTGGATAGGAGAGGATGACCAACGGCGTGTTCCCCCGGGAGCGGCGCCTGAGGTGATGAGTTCAGCGATGCCGAGTGTTTACGGCTTGACGGTGACCTCGGAGCTTCCTGGGAGCATGGAGGAGCGGCCGGCATCGGCTGTGGCTGCGGTGATGCTGGCCCTGGGGGAGCAGACAGCCGATGAGTTGGAGCACGGTCGTCTGGAGAGGGTCATCTAGAGGCGGCGGATGGGTCCACGATAGTCACCGCTGCGGGCCCGGAGGCGATCCTGGCGGCGATCGCCGGTAAGAACGCCAAGCTAGGCGTGATCTTCCTGCAGATGGGTTACACGGCCGAGTCGGTGAAAGAAACGATGAGACGCTAGGCGTCCGTCGTCTGGAGCGAAGCCGGGATCATCACTGGATCTCGCGACAAGCTTCGCTGTCTGCCGCTCGGGTCCCGCCGTGGGGGGATATGGGATTTCATTCACAGGTGGGCCCTTTTCACATCCTATGTCTGCGACGGAGAGGGTCCTTCCGGAGCTGGGTACAAAGTACTATTGACACAACACCAATTGTGCAAGTATGATTGATGGTGAATGGGCACTCTGGCTACGGTGTAGTGAGGGGTCAGCGGAGGACACATGGCATCGACAGACGAAGTCGGACGCCTGTTGTCTCCATCGTTGGTCTCGCCATCGACGAGGACAGGCTCTGAATCCGCTGTAGGGTACGTAGGCGTTGAAGCGCCTGTTGGAGCGGGAACGGGCACTCGCCTGCCGGTGGGGTAGGCGTGGTGTCCGTCTTTATTTGGGAGGAGTGTGAGTCATTCAAGAGTGTAGGAGCGAAAGGAGAGATACAGCCATGAGCAATCAGGAAAACGAGGTACGCGAGGGCGTGAAGTCGAGAGTGTCACGTCGGGAGTTCCTAAAGGCAGGCGCCGCCGTAGCTGTAGCGGTAGGACTTGGCGACGCCTTGACCAGAGTCGTGCACCTGGGTGACGGTGTGGTGGCCTTTGCGGGCAGCGAAGGCTCCGTCGTCGTGGACACGCTTCAGTGTGCAGGGTGCATGAGTTGTATGCTGGCCTGCTCCTTGGGGCATAGTGGGGTAGAGGATCTTAGCCGTGCCAATATCCGCATAGCTCAAGAGTCCTTCCAAGCATACCCAGACGATATCGCATCGCAGGTTCGCGGGAGATGCGACCTGTGTGAGGATACCCCGTACTGGAACGAGCAGGGCGGGCCGGGTGGAAAGCAGGCATGCGTGGAGGTGTGTCCCATGCGTGCAGTGCAGTTCGTGCCTGCATAGGCAGGGACGCTAGAGCCAGTGAGGAGGTTGAGAGATGGCGGGCTACATAGGCAGGATCTTGAGAGTCAATCTGACGACAAGTGAGCTCACAACCATAGACACGGCGGACTACGCACAATGGGGTGGGGGACATGGGATCGGTTCGGCGATCTTCTGGGACTTGATTCCTGACAAGACCCTTACTGATGGGTTTGACCCCAGGAATGTCATCACCATCATGACCTCGCCGCTTTCCGGCACCCTGGTTCCAGCTGTGGCGGGAAGGACGGAGGTGCAGGGCATCGGCGTACAGTCATATCCTATAGGGTGGTTCACGAGAAGCAACTTCGGCGGGAGATTCGCCGGCATGCTGAAGTATGCGGGCTGGGATGGGATAGTGATCGAAGGGAAGGCAAGCAGCCCAGTCTGGATTGATATCAGAGATGGAACTCCGCGGATAAAAGATGCTGCCTGGCTGTGGGGCAAGGACACCTACCAGACACAGGTGGAGATCTGGGAGCAAGTCGGGTACGGAGGTGACGGAAGCGGCCACGTGTTCGGCAAACAGAAGCCTGCTGTACTGACGATTGGCGCAGCGGGGGAGAACCAAACCAGATTGGGCTCATTGATACACGACGCCGGCAGTGGCGCGGGGCAGGGCGGCTTTGGCGGAGTGTGGGGTTCAAAGAACCTGAAGGCCATCAGCGTTGTGGGAGAGGACGCTGTGCAAGTCGCGGACCCCAACGAACTGATGGAAGCCAGGATATGGGCCAAGGGGTACGGATGGGATCCGAACAACCCGCTGCCCCCCTTCTTGTCCCTCTCAGCCTTCGGAGGAGCCACGGGTGGAGCGCAGTATGGGGCGCAGACTGGTATGGCCGTCAGGTCTCAGGGTTGTCTCGCCTGCCACAGGTGCTGTAGGGTCAGAACGGAGACCAGTCATGGAAACGAGTCTATGTGCTTTGACGTGGGCTACTATGCTCCCTATGACCAGATGGCTCATGGGCAAATGACAGATGTCACCATGCAGTCGGCCGACCTGATACAGGCACAGGGCATCAACGTCTTTGAGGTAGCGGCCGCGACCCTCTGGCTTCTCAACTTGTACCAGATGGGCATTGCGGGGCCTGGGCTGGAAATCGACACCGACCTGCCGTTTCACCTGCTAGGGGAACTGGACTTTGCCGAACAACTGGTTGAGAAGATCATTTATCGGCAAGGGATAGGAGCGGACCTTGCGGAGGGATGTGCCAGGGCAGCCGAGGCGTGGGGCAGGCTGGAACAGGATCTCGCTACCGGCGTACTTCCCCTTCAGTACTGGGGATACTCGCATCACTACGATGCGAGAACCGAAGTCGAATGGGGATACGGCTCGATCCTCGGCGATAGGGACTGCAACGAACACGACTTCGACTGGCCGTGCTATTGGGTACCCTCCATGTGTGCTATGTATGGTATCCCGGCACCCGTCTCCGCGGCAGAGCTTGCGCAGATCATTGCCGACGCATGCCTTCCATACTCCGACCCCCTCATGGCAGACTACAGTGATGCCGGTATCTACTCAGAGCACATGGCCAAGCTGGTAGCCTGGCATAGACACTATACGAGATTCTGGAAGCAGTCTGTCCTGTACTGCGACTGGGCCTATGCCGACTTTTTCAACTACTACGGTCCCAACTTCAGAGGGCTGACGCCTCAAGCGGAACCCAGGTTCTTCAATGCTGTCACTGGGCAGAATCTGACCTTCGAAGATGGTATGGAGGCCGGAAGGAAGATCTGGAACCTGGACAGAGCGCTATGGGTCCTGCAGGGCAGGCATAGAGATCAAGAGGTATTTGCGGATTACACATACGACGTCCCATCCGGGCCTGGATTCTCGACCTACGAGATACCCTACGTCTTGCCTGTGTACGAGAACGGACAATGGGATTACAAGAACGTGTGGGGTAGATCGCTGGACCGGGACGGCGTGGAGCAGTGGAAAACGACGTACTACCAGCTTGAGGGATGGGACCCCGCCACAGGCTGGCCGACCAGGAGCGCTTTGGAAGGACTGGGCCTGGGGTACGTTGCAGATGAGCTGGAGGCCCACGGCAAACTAGGAGCGGAGTAGGGGGGAATCCTGTGACGCTGTCAGAGCCATCCAAGGAACTGGCTATCAGACTATTGGGCGACGTCAGCTTCGAGGAGCGCCTCCGGGCGGCAAACTTGACGCCCATGCGTGGAAGCCTCGAGCACTCGATCTACGGGTTTCGACAGGCTGTCAACTTCCTGCGTATTGATGAGTTCGAAGACTTGGTGGCAGCAGGGCCAAGAGCATCGGTAGCGTACATACATCCCGACGCTCTACGGAAATGGGTGGCCGAGGTCCTTGGAGACACAGAGCTGGCTGATGCAATCGGGGAAGCGATTGCAGAGGGGGCCAACTACGTCGAGATCATGAGACCTGTCAAGGAGTTGATGGAGCATCGACTGAGTCAGTGCGACTCGGTCTTAGCAAGTAAGAGCACCAACTGAAGCTCCGAAGCCTATCGTGGCAAAGCTGACGAGAAAAGCGTCAGAATGCCACCTACCAATGTCCGAGGACGGAGGCACTGTCGTCTGGATCGGCAGTGCCTCCGCGCTGTCCGAGCAGTCCGCAAGGTCGCGGGCAAGAGGTACGTGTCAGCGAGAAGACTGCAGGAACCAGACGTACCGACTGGATACTGGCGTGCCGGTTCGCACAATCGAAGCCGTCGGAGGCGTGGGTAGAGAGACCACCTTCGCCATTGGGCCAGTCGAGGGCCTGGCGCGAGAGCTATCTAGAGGAGGGTGCGATGTCGGACGGCTCTGGCTCCGCGTAGCCTCGGCTCGAGGCCTTGGGTCCACGGCACTTTGTCAACCTCACCAGAAAGGGGGAAGTACCGATGTCAGAGGAGAGAGTGATTCAGGCCGGCGCGGTGCGGACTATGATTGATGCCATCGAGGACGTCGCAGGGGTCAAGGGGAGGAACTTGGTCCTCCGCCATGCTGATCTGGAAGAGTACGTGGAGAACCCACCACCTATTGATGAGGAGACCTTCATTCCAAACGACCACTACCGGGCTATCTGCAGGGCCCTAAGGGAGGTCTTCGGCAAAGGTTCTCGGGTATTACTCATCTACGCAGGGGAAGCCACAATCTATAAGTCTTTCGAGGCCCTTCCCCGCGCATTTGCTCCGGCCATGAGATTTCTCCCCGGCGGGCTGAGAAGGCGAGCAGCGCTGAAAATGGCGGCTATGGCAACGGAAAGGATTACTGGCATACCGCCGAAAATCGAGTTTCAGAAGGGCAAGATTGTCTACCACTATTACAACTGCCCTTTTTGCGAGGGATATGAGAGCGAGGATCCCATTTGTTTCTACGACATTGGGATCCTGAAGGCCATTGTGGAGTGGGCCACAGGGAAGACGCACAAGGTCACAGAGATCGACTGTGCAGCGATGGGCGCTGAAGCGTGCGTATATGAGGTTGTCCAACTCTGAATAGGTTGCCCTAGGGAGTCTACGCGAGACTGCTCGGTGTGAGCCTGCGATGAGCAACGCTCAAGATTCGTGTGATCATCACCCGTGGCCGGATCGAAGGCGGCGAGCAGTGCATTCCCCATTGAGCGTCACGGGAACGCTGGATGAATCTGTGGCAGGCTCTTGAGAGGTTCATCCCTGTGCAGACAGAGAGGAATCGTAAGGTCCAGGCTCTTCTCTCACATGATGTCCGTGCTGTGGATCAGCACTAGTATGAGATGAAATCGAAGCGATGGCCTATTGAAAGGGGGCAGTGCGATGGCTGCGAAGGATCTAGGCAAGGAATTGACCGCAGTGCTGAGAGGTTTCCAAGGAGCAGCGCCAGGGGTGATGGGCTCTGCCGTGGTGAGCGTTGACGGCTTTGCCATCGCCTCGGAGTTGCCGGGCAGCGTGGAGGAGCGGCGAGTGTCGGCGATGTCCGCAGCCATGCTGGCCCTGGGCGAGCAAACGGCCAACGAATTCGAGCACGGTGGTCTGGAGCGCGTGTTCGTGGAGGGCGCAGACGGGTATACGATCGTCACTTCGGCAGGTGCAGAAGCGGTGTTGGCAGCAATCGCCAGCAAGGACGCCAAACTTGGGCTGATCTTCTTGCAAATGGGTCGCACAGCCGAATCAGTCAAGGAGGCGATGGTCGGATAAGAGGGGGAGATCAAGAGAGTGGACCCCGGGGATCACCGCTTTGATGTACTCTGCGGGGTGAGACATAGGATCAGCATTCGTATAGGCAGGGTGAGATTGGCAAGGCCCGACACAGGGGCGGGGAGGCACTGCAAGCGTCAAGCGACAGTGCCTCTCTTGCGGAGGGGACCACCAGCGTCTGCAACAGTACAGGAGGAGCAGAGACGGAGGCAGTCTTGATGGCAGAGGAGAGGAAGGTACAGGCGGGTGTGGTGCGGGGTGTGATTGATGGCATACAGGAGGTCGCAGGTGTCAAGGGAAGAAACCTGATTCTTCGGTAGGCCAATCTGGAGCAATACGTAGAGTATCCGCCGCCGATGGATGATAAGGTGTTTGTTCCTGCCGCCCATGACCAGGCCATTTGCACAGGCCTGCTGGAGTACTTTGGTATCAGGGGTTCTCGAGTCCTGCTCATCTACGTGGGAGAAGCGACCCTCCGCAGGGCCGTTGAAGGTCTTCCTGGCCTTTTCTCCTCAGCCATGAGATTCATGCCGGGGCGCCTGAAAACACAGGCTGTGTTCAGGATGTCGGCGATGCAGATTGGTAGGATTACTGGCGTACCGCCGAAACTCGACTTTCAAAAGGATAGGATCACCCTCCACTACTACGGCTGCCCCTCGTGTGAGGGGTATCAGAGTGATGAGCCTACATGCTTCTGTGAGTGTGGAATGCTGATGGCCCTCGGCGAGTAGGCCACGGGGAAGAAGCACAAAGTGACTGAGACTGAGTGCAGAGCGACGGGAGCCGACGCATGTGTCTTTGAGATTGTGGAGGCCTAGCTCTGTTTCCATGAGTAGTGGCGTCAGGATAATCACCTCGACCCGCGATGAAGGACCTGTGAGGCTGCCTCGACAGTCCCTCGGCGAGGCCCAACGATGCGGACCGTGCCTTCGCTGTGAGCCCTGTCCAACGGGCTGGCCGAGATTGTGGAGGCCATTGGGAGGTCAATCCGACGGGAGACAGGAGGTGGAGCAGATCTCAGTCCGTAGGGATCATCGTTCGATCATAGACTGCCAGGCCAGTTTGAGCTCCTTGATGGCTCGGTTGGTCAGCTGTCTATAGTATCGCCGGTGGCGGGGCACCACAACGGCCAGGATGAAATCTTCGCCGCTCATGCTGAAACATCGGCAAACCAGTCTTATGTGGTCGCTGGACCTCACTGAGACCTCGTCCAGCGGAGCCATTCCGACATGCTCCCGTGTCTCCCGCGCCACACGTCTCAGTAGGGCGACCATCGCCGCAGTCGTGTCGGTGTCATAGTCGGACGGCACCGTGGCGATTGGTAGGCCGTCGCTGCTCGCGAGCACCGAAGCCTCGAAGTCGCCTTCTTCGATTATTCGCTCCAAAGCTTCTTCGAGAGATACTTCCGCCATCTGTCTAGATCCTGGATACTACCAGGTTGATCGCTGCCTTCAAGGTCTCTATCACACCAACCCCCTCAGTGGCCACGGACTGGAACTGAGGGACGCCATCGCGGGCCAGCTGCATTTGCAGGAGTGCAACTGGGGCTATACTTGGCAGGTCGCGCTTGTTGTATTGCAGTACCAGGGGAAAGTCGCGGGGATTCACCCCCAGAACCCGAAGGTTTTCCTCAAGGCTGCGCATGGTCTCGATATTGGCCTTGAGCCGGTTGAGTTGTGAATCAGCCACGTAGACCACCCCGTCCGCGCCCTGCAGCACAAGTCTGCGGCTGGCCACGTAGCAGGGCTGACCCGGTACAGTGTAGAGATTGAACTTGGGCTTGAGGCCCCGAATCTGCCCCAATTCTAGCTGCATGAAATCGAAGTACAGAGTACGATCAGCCCTGGTTTTGAGACATATGAGTTCTCCCCTCAGCCGGGGATCGAGTCGCGCGTGGACGTGTTCCAGATTGGTTGTCTTGCCGCTGAGGGCAGGGCCATAGTACACAATCTTGAGGTTGATCTCGCGCATTTTCCAGTTGACAAACATCTCGCTCCCTGTGAAAAATGCGGTGATTCCTCCCTATTCTATGAAGGCCTGGTCTAGCCCCTCAGCCAATGCCCCTCGGAACTCCCGATCTACAACACCGCTGGCTCTCTCAAGCCAAGGCTCCAACTCGGAGGCCACTTCGCGGAGTTCGTTGACCGCCAGTCTGGCGAAAATGCGCACCAAGCCAATCTGCGTCATCTCGTCGAAGATGATCACAAGCAAGAAAGTCTGCCCCACGGATGAGATGTAGATGTGACGTCTTTGTCCCTCATGGAAGAGGTAGGAGAAAGGCGCTGGTTCGCCCAGTTGTCTGGCTATCTCCGCTGTGGCAGCCACGTTGCTGGCGGTCAGCGCGGCGAGAGCTGAGGTATCCACCCCGTCGTCCTTGCCTTTCGCGCTGATAAGCTGTCCGGTGACGTCCGCCAGTAGGACGCAGATGGCTCGGCTCCTACCGAGGAGACGCTCCAGAGAATTCTCTATCTTGACTAATGGCTCGCGAGGAGGGACCAGAGTCTCCATGTTGCATACTCCTCATCAGCAGATCATCACTCTTCGGGCAGATCGTACCAACGTCTGGCCTCTCCGATCCTGGACCTGGCCTGCCAGCGCAGCGACTTTGGCGCAGATTCTACGATCTCCCTCAACTCGCCTGCCCTTGAGACATAGACTTCCGCCTGCTGGTCTGGCAGCAAGTCATGTGCTAGGTCAATGCTTTTCTCGATGTTCAGAGTAACGGTCTTGTACCAACCCCAATCATCGCCACAGATGGAGGAGATGAAATCGGTATCCACCTTGTCCGCCTCGGTACCCGTGCCCAATTCGTAGTCGTACAGGATTGCATAGATGTCTCTCAAGTCCTTCTCCCCCATCTGTACTATCTGGAGTTTCGAGAGGAGCAAGTCCGCCAGCGGCAAGGTTTCATTATGCAACTCAAGGCGATCTGCGAAAGGCAGTTGATGGCACATGTGAAAGGTATCGACAAAGACGTCCAAGGTGAGCCCTTGCTCGGACTCTGAGTATTTCAGGCGTCTGTGTCCGTGCAGTGCGTTGAACCGGCGGTGAGGCTCGTACCCGACGCCTTCCAGCACCTCGTCCAACTCCCGCCGCTGTCTGCCGTAGACCGCCAAATCCAGATCAAGACCATCAGGCGGCAAGGTAATGTCGGCGGCACTGGGGCAGACCGCCTTGACGGCTATGCCTCCCAAGAGGCGCAAGTGTACCCCCTGCTCTTCTGCGGCAACGACGGCCTGGCGGCCGCGAGTGAGGAGCAGATCAGCCGCGCCTGCCGGGAGTTCCTCGACCACCACAGCTTCCTCAGCTTCAGCTTCAGCGGGACGAGCAGGAACGCTGGGAGGAGTGGGCTCTCTTTCCTTCAACATCTCAGTGAGCTTCCGGGCGGCCACATTGGCGGTGAGGTTCAGAAGAGGGACATTGATGGTGCGCACGCAGAGGATGTACAGGCAGCCAACACGCAAGTGCTTGACCACCATCCTTCCTTCTCCGAACACCAGATCCAGCTCGTGGACTCTGCGCCGCCGTGTGGTCTCCAATCCCTCGATGGTCTGCAGTATGGTGCGGGCAGCTGGCAAGAACGAGCCTTCGTCGAAGACGGATGGCAGGCCACGAGCTACCAGCGTCCCCTCACTGTTGCAGACGAAAGAGCCTGTTACACCGACAACAGCATTGATGTCCTGCAGTACCCTCTCCATGATCTCCTCCAAGGAACTAGCCCAAGACCTTGTCAGCTTCAGCGCTCACCAAGGCTGGTGATGCCTTCTCGTTCAGCAGTAGACCCACGAAAAAGGTTGGCCGTTCCAGGATCAGCATCCTGTCTTTTCCCATGGTCACCACCCCCCAGTCAAAAGGTGTGAGACTCATGGCTGCGCCCAGTTCGTCGGCCGCATTACCCACGAAGACCGCTACGGCGCCCTCCTTTTCGGGGTTGCCCTCCATGTCACTGGCGAAAACGATGCCATCCCGGGAGATGATGACCGATCCCTCTACCCCAGCTATCTTCCTGAGGCCGTGAGCCAAGGTGAGCATGTCATCCGCCCTTTCCGGGCGCTCCACGGCTGGTAGAAACCCGACCGTTTCCTCTATGGGCTCTCCCCTTTCGTCGATGCGTCGTATTCCCTCTAGGAGGAGACTGTTCCAGCTGGCGGAGATGGTTCTCTGCGGGGGTGGCGTACCTGTCTCCACAATGAAAGAACCATCTGGCCAACTCAGGAGTTCGTACACAGCTTCCTCACCCACAAGATCGCCCACCGCAGCGTGCACGATGGCTCCCTCTGCGAAACAGATGATGCCTGCCTTGTCCTCGCACCTCAGAGACACTGTGGCGGTGCTCATCTCGGTGCAGTTGAGCTGGATGATGTTCGCTAGGCTGAGCTCTTTGAGGCTTCCTTCCACAGGCACTTACGTCTTCCTTTCCTTGGGCTCTTGCTGGCTTTCCTTACGCCAGCGGATGAGGTCCATCATATCTGCTTCTTCCGGTTGGCTATCCTGGAGCGACGGTGGCTGCCTTTCCTGGAAGATGCTGTCCAGCTCCTTCCGCAGAGAAGTAGCGAAGTCAGAGGCGAGGGCCTCCCTGGGCCTAGTGGTTCTGGTCTCGGCGACGATGCGCAACAGGTCCTGGATGCTTCTCTTGATGTACAGCCAGACCATGCCTATCTTTGGTGCATACATTTCCCTGTCGAAAATCAGCACCAGAAAGAGAGCACTGCCGATGTTTGATGCGTATATGTCGTACCGTTCGCCTTCGTGATAAGTAAGATTGAAGGTCCTACGGGCCTCCTGGAGGCGACGAGACATCTCCGACGTCGTGGCAAAGCTGGCGGCCAGCAGGGAGACAATCGTGGTCACATCCAGGTCTTCGGCGCCTCCAGCCGCAGCGATGATCTGCCCCATCGTGTCGACCATGACGACGGCCATAGCGTCGGCCTCGACGAGAAGCTCTCTCAATCTCCTGGTAATGGCTTCTAGATACTCACCTGAAAGGGAAGAGACCCTTTTCCGAGCCATACACTTATCTCGCGAGTTGGAGGAACCACAAAGAAGACCAGCCCCTCTGTCTCCAATCCGGCAGAAGCTGGCCAGTCAGGTCATCGCTCCCCTCATAGGACAGTCCACGGGCTTGCGCAAAGATCGAGGGCTTGCAAGCCAAAGTATATCACATTTTCGAGGATGTGTCAATGGGCCAAAACTCCTAGTAGCAAATGTGGTATTTGTGTAGTCTGTCATATCTCAGCCACGGGTCAGACGACGCCCTTAGGCTCGGCTGGCAAGCGTACGGTGAAGGTTGAACCCTTGCCCACCTCGCTCCTGACGTCTATCCTCCCGCCATGTCTTTCGATGATACCGTGGCTGATGGACAGCCCAAGGCCGGTGCCCCCAGCCTTGGTAGTATGGAAAGGGTCGAAGATCCTGGCCAGTTCCGAGACGGGGATACCCTCTCCGGTATCAGTGAAGCTCACGCTCGCTTCGGCACGCCTGTCGTCCCATGATGTGTCTATGTGGAGTTCACCTCCGCCAGGCATGGCTTCGACGGCGTTGATGGTGATATTGAGAAACACCTGCTTGAGAAGATTACTGACACCTGTCACCGGCGGCAACCGCGACTTGGGGTTTCGATGCACTTGAACCCCGGCGTGCTGGATTCTCTTGCCCGCCAAGGACAGGACATCGTCGAGAGTGGCTTCGATATCCACGGGTCCCGGGCTCTCCTTGGAGGGCCGATAGAAGTCCAGCATGCGTTGCACCAAATCGATAAGTCGATCTACCTCCTCTTGCGCCATGGAGAGGTAGTCCTGCCGTTTGCTGTCTTCCAGCGAGGGCTTCCGAGTGACCAGGTGAAGGCAGTTGTGGATTGCCTGCAAGGGATTGTTGATCTCATGAGCCAGGGAAGCCGCAATCCTGCCGCCAGCTGCCAGCTTTTCCGCCCTTACGAGCTGGGCCTGCGATTTCTCTAGCTCGCGGGTGAACTCGGCAAGTTCGGTATAGAGGCGAGCGTTTTCCAGCGCGATGCCAATCGTCGCCGCCATGGAACTCAAGAGTTCTAGGTCTTCGTCAGTGAATTCGCCGAGGAGCTTGTTGATGAGCTCGACAGCTCCAATAACGTGCTCTCTGATCACTATGGGCACGCACAGGATAGAGCGGCACTCGAGGCCGAATTTCTCGCTCGCCTCTCGAAAGTAGCGGGGATCACTACTCACGTCCCGAACCAGGACAGGTTCCCCCTGCTTGACTACCCAACCTGCGATCCCTTGTCCAATCTGGAGCTTCAGCGGAGCGGTTTGTCGCACTTCGCCATGGAGACTCATTCGGAAAACGAGGTGATTCGTCGTCTCGTCCAGCAGCAGTAGCGAGCCAGCTTCGGCCTTGATGATCTCGTTGATTCCCTGCATCGCAAGGCGGAGTACCTCGTCAAGGTCGAGCGTAGAGGTCACCAGGCGACCAAGGTCGTTCAAGGCAGCCAGCTGGCTGGTTCTACCCCTGGTGGCCTCGTGGATCCGCGAGTTCTCGATGGCGATGGCCACCTGACTAGCCAGGACGGAGAGGAGCTCAAGATCTGGATTGCTGAACGGGGATTCAGGAGTGGCCTTGCTGGCGTTCAGCACGCCAATGGCTCGCCCCTTGATCTTCAGCGGAGCGCAGATGGCGGAGGCCACTTCATCGCGGTGCATGGCTTCGCGTACGCTGGTCTCGACTGAAACGCCATCCGTCAGCAGGAGGGCCTGTCCTTTGTCCATCACCCAGCCAGCAATGCCTTCGCCAATCTTGGTCGTGGCCGAACCAATTATGCCTTCGGGGAGTCCTACTGCAGCCTCAACGCGCAACTCTCGCACTTTCTTATCGAGTAGCATGAGGGAAACCACATCGGCGCCAGTCTCTCGCTTAACAACCTCCAGGATGAGGTCGTAGAGCTTCTCGATTTCCACTTCGGACAGCAGCGTCTCACTGACCTCGAGGAGAGGCAGTAGAGCGCCGACGCGCTCCCGGCTGCTATGTCGAGCTGGGAGGGTTTGACTTCTTGTTGCTGACACAATCATCCCTTATGCTTATCATATCAGGTTTAATCCCCTTTGACAATGGTACTATTTTCCTAATAGGTGGATGGCGCCTGGCCGCGCACACCTCCGCTTTCAGCCAGTAAATGGGGAACCTTAGGCCCTTCTTCAGCGTCTTCTAGTCAAGAGGACAAGACGGCATCCACGAGAGGCAATGCAGATTGACAGGAGGGGAGAGATGAAATCAAGGATGTTGCTTGTGGGGCTGACCCTAGTGGGGCTGCTGATCTCCAGCAGTGGAGTCGCTTATGCAGATGGGGTGGTGATCGTGGAGCCGCCGCCTGGCGTGCCGCCTGCTGAAGCGCCCAATCTGGTCGTCAAGTATCACCGGGTCGAAGTGGATATCAGCGACCAGGTGGCGACCACCGAGGTAGATCAGATCTTCCTCAATGACACGCACTACGATCTGGAGGGTATCTACATCTTCCCCTTGCCTGAGGAAGCCGCCATCTCCGAATTCGCGATGTACGTGGATGGTGAGAGGTGGGAAGGGGAGATACTGCCTCGTGATGAGGCACGCAGGATATACGAGGACATTGTGCGCCGCCGCCTCGATCCTGCCCTTCTAGAATACGTAGGGCGCGACACGTTCAAGGCCAGCATCTTCCCCATAGAGCCGGGCGATGAGCGGCGAGTGGAACTGGCCTACAGCCAGGTTCTGAAAAACGAAGCGGGGCTGGTCAAGTATGTCTATCCGCTCGACACCGAGCGGTTCTCCGCACGACCACTGGAAGAGGTGGTCATCACGGTGCGAGTTGAGTCCGCACAGCCGATAAGGGCCATCTATAGCCCCAGCCACGACGTTGCCATAGATCGCATAGATGAGCACGCGGTGAACGTCAGCTATGAGGCGGCTAACGTGCTTCCCGATCGGGACTTCGAGCTGTACTACACCGTGTCCGATGAAGACATCGGGCTGAACCTGCTCACCTATCGGGAGCGTGGGGAGGACGGCTTCTTCCTGTTGCTGGTCGCGCCCAAGTTCGAGGTGGATGAGAGCGACGTGGTGGCCAAGGACGTGATCTTCGTGCTCGATACGTCTGGAAGCATGGAAGGGGAGAAGATAGCTCAGGCCAAGGATGCTCTGGAGTTCATCCTCGACCATCTCAACCCCGAGGACCGGTTCAACATTGTCGCTTTCAGCACAGGTGTGAGGACGTATGCCAGGCAGGTCCAGCCCGCGGCCGAAGGCGATGAGGCTTGGAGGTTCATTGATGATCTGCGCGCAGTCGGTGGGACGAACATAGACCTCGCCCTGGCTGAGGCGCTGACCATGGCTGACGGCGAGCGTCCTCAGATCATCATCTTCTTGACCGATGGCTTGCCTACGGAGGGCGTTACTGATACTGACAGGATCATCGCCAACGTGAGCCGTCAGGCGTTGGAGAACGTGAGGATCTTCGCCTTTGGTCTAGGGGATGATGTGAATACCTTCCTACTAGACACCATTGCTCAGGACAACCGGGGGGCGAGTTCTTACGTGCGGCCGCACGAGAACATCGAGGAGGAGGTGTCCACCTTCTATGCCAAGGTGAGCATGCCATTGTTGGCTGACGTAGAGTTGGAATTCGGAGATTTGCGGGTTGAAGATACCTATCCTTATCCGTTGCCCGACCTGTTTGCAGGGACGCAATTGGTGATGGTCGGTCGGTATCAGGAAGGTGGCAGAACGGACATCATCCTGAGCGGCGAGGTGAACGGGGAGGAGCAGCGATTCGTGTACGAGAACCTGCGCTTCGAAGACAGAGGTGGTGAGGAGTTCATCCCCCGGCTATGGGCCACGCGCAAGATAGGTTATCTGCTCAACGAAATTAGGCTGCATGGTGAGGGACGGGAGTTGATCGATGAGATCGTGGACCTGAGCGTGCGGTACGGGATCATGACGCCGTACACCTCGTTCCTTGTTGAGGAAGAGCAGGACATCTTCACTCCCGAGGGACGGGAGGAAGCGGCTGACGGAATGTGGTACCAAGCGACGGCTGTGCCCGCGCCGGCGGTCGGTGCCGGAGCGGTGCAGGATGCTGAGAACCGGGAGGCGCTCCGTTCGTCCGACAAGGTGCACGGCAGCACGGAGCAGATCAAGTACGCCAGAGACAAGGTATTCATTCTCCGTGATGGGATTTGGACCGACACCACCTACGACAGCTCCATGGACACCGTGAAGGTAGGATTCGGCAGCGATGACTACTTTGCCTTGATGGCGGCCCACCCCGAGTGGGGGTACTACTTCTCCGTAGGCCAGGAGGTTATTGTGGTGCTGGACGGAATCGCTTACCAGGTGTCTGAGGGCGACTTCCCGCCCGTTGATATCCCCGTCGAGCCCCCTTCTCCCGACTCGGCCCTGACCCCGTGGGATTTCCTGACGCAGCTGGTGGAGTGGGTCTTGAGCCTGTTGCCAGTGTAGCGCCCGGGTGGTGCGACCCGGAAAGAAACGAAGAGGCTGGCACTGCCAGCCTCTTCGTACCTTGCTGTGCACTGCTCGTACCTCTCAGGCCTCTCACGATGCGGTCGCGGGCCAGCGGACCGGCCCCAGGGCGCCCAGTCTACTGCCAAGATTGTAGATCCGCCAGGTTCTGACGAGGCGGGTCCCAATCAGGGGCCAGGCTGGCGGCCTGCTCGAAGTACTGGTGAACGGCCTCTGGGTCGCCCATTTCCCTGGCGATCCCGCCCAAGTCGTTGTAGAGCCGCGCATGGTCAGGGGCCGCCTCCAGGGCTTCCCGGGCCAGAGAGGCTGCCTGGGACCACTCGAGTACCGTGCTGACGGCCGCGTTCTGGCCTAGGATCACACTCACCCGCTCGGCGCCAGGATCCGCCGCTTGTTCGAAGCGGATGAGAGCGTTCCGGTTCCGCTGGGAGCTGCGCGCAGTCTTGCAACGCACTGCGCGAGAGGGGACAGAAAAAAAAGAGGCCGCGGCGAAGCCGCCCCGGCCTTTCGTGATCGACTGAGGTTGCCCTCACGGCTTGGTGAACGTATAGCTAAGCTGCCCATTGGGCAGCGTGATGGGCTCGGTCTTCATCGCCATCCCGATGGCCAACTCTTCATCAGGGATGTCCTTGGCGATGCGGCCGAAGACCTTGTAGTCCCCATAGTCGAGAATGGCGATGGAGTAGGGCAGGTCTTCCTCGAAGCCCACGGGCGCATAGGACAACTTGCTCCAACTCACCAGTTTCCCGGGTCCGCTGACCTCGAACCATTCGATGTCGCTGGATAGACACTCGGCGCAGTCGGCCACGGGAGGAAAATGCACGGTCCCGCACTTCCTGCACTTGGTGCCCATGACCCGACCCTGCTCCAAGTAGCTTACGAAATCGTTCACCTTGGATATGGAGGTGAAGCTAACGGTGCCGAACTTCTGGAAGCGATCATCAACTTCCTTCTTCTTTTTCTTCTTCTCAGCCATCCTATGACCTCCCGAGGATGGTGACGTTGCCATAGAGACCGACGCCACCAATGTTGTGCACCAGTCCGATCTCCGGATCCTCAACCTGCATGGGCCCTGCTTCCCCCCTGAGCTGCAACGCGATGGTCCTGATCTGTGAACCACCAGTGGCCCCAATGGGGTGCCCCTTGGACAGCAGGCCTCCGTCCACGTTCACTGGGATCTTGCCCTCTTTGTAGGTCTCCTTGGCTTTGATGAGTTCTTTTCCCTCTCCCGGTTCGGCGAAACCCAGATTCTCGTAGGCCATCATCTCAGCGATGGTGAAGCAGTCGTGGACCTCCGCCACATCGATGTCCCCTGGGCCGATCCCTGCCATTTCGTAGGCTTGTCTTCCCGCCTCGATGGCGACTTTCAGCCCAGTGAAGAGGTCCCGTCCAGCCGTGTTCACCGTGTCTGATGCAGCTCCCAAACCCAGGATCCACACCGGCTTTTCGCTCAGAGCCTGGGCCTTCTTCTCGCTGGCCAGGATGATGCATGAAGAACCGTCGGCGTTGGCGCAGCAGTCGAAGACCTTCAAGGGTGTGGCCACCGGAGGTCTCTCCGGATCGAAGATTTGCTCCATAGTCACCGGCTTTCTGTAGACGGCCTTCTCGTTCATCTGCCCGTAAGTGGCAGCCTTGATCCTGATCAGGGCCAGGTCTTCCTCGGTGGTGCCGTACTTGTCCATGTGTGCCCTGGCATACATGGCATAGTAGGCTGGCATCATAGTGCCGAAGGGCGACTCCCACTGGATGTCGGCGCCCCTGCCCATCCTCTCTTGGGATTCGGCAGAGGTGATCTCGGACATCTTCTGGAAGCCCAGCACACAAACGACGTCGTGGAGATCTGACTCGATGAGCGAGTACGCAGCCCGCACGCCCATGCTGCTGGAAGAGCAAAGGCTCTCCAGATACATGGTTGGTTGGGGTGTGAGGCGCAGGTACTCGGCGATCACCCCTGCGGGAGACCTTTGCTTGTCATATTCGGGTGCAGAACAAATTATGGATGCGTCGATCTCCTCGTTCGATATCTTCGCATCCTCCATGGCCTCCTTGAACCCCTCGTAGGCCAGTTCCCGGATGGAACCGGGGTATCCGCGGACGAAAGCACTCTGTCCGACTCCTATGATCGCTACTCTTCCCACACATTACCTCCTGTTTGGATGAACTCCTTCTCGGAATGCAAGCACTCGACGGATGGTACCATACATGCCTTGCAGGTTCAAAGCTCGGCCTCCGTCCAGTGCTCTATAGCCCAGGCCAGCTCCTCGTGGGTGGGAACAGCATTGCCCAACTTCCTGACCGTCAGCCCCGCTGCGTAGTTGGCCAGGCGCGCGCCCACCTCGGTGCCCAGACCAGCGGCCAGGCCTAGGGTAAGAAGCGCGATCACGGTATCCCCAGCGCCGGTGACGTCGAACACCTCGCTTCGGTTGGCGGCGGGGATGTGAAGGCTTCCTTCGTGGGAAGTGATCAAAGACATGCCTTCGTCACCGCGGGTGACGACGATGGCCGATGAGCCCAGATCGGCCAGCAGACGCTCTCCTGCTTGCTCAAAGTCAGCGTCGGCCCGCAACTCCCGCCCCAGCACGGCTTCGGCCTCTCGGCGGTTGCACTTCACCAAGTCGAAACCCTTGAACTTGTGCAGGTCTCCCTGGGAATCGACGGTGAGGAGCTTGCCGTGATCTCGGGACAGCCTCAGGGTGGCGGCGATGGTGTCCTCGTTCACGACGCCCGTCTTGTAGTCCGAGACCAACAGTGCATCGACGCGCGGGGCTATCTCCTGCAGATGAGTGGCCAAGCGAGAGGTGACGCCAGCATCAAGAGGGCGACGCTCGATCTGGTCTATGCGCGCCAGGTGCTGGGGAAAGACCAGAGTGCCCTCGGCCACAACCCGGGTCTTGGTGGTTGTGGTGCGCGTCGCGTCGCTCACCAAGCCATCGGTGATGATTCCTGCCTGGCACAGGAGTTCCACCAGTGCGCGTGCTGCTTCGTCCTCGCCGACAACACCAACTTGGTACGTTGTACTTCCGAGAGCGCTGATGTTCTGAGCGGGATTGGCGGCGCCACCAGGTACGTGGAAGCGGCGAACGTACTCCAGGACCGGGACCGGTGCCTCGCGGGAGAGTCTAGTTGCTCGACCCACGATGTACTCATCGAGGAAGACATCGCCGAGCACCAAGACGCTCTTGCCGCGAAGCCGGGGCAGCGCTTCTAGCAGACGATCCTTATGCACACTTGTTTGCGTCATGATCCTCGTCTGGGATTCCGACGCGCAATTCTATCATGCACGAGAGACAAAGTCAATGACTGGCTTGCTCCAGGATCTGACTTGCTGCGAGGCACTTTCGACCCGTGAGCACCCCGCAGGCTTGGACGGGCGAAACAGGCAGCTTGAATCCCAGCTCTAGGTGCGTGACGTACAGATGACACAGCGGCATACCCATTACATTTGTGTAGCAACCCTCGATTCTGGCCACGGGGTTGAATACTGCATCCTGGATAGCGTAGGCGCCGGCTTTGTCAAACGGCTCGCCCCTTGCGATGTAGTCGGCAATCTCGTCGTCGCTGTAGTCTCTCATCCATACCCGCGTTTCGGTTGACCGAACGGCGATCGCCCGACGGGAGGGAGCGACGACGGCAATGCCGCTGATGACCTGGTGCTCGTGCCCGCGCAAAGCCTTGAGCATGGCCCAGGCTTGGGTCTTGTCAGCTGGCTTGCCCATCACTTGGCCGCTCAGGACCACCAATGTGTCCGCAGCAACGATGATCTTGGCTGGCTCTTCGCTGGCCACAGCCTCAGCTTTCATGCGGGCGAGGCGTACTGCCTGCTGGCTTGGCTTTTCCTTGGGAAGTGCCATTTCGCCCACGGCGGGCCTGACGGCCTTGAATGGGACGCCCAGCAGACTGAGAAGCTCCTTCCGGCGCGGCGAGCCTGAAGCTAGGACCATGCTAGTCATATCTTTTGCAGTTCCGTGAAAGGTGGTATACTTCTGGCCGTGGATCTTCGCGTGGAGACAGAGAACGACCTCGATTTCGGTCTATTGGAGCCGGGTGATCTCCTCCTGGTGGCCAATCCCACGGACATCTGGCTGGTCAGATATCTGCTTTTCTGGTCTCATGTTGGCATCGTTGCCAACCGCGGGCTCGTTGACGCCGTCAGAGACCCGCGAGGCGACTACATCGACCAGCAACGATGGGGTACTGTGCAATGGGTTCCCTATAGGATCTACCGGGCAAACCATGATATTGTGGCTCTCCGGGTGAAGTGCAGCCCAGAGAAGCGTGCGGCGGCAGCCAGATATGCACTCCAGAAGGTAGGGCTTCCTTACTCCCCAACTCTTCGAAAGGCGTTCCTCGGCCACAGAGAAACTGATTGCTACTCTTGCGCGTCCTTGGTCTGGCAAGCCTATCTGGCTCAAGGGATAGACCTCTATTCTTTCCCTGGACGGCCCATATTCAATGTCCTGCCCAGTCTCATCTTGCGCAGCAGCCATATGGAGGTAATCGCCCGGGGCGTGCGGCCCGAACGGGCAACCGGAGCCTGGCCCAAGAGCCGATTGGCGGTGGAGAGGTTGTGGTTCAAGTACGTGTTGCACTCCGTGTAGACATCACAATTCAAGATGGATGGACAAGGTATGCCGGTCATTGACATGCACCTGCACATCATGGAGCCTTCGAACCTCCGGCCCTGGACAACCGAGTATCTGCAGAGCCACAGCGGCGAGGACACGGAGCATCTGGCTCAACTCATGACCTCACCTGAGCTTCTGGTCGAGATGCTTCGCCAGAATGGCGTCGACTACGGAGTAGTCCTCACTGAGATCAGTCCCATCACCACAGGCGTGATCAGTAACGAGGCCGTGGCTGAGTTTTGCCAAGACCAAGACGCTTTGATCCCCTTCTGCAATATCAACCCCTACATGGTGGCCAATCCCGCTCGGGAACTGGAGCGGTACGTCTTGGAGATGGGGTTCAAGGGGCTAAAGCTTTATCCTACGTACCAGGGCTTCTACGCCAATGATAACATGATCTATCCGCTCTACGCCAAGGCTCAGGGACTGCGGATCCCGGTTATGATTCACACCGGGTCCTCCATCTTCACGGGCGCCCGCCTCAAGTATGGCGATCCCTTATGGATCGACGATGTGGCTGTGGATTTCCCGGACTTGCCCGTGATTCAGGTTCACAGCGGTCGTGGGTTCTGGTATCGTAGGGCATTCTTCCTTGCCCGCCTGCACCGCAATGTGTACATGGAGATCGCTGGACTGCCGCCGCAGAAGCTCCTGGAGTATTTCCCGGAGTTGGAGAAGAACGCAGACAGAATCGTGTTTGGCACCGATTGGCCCGGGCTGCGCAGCATCAGGGCCAACATCGACGCTATCAGGTCCTTGCCCATCAGCGAGGAGACCAAGGCCAAGATCCTTGGGGAGAACGCGGCTCGCCTACTGGGTGGGGCCATACCTGACCAGGGCCACTGAAGAAAGATTCGGAAGCCAAGCGGCGGCGCGAGACCGGAAGAATAGTATGCTGGAGTGGAAACCCAAACGCCTCCTGGGGGGCGGGATCGGCATCGGCGTCATGCTGGTGATCATCCTCGTGGACGCGGTGCTTGTCTATGCCCTTAGGAACGCTCCCATTTCCGTCGTCTCCTTCGTTCTGGGGCTGTTGCTAGCCCTCTCCGTGCTTCTTCTGTCGGCCCTAGCGTACCTGCTCTATGGCTTGTTCAGCCTTCGATACCTCTTAGGGCGAGACAGCCTGGTCATATCCTGGGCGAGGCGCCAGGAGATCATTCCTCTGGCCGCTATCCAATCCATAGCCCAGACGGCCCGCCTGAGCCACGACATCAAGGCCAGGGGGCCTTGCTGGCCGGGTCATTGCGTCGCTTGGGGAAGAGACCACAGAGGCCGGGGTGTCTGGTTCTACTCGACAGGCCGCCGTCCGGACGAGTTGCTGATCACCACTGCTGCTACGTCCTACGTTGTCTCTCCCAGCAGTTCCACGGGATTCCTCTCCGCCTTGCGGGCTCGGCAACGGCTGGGCCCTGCCCGGGAATTGGAGCAGACCAGGATTGAAGGTGGAGTGCCGGGCCTCGGCATCTGGCGTGACCGGAGGGCCCTTGGTGTGGCCGCTGTGGGGGTAGTGGCCAACGCTAGCCTCTTCGGCTATCTGGCTCTGCGCTATCCTCAACTCCCTGAGTTGGTTCCTCTCTTGTCAGAGGCGGGGCAGGTCAGACTGATCGGGGCCAAGGTAGAGCTGTTTGAAGTGCCGGTCATAGGCCTCACCGTTCTTCTGGCGAATACCATCCTCGGGTTCGCCCTCCATCGGTGGGAGCGGCTCGCCACCTATCTACTTAGCTCCATCGCGCTCTTCGTGCAAGTGCTTTGCTGGATGGCAGTGCTCAGCGTGATCCGCTAGGCCCGCTTGTGAGGCGTGAACCTCGAGCGGCTACTCCTGAGAGGTAGCAAGGGCAACGCGCTTGAGGCGCTGGTGAAGCTCTGCACGTCGTCTGTGGACCAGTCTCTGGTATGGGGCCGAACCAACGTGTTCTGCGGTCATGATCAGGGCGTCCTCGCGGTTGTCCGAGTAGTAGCGGGCCCGGCGGCCCACCACTTTGAATCCATACTTGCTATACAGGTTCTGCGCAGCGAGATTCGACACCCGGACCTCCAGGGACAAGAGGCTGGCACCAAGCTTGACCGCTTGTTCGATGGCCGTTATCAACAGCAGCTGACCTATTCCCTGCCGTCGGTACTTGGGCTCGACCGCTATTGTGCTAATGTGCGCCTCATCGGCGGCCATCCAGAAGCCGCAATATCCTACCACGGACAACTCCCCTGCCCTGGTTGTCTGCGTCCAACTCTGAATCCTATTCAGTAGGGAGGTGTCTTTCTCTTGAACTTGCTCCTCGCGGTCGGCGGGAAACCGCTGCCGAGCCACGAAGTAATGGGCCAGGCGGTTTTGCCCTACCTCGTATCGGTAGGCGCGGGCTGGCCAGGGGGTAGGAAAGCTGAGCCGCTCTATCTCCAGCACTTCTGGGATATCCTGCAGTCGCATGGGCTCCACTATGTATGGCAGGCTTTCTTGATCCATGGATTCAGTCACCGATTTGCGGATAGTGCAGATAAAGGGGTTCCAGGCTTGCCAGGTCGTCTCCTCTGCCGGTTCGCAACCGCCTCCAACCCAGCTCGGCCAGATACCCAGCTCGACGCAGGGACGAGGCGGGAGACGCGACCACGGCGCGCTCTCCCAATTGCGACTCCAACGCCGCCTTCAGCGAGGCGTCTATCTCTCCGCAAAAGAGGGTGGGGACCTTCACTCGAGCGTTCAACTCCTCGACGTCAGCCAAATGGTAGTCATCAGTCCTTCGCCACTCCGTCTCCCGTTTCTCATAGAAGGCCACACAGATGCGTCCCCGGCCTGCCTGGAGGATAGCACATATGGGCAGGTTCTGCCCGTAATGGGCATATGCCACTATATCCAGGGTCGGGATGCCGACGATGGGTATGCCCAGCGACAAGCACAGGCCTTTGGCCACACTCAACCCTATCCGCAGCCCTGTGAAGGACCCGGGCCCCAGGGCCACAGCCACCCCATCCAAGTGCTCGGGCGCCATGCGTTGCCTCTCCAGTATCTGCACGACAGCGGGCATCAACTCTACCGTGTGGTTCATCGAGGTGTACCAGGTGTATTCAGCTCTGGCCCCCGTCTCCGCGTCATAGAGGGCCACGCTTGCCCATTCAGTGGCGGTGTCGATGCCCAGCACGGTCGAAAGCATGGTTCACGAGTCCAGGGCCTTCCCCAGGCGACGAAGGAGGTCAAGATACCGTTGCCCCTCAGACTGGAGGGTGATTCCTCTTCTGTCGTCGTCCACGTGTTTCAGGGTGATGTACAGATACTCGGACGGCAGTATCTCCTTGGCTTTCTCTGCCCATTCTATCACACAGACGCCGTCGGCACACAAGTATGCGTCGATGCCCGCTTGCACCATTTCCTCTGTGGTATGGAGACGATAGAGATCGATGTGGCGGAGAGTGGCCCTTTCGCCTCGGTACTCGTTGACCAAGGTGAACGTAGGGCTGGTGATAGGGTCGTCCACCCCCAGGGCGCAGCCGATGGCCTGGGTGAGGGTGGTCTTGCCGGTCCCCAACTCTCCTTCCAGGCATATGACCTCTTGTCCTTCCAACAGCCGGCCGAGCGAGCATCCCAACCGCTGGGTCTCCGCCACACTGTGGCTGACCAGGCTCAAGGTATCACGCTCCACGTTGTCTTCTCTCTGTGAGCCCATCCGGGATAGCGAATTATATAGGCTTTGCGGGGCGCGAACAAGCGTCCGGGGCCCAGGTGCCTTGTTCTGGCCGCCGGATAGCAGGCTCCACAGTGTATCCTGCTTCCGATTCATAGCAATGAGGGGCCAGCGGGCCGGGTATGGCGTGAGGATGCCAGGGCAAGACTTCTGGCCGGGCTTGTAGCCAAATCGTTTGCGGTGTGGTAGTATTCGTTGCTGTGCGCTACTTAGTCATATCCGATATACACGGCAATCTTGCCGCTCTTGACGCCGTCCTCGCTGACGCGGATTCAAGAGCCGTAGATCAGATGTGGTGCCTGGGCGATGTCGTGGGCTATGGGCCCTGTCCCAATGAGTGCATCAGCCAGCTGCAGGGCGCTACAGACTATCATTGCGTGGCTGGTAACCACGATTGGGCTGCCATCAGCCGGATAGACATCGCTGAGTTCAACCCCAGCGCCAAGATTGCCTGTCAGTGGACCGGCCAGCAACTTAGTCCCGAGAACAGGGCCTATCTGGAGAGCCTGCCCACGAAAATCGTGGAGGGCAACTCCACACTGGTGCATGGGAGCCCTCGCGAGCCAATCTGGGAGTACATCATTTATCCCTCTACGGCCCAGCTGAGTTTCCAATTCTTCGACAGCCAGCTGTGCTGGGTGGGTCACACGCATGCGCCCGCACTCTTCCGTGAGGAAACCCCAGAGCACAAGTTTGAGATCAGCATCCCCGTCCCGGGCGAGCCCATCCAGATAGACGATGAACGTTTGATCATCAATCCGGGCAGCGTGGGTCAGCCCAGGGACGGCGATCCGCAGGCTGCTTACATGGTCTTCGACGAGGAGGCCAGGGTCATCGAGTATCGCCGAGT
>CAYGAW010000170.1:0-43582 GCA_964347945.1 uncultured Anaerolineales bacterium
GTGCTCAGCATGTTGCGGGTCAACATGGGGCTGAAAGAGGGAGAGCGGCTTCTCGTAGTCACCGATCCTCCCGACCTCTCCCTGTGGCAGGACAAGAGCCCTGCGGAGCTAACGAGCCAGCTGGAACGCTCCATGTTGGCCAGGATGGTGGCTGAGATAGCGAAGGAGTCCTTCCCCCACTCCACGGTGGATTTCTTTCCTTACCCTTCGGTGCGGATGCACGGCAAGGAGCCCGGCGAAGCGCTGGCCGAGAAGCTGCTTCAGGCCGAGGTGATCGTGGCTATCACCAACTACTCCCTCTCTCACACCCGTGCGCGGGCCAAGGCCACCGAGGCTGGCGCGCGCATCGCCAGTATGCCCGGCTTCGTGGCCCGTATGTTCCACCCGGACGGGCCCATGGCCGTGGACTACCACCAGGTGGGGGCCGACACGGAGAGGCTCGCAGCATTGATCACTGCATCCGAGAGCGGCGTGGTGCACTCACCGGCCGGGACCGACATCCGCTGCAGTCTGGCCGGCCGAAGCGGGGGAGTTGACTCAGGACTCTGTTCCGAGAGGGCAGCCTGGAGCAACCTTCCCGCTGGTGAAGCTTATGTTGCCCCGGTGGAAGGCACCGCAGAGGGGGTGATCGTGGTCCAGACAGGCTGGTATCCCCACCTCACCGAGGAGATGGTCCTTCACCTGGAACAGGGGCTGGTGGTCCGGCTCGAAGGCGGAGGAAAGGTAGGGGACGAGTTCAGGGAGCTGCTCCAGCTGGAGAGGGAGGAGGAGACATACCGGGCCCGTCGCAACCTGGCGGAGCTGGGCATCGGCACCAATCCCAACGCCAGGCAGCCGGACAACGTGCTGGAGGCGGAGAAGATCAAAGGGACGGTGCATCTGGCCATCGGCGACAACTCCCACATGGGTGGCACGGTAACGTCTGACCTCCACGAGGACTTCGTCATTCCCGAGCCTGATCTGCTCCTGGATGGAAACCTGGTCATCGAAGGCGGGGAGTGGCGAATCTGATTGAAGGAGACGTCAAGGTCGAGTCTCCGCACCGCCTGCCCAGTGTCCGCTCGTTGGCAACCAGGGCCTTCTCCAGGGGCCTGGAGCAAGGTGATGGTCAAATCATGGCTCTGGTTGCGGTATGCCAGCGAAGAACGCTGAGGGAGGAGGGACCGTCTATGGGGACTTCACCCAGAGCGGTCGAGATGACCAGTATGCATCGCACTGCGTGGGCAAGGGCAGCCTGAATGAATACGACACCACCGGGTGAGATCAAATACGCCCACCTCTTCGAACCCATCCAGGTGGGCAAGTTCAAACTACGGAATCGCGTCAAGTACGCGGCGTGCTCCATCTCCAACTTCAACACCCTCGAGGGGCACATCACCGACCGAGAGTATGCGCGCATGGAAGTGATCGCCCAGACGGGCTGCGGGTTGATCACCAACCAGGGCGCGTATCCAGATGCGAAGGGCGAAGGGAAGACGTACGTCCGGCAGATTGCACTCTACGACGACAAGTTCATCCTCCCCTTGCCGTTCTCTCTTTCCAGGAACTTCACCAGCTTCACCGTTCCAAGGTAGCCCGAGATTGTGTTCACCCAGAGGTTCACCCGCAACACAGCGCACGGACAGTGTTTTGCGCTGCATACCGTCTTGTCATGGCTGGCGAACTGACAGAGTGCCCATGTCTCATCTTTCCATTGCCTCCACCCCACTAGAATCTCGGCACCGTTTCGGTACGAATCCGCCACTATACCTCCCAATACCTTTGCTGGCTTGACCGTTCCAAGGTAGCCCGAGATTCTGTTCATTCAGTGGTTCACGCGCCTCACAGCGCGTGAACAGGACTTCGTTCTGCATTTCGCCTTCTCTAACCCGTCGAACGGACAAAGCGCAAGCGCTTATCCTGTCATGGTCCATGGCCCATATTCTACCAGAATCTTGAGACTATTGCCCGAGCCATGGTGTTTCTTTGCCACGTCCGGGGCGAGGTTGGCCGCCGATCCCTGGTTGAGGCCTGCGTTGTTGGGGTGTGCGCCTTCTGCAACTGTCGGCCGTATGCATTGGTGAGAGGGTGCTCAAGCAATTCGGGCTACTTCCTCGACCGTACAGACTTCAGCCATTCGTCCAATTGGCTCGCGGCGATCTCTCGTCCTCCTAGTCCAAACGCTAAGGCCACGGCCAAGGCGAATGCAGCCAGCAGCAAACCAAAGGCCAGGGTGATGATCTGGTTGGCCAGACCCATCTCGGTCAAGGCTATGGCACCGGCCAGGATAAGGATGGAGACACGGGCAGCCATGGCAAACAGGCTTGCCTGGGCTGCCCCGCTGGCCTGCACGGCTTGTGCTGCGAAATTCGCCAGCCAGAGCCCAAAACCGAAGACCACCAGTCCCAGGATCACCTGAAGCAGGAACACCGTGAGACCGGATATCAGAGTGGCTAGCTCAGCGAAGCCCAGTAGCTGCGATGCCTCTACGCTGGCCAAGAGCATGGTTCCCACCAGCACCAGGTATCCGGCGATCTCGGACGGCGAGGGCTCCCACTTGGTCTCCTCGGCGGCCAGGCCCAACCGCATGAGGATGGCGTCGAACCCAATCCCCGCCAGCACTCTGGCGACCAGTTGGGACAGAAGGCGCCCCACCACGTAGGCGATGGCCAGTAGCAGGATCGCTGCAAAGATGCCGGGGAGCGCCACCAGGACAACCCCCAGCATGTCGCTGGCTGGCTTGGTGATGGCATCCAGTCCCAGAGTGTTGAGGGCGGCGATCAGGATTGGGATCAGAACCAGTACGTAGCATACTAGGCCAATCACACCGGACAGCGTCTGTTTGCCCAACGCCTGATCCAGCCCCACCTTCTCGCCCAACTTGTCGGCACCCACAGCCACCAGCACGTTGGTCACGAGGCGCTGCACAATCCGCGCCGCGAACCAGCCGATGGCCAGGATGATGACCGCACCGAAGATATTGGGCAGGTAGGCAAGGACGGTGTTGATCATGCTCTCCACCGGGATCAGGAGTCCTTCCACAGCCAAAGCACCGAGCACAGCCGGCAGGAACAACAGGAAGACTAGCCAGTACACGACGTCACCCAGGGCCTTGGCCAAGCGGGAGCGATCCTCTTCCTCCACGCCGGCCAGACTGCCTAGGCGATCACTCAGCTCAGCGGCCTTCAGCACCCGCACAATGAGGAATCGCAGGATGCTGGCAATCACCCAGGCAATCAGAAGCAACAGCCCAGCGCCGATGATACGCGGTATGTACGCTGTCACCGCCGTCAGAAGTTGGTTGAGAGGCCCGGTGATCACCGTGAGACCCAGCACTTCGAAGAACGCCACCAACGCGAAGAGGAAGATTAGCCAGAACACCAGTCTGCCGATCCACCTCTCTATGGGGATGGCCGCGGCTCCCTCTTCGTCCCCGGTGACCCACGCTGCGATTCGGTTGTCAAGGGTCGTCCGATGCAGCAGCCTGCGTACCACTCCAGACACGATCCAGGCGATCAGCCACCCAACGAACAGTACCAATCCTGCTCCGACCAGTGTCCAGGCGGAGCTCAGGATCTGCTGGATGAAGTTGCTTAGTACCTCTTGCATCTTTCTACCTCCCGTAGTGAGTGTTGACTAGTACGACATTCATGGTTGAGCACCCTCACCGTCAACCTTTGTTAGACCCATTCATGTCTGTCAATCAGCGCTAACCAGAGTCATCTCGGCGGAGTGGGCGATGTAGTAGCCGCCACTGCGGCCTTCGCCACTGATGCAGGCACGTTGATGACGGGTGACGAAACCCCGCTGTAACTATCATATCGGAAACCGAGTGCGGACACATCGGGCATTCGTTCAGTCTGCTTCCTGTACAATCGTCTAGTCTTCCGATGAGACGTTCGTACAGGCAGCGGTCCTGACAACGGTCCACTGGATCTCTGTACGGAAAGGGAGTTCTCCAGACAGGTACTGACGAGAATTGGACAGTCGTGGGTACGTCGTCGACCGCGCATGGGTGGCAGGCCAACCAGAAGGTCTGGAAAAACGACTTGAGATCCCCAGGGCTTGATCGGTCCTTCGAAGCGCCTTACGGCCGACTCAGGATATGTCCAGCGGCGCAGGAAGGTTACATGAGGTCACCCCTCTGTCTGACAGGCCTTTGCGACATCCTCAGTCAGGAACTTGCACACGTCTGTGGGCGCGGTTACAATTAGGGTGTGACAGTCAACTGCGATTCCCTTACCGTCTCGGAAGGCTGAACAGCCCGGAACGCATCGGGGCGAGCATTGAGCGTTTGGAAGTAGACGGTTTCGTTCCCGCCTGCAAGATGCAGTTGAGGTGCAGGGACGGCACATCCTACCATGCTAGTCTCACCGTGACGCTGTCCATCAACAGGCGTCACGTAGCCTATACGAGGTGAGTATCATGGCCAGGAGAAGCAAACGCCAACCCCAAGACGAGCATCTGGAACCGCAAGCTAGGCCGTGTTTGGACGGGTTTTCGACCACTGTCCGGATGCCATTCTCCTGACTGATGCGGGTGCCGGCGTGATATTTGGATGCCAATCCAGCTGACTGCGAACTGGTGGCTGTTGCCGGGGAGGAATTGCTGGGGCTGCATCAGGCAGCCGCGAGTGCTGATCCAGAGGAGGAGCCAAAATGACGAGGGAAACACGTGGTGAAGGAGCGAGCGCTGCCCGACTTTCGGTGGGGGCACTTCCAAAGGTCGCAACCGGCATCCGCGGATTGGACGACATCCTGGAAGGAGGCTTCCCCGAGGGGCGGACGACAATGGTCATCGGCGGCCCAGGCACCGGGAAGACTGTCCTGGTGCTGGAGTTTGTGTATCGCGGGGCTGTGGCTGGCGAGCCGGGCATCATCGTGGCCTTTGAGGAGGAGGCCGACGCCGTGCGCCGGAACGCGGCATCGCTGGGCTGGGACCTGGCGCGCCTGGAGGACGCTGGCCAGATCTTCCTGATGGAAGCACGCCTGGATGCGGATGTGGTCCTCTCTGGCCCCTTCAATCTGAAAGGACTGCTGGCCATCATCGGCGGGCAAGCCGCGCGCATGGGAGCCAGAAGGATCGTAATCGACGCGCTGGACGTGCTCCTGGAGGTGTTTGACGATCCAGTGCGCCAGCGTTCCGAGGTCTACGCCCTCCATAGATGGCTGGCAGACAACCGGTTTACCAGCATCCTGACGATGAAGACGTCGCCGAGGGGGGTGCTCTTGCCCCAGTATGCCTTCCTTGACTTCTTGGTGGATTGTTCCGTCTACCTTGACCAACGCATGAGCGAGCAAATATCTACCCGCCGATTGCGGGTGGTCAAGTATCGCGGTTCGGGCTTTGGCCGCAATGAGTATCCTTACGCCATCACACAGGACGGCATGCAGCTTGTTCCGACCTCGACGGTTGCGCTTTGGCATGAGCCTCTTGGCCCCAAGATGTCCACTGGCCACCCGCGGCTCGACGAACTCATGGAGGGTGGCTACCGGCGCACGTCCTGCGTCCTGATCTCAGGAAGTACCGGCACCGGCAAGACCACCCTGGCCTGCACCTTCGTGCAGGCTGCCCATCAGCGTGGCGAGAAAGTGTTCTACATCGGCTTTGAGGAATCGGAAGCGGCGATGGTGGGCAGCATGCTCAGTCCGGGGATTGACTTGCGCCCGGCTTTGGAGGCAGGCACACTGCAGGTTATGACGGCTATGCCCGAAGCGATGGGCGCTGAGGAACACCTGATCCGCGCTCTGAGAGCCCTGGACGTGTTTCAACCGCAGCACGTAGTGGTGGACGCCGTCTCATCCTGCAAACGCATGGATGCGGAACAGGCGGCGTTTGATTATCTGGTGCGTCTGGTGAATGCCTGCAAGGAGCGGGGCATCACCTCCATCCTCCTCGATCAGACCGCTGGGTCCCAGGCAGAGCATCAGATCAGCGACATTGGCATTTCGTCCCTGGTAGACGCGGCAATCTTGTTGGGGTACGTCCAAGAAAAAGATGTGATGAAACGCGCGCTCTTGATACTCAAGTCGCGCGGCTCGGGACACTCGAACCGCTATCACGAATTCCTCATAACTGACCAGGGCATTGATATTGTCGAGGGTATGCTCGGCGGAGAGACGGTGGGTGGTGAGGCAGGTGCGAAATGAAGCTGACTGGCCGCGGGATGGGGGCGGAAGGCGTGGAAGCGAGAGGCGACAAGTTCCGTCTACTACTCTTTGTAGCCGGAAACGAGCCCAATTCACAACAGGCCAAGGAGAACCTGACTCAGCTTTGCGAGTGCCACCTGAAAGGGCGCTACGAACTGGACGTGATTGACGTGTTCAAGGATTTCGGAGTCGCACTAGAGGAAGGTGTGCTGGTGACGCCGGCGCTGATTCGGGTCGCTCCCCCGCCACGGGTCACGGTGCTGGGTAGCCTAGGCGACACTCAACAGGTGCTCGCCGCGCTGCGACTGTCCGGAGGTGAGTCATGAGCCATGAAGAGCTGACCTACGAAGAGCTCGAAGCCCGACTGGCCAGGGCGGAAGCGGTCATCGAAGTCCTGCGCGGCGAGCAGGTGGACGCCATTGTCGGGGAGAAACACCTGGCCTTGGTACGCCTGAAAGAGGTAGAGGACGCGCTGGCTGAGAGCGTGGAGGCGCATCGACGGCTGATGGAGCTTTCCTTCGATGGTGTTGCCATTTACAGGGAGGGGGAGGTCGTCTTCGCGAATCCTGCGCTGGCGGGACTTCTTGGTGCCGAAGATCCCGAGCAGCTCCTGGGAAGAGACGTG
The DNA here is from genome assembly GCA_964347945.1 of uncultured Anaerolineales bacterium. GTDB lineage: Bacteria > Chloroflexota > Anaerolineae > UBA7937 > B3-Chlor > CAYGAW01. The sequence goes on from CAYGAW010000170.1 coordinate 6,754, forward strand.
AAGGAATTCGTTTCCTCCGAATACCGAGAAGTTCTGGAGGATCGTCTGCGGCAGGTTCGGCACCAGGGAGAAGCCCCGTTGTTTGAAGAGAGGCTTGTTCGTCTCGACGGAACTGCTGTTGATGTGGAGGTAGCAGGAGTCCTCACCACGTATGAAGGTCAGCCTGCCGTACAGGTGGTGATTCGTGATATCACCGCACCAAAGTGGGCCCAGGAGGCACTGTCGCGGTATGCGCAGGAGTTGGCCGAACGCGTCAGACAACTGAATTGCCTCTATGGCATCTCCGCTCTTGTGGAGAAGCCCGGTGTCACTCTGGAGGAGGTACTTCAAGGAACAGTGGAGCTCCTTCCTCCCGCCTGGCACTATCCAGAGATCACTTGCGCACGCCTTGCCGTAGATGGGCAGGAGTATCGGACGGACAACTACGAGGAGACTGCCTGGGTGCAGACCGCGGACATCGTGATACGTGGCGAGCGAGCCGGAACGCTTCAAGTTGGCCTCCTGGAGGAGAGGCCAGCAAGCGACGAGGGCCCTTTCGCTCAGCAGGAGCCGCTTCTGATCGATGCCATCGCGCAACGTGTGGGGCGCATCATAGAACGTACGCGTGCGGAGGAAGCGCTGCGGCAGTCAACGAGAGAACTGACCCTCAGGAACCGGATCGCTCGGGTTTTCCTCACCACCACCGATGAAGAGATGTACGGTGAAGTGTTGCAGGTGGTTCTGGAGGCCTTGGAAAGCGAGTACGGGGTCTTCGGATACATAGACGAGGATGGAGCCTTGATATGTGCCTCCATGACCAAAGACATCTGGGACAAGTGCCAGATTCCCGATAAGGACATCGTATTTCCCCGCGAGACTTGGGGTGGCATCTGGGGCCGGGCCCTCGTAGAGGCGAAGTCATTCTACTCCAACGGCCCCATGCGTGTCCCCGAGGGGCATGTTCCCATAGAGAGGGCTATCGCTGTGCCCATCATCCATCAGGGGGAACCCATCGGGATTCTCGAGGCGGCCAACAAAGATACTGATTATGATGAGCGTGACCAGGGGTTGCTCGAAGCGATCGCTGGCTACATAGCTCCAGTGCTCCAGGCGGGGTTTGAGAGAGACAGAGAGGAGAGGGAGCGCAGGCGGGCGGAGGAGGCACTGCGAGAGAGCGAGGAGAGATTCAGAACCATGTACTCGCAATCGCCCATCTCAGTGGAGCTATACGACGCCGACGGCAAATCGGTGGACGCAAACCCGGCGTGCCTCGATCTCTTTGGCGTTGACAGCGTGGAGGAGCTGCGAGGATTCAGTCTGTTCGAAGATCCCAATATGCCGAGTGACGCAAGGGCGCACATCGAAAGAGGAGAAGCGGTCGTCTATGAGAATGTTTTTGACTTCGACCTTGTTGCACGGGAGGGCCTGTACAAGACATCCAAATCGGGGAGCAGATTCATTGACGTCCGTATCACGCCCCTGAAGGGAGCGGAAGGGGTCCCTGGCGGATTCCTGGTTCATGTGCAGGACATCACCGAGCGGAAGAGGGCAGAGGAGGAACTGCGCGAGACCACGCGTCTCCTGGAAACGATCCTCGACCACTCACACGTGCTGGTGGCCTGCATGGATCCCGGGTTCAACTTCCTGAGAGTAAACCGGGCCTACGCTGAAGCCGACGGGCGGGACTCGTCGTTCTTCCCTGGAAGGAACCACTTCGACCTGTACCCCGACGAGGAGAACCAGGCTATCTTCCAGAGTGTGGCAGCTACGGGTGAAGTCTTTGCGGCGTACGCCAAACCCTTCGAATATGCGGAGCATCCCGAGCGCGGCGTCAGCTACTGGGACTGGTCGCTGGTGCCCATCACGGAGGATGACGGCACAGTGACCGGACTCGTGCTCACCGTGGCGGATGTCACTGAGCGCACGCGGGCGGAGCAGGCGCTGTGGGAGAGCGAGGAGAAGTATCGTGATCTGGTGGAGAACATAGACGACGTCATCTACGCTGCTGACGCAGAGGGCGTTGTAACCTATGTCAGTCCATCCATCGAGGCTTTCGGATACACACTGTCAGAAGTCATTGGTCACACCTTCCCAGAGTTCCTGGTCCCAGAGGATTCCCGGTCTGCTGGGGAGACCCTATCTACACTACTCGTTTCTGGCCATTCCGTCGGAGAGAATGAGTATCGGATTCTGAGTAAGTCCGGCGAAGTGCGATGGATACGTGTTTCTAGCCGGCCTGTGTTCGCCGACGATCGCGTCGTTGGAGTGAGAGGAGTGCTATCGGACATCACCGAGCGCAAGAGGGCGGAGCGGCAATTGCTGGAGGCCAAGGAAGATGCCGAACGGGCCAGAGGTCTGGAAGGGGAACGCAGGCAAGAGGCGGAACGCCGTCGCCAGATAGCCGAGAGCCTGGCCGACGTGATGACCGTTTTGAACTCCAACCAGAGCCTCGACGAGGTGCTGGACTACATCGCCATGCGGACGGCAGAGTTGCTCGGCAACCAGGCGGTGGGCATATACAGGCTTGAAGATGATCAGAAGTTCGCGATCCAAGCTGCCCGGGGTCTCCTGGTCGCCTATGCCACTGGGCGGGACATCCCCATCGGCCATGCGGCGCTGAGGCGGGCCATGGCATCCCGGGAGGCTGTCCCAGTTCCTCGTCTTGGTCGTCACCCTAGCGCCGAAGGCGCGGCAACTCGCGAGGCGCTCCAAGAGACCCTTGCCAGGACCTGGGGCGACCTCTATCAGGCCTTGCTGGCTGTCCCCATCATCGTGGGAGAGGAACTCTATGGAGCAATTGCCCTCTACTACTCTGAGGCGCGCGAGTTTCCTGAGGAGGAGATCGAACTGGCCACGGTTTTCGGGGATCAGGTCGCCTTGGCTATCGAGAATGCCCGGCTTAGGGAGCAGGTGAGGGAGACTGCTGCCATCGAAGAGCGCGAGCGCCTAGCCCGTGATCTCCACGATGCAGTGACGCAGACTCTCTTCTCGTCTAGCTTGATCGCCGAGGCCTTGCCCCGGGTATGGGAACGCGACCCGGATAGGGCGCGAGAAGGGCTCAAGGAGCTACGCAGTCTGACACAAGGCGCATTGGCTGAGATGCGTACCCTCCTCTTGGAGTTGCGCCCGGCTGGTCTGACGGAGAAAGCGCTGGGCGAACTGCTTAGCCATTTGACACAGGCCATGACAGGCCGCAGCCGCGTGCCCATTAGGTTGACGGTCGAGGGGGACAGCCATCTACCGGACGAACTGCAAATCGCCCTGTACCGCATTGCGCAGGAAGCGCTCAACAATGTCGCCAGGCATGCTGAGGCCAATGAGGTGTCCGTTTGGCTGCACTGCGAGCAAGCGCGGTCAAGACTGCGCATTCGCGACGACGGGCGTGGTTTCGATCCAGAGGACACCTTGCCCGACCAGCTGGGTATGGGTATCATGCGGGAGCGGGCCAAGAGTGTCGGGGCCACACTGAAAATCACCAGCCAACCGGGGCAGGGGACCGAGGTTGCGGTCGATTGGCAAGAGGGGAACGGGAGGCCATCCGATGACTGAGTCGGAGATTATTCGTGTTGTGACGGTTGATGACCACGGGGTGGTCCGCAGTGGATTGCGGTTCTCTCTAAATGCCTTCGAGGACTTGGAGTTGGTTGCTGAGGCTGCAAGCGGCGAGCAGGCCCTCAAGCTGTGTGGTGAGGTCCAACCAGACGTAGTACTGATGGACATGGTGATGCCTGGCATGAGTGGCGCTGATGCGACGCGCGCTCTCTTGCGGGATCACCCGGAGGTGAAGGTGCTTGCGCTGACCAGCTTCCCGGAGGGGACATTGGTATGCGACGCCCTGCAAGCGGGAGCTGTTGGCTACTTACTCAAGGACGTGGGGGCGCATGAATTGGCCCAAGCGATTCGCAGGGCCCACGCAGGTCTCCCCACTTTCTCCCCCGAAGTGACCAAGGCCCTCGCCGAGGTGGCTATAGAGCCGTCGGCACTGGGCCGTGACCTGACCGAACGAGAGCGCGAAGTGCTCGCTCTGCTCGTTGAGGGGCTGAGCAACGCCGAGATCGCCCAACGACTGATGATCAGCCATCACACCTCCAGATTCCACGTCAGTGCCATTCTCTCCAAACTGGGCGCGACGAACCGGGCTGAAGCCGCCGCCCTTGCGGTCAGACACGGTCTGGTGACGTGATCGCGTGCGCTCGCCCCTAGGACCCTCATCAGCGGTTTCTTCCATTGATTACCGCGCAGCTCTGGCCAACAATCGCCACAGGCTGACCCCACTATACCAATCAGCTCTCTTGTGAACAAGCTCCCCAGATGTCGAGTTTGTGCGGGGGGCTTCGGTTTTGTGCGGCCAGGGTGACTCCGTGGTGGAAATCAGCTCTACGACTTGCAGCCAGAGCGAGACCAAGGCGCAAGACCCGTCCTGAGCCAGTCCGTGGATGCTTCGCCTCGGAGACAGTCCCCCTGTAACGACGAATTGACTTCTCCCTCTTCTCTCGCGGTCTTCAACCCTCTCGCCAACGGTGGGAAGCCAGTGCACTCGGGGCAGGAGCCGATTGCTGCTCAGAGTGACACCGAGGTACCAGGTACTCCACGGCTGCAGGCATTGACGAGCCTGAGTATTCTCGCTTCCCAGCTGTCCTTCTGCTTGAAAGTTCCGTTACGGCAGAATTAGAGGCGCTCTCCGAAGGCCACCACCTGTACGAATGTTCCGGCCAAATACTAGACAATCGTACAGGTAACAAACTGAACGAATGCCCGATGTGTTGGGAGGATTTTTCCTATATCATGGGTGAGGGGCGGTCGACAACCCTCTGGCGAATCACAGCAACCATTGGCTGACTCACAGCTGTGCTGCGACCGGGGCACGAAGCCACTGGTTTGCCTTGTGAAGGGAGCTTTATGGTGGACCAAGGGACAAAGATGCGCATCGTTGTGGGTGATAGGGATGCGCGCGTGCGCTCTGCTTTGAGGATTCTGCTTCGCGAGGAATCCAGCGTGATCTTAGTTGGGGAGAGCTCTGACCTGCCGAGCCTGGTGGCTCAGGTCAAGGAGCTTCAACCGGACCTCATCCTCCTTGACTGGGAGTTGTCGGGACGTCCCGCCGCCGCGTTGCTGCTGGCTCGAGCGAAACTCAAGTATCAGCCGAAGGTGATTGTCTTCAGCGCGCGGTCGGAATCGGAGGAAGAGATTCTGGCGGCGGGCGCCGATGCTTTTGTAAGCAAAACCGATCCTCCGGAAGCGCTGCTGTCCGCATTTCGGGAGGTGACACTGAAGTCAGGAGACGAGGTGGTCGATCTGGAAAAGCAGTCGAGTGCGTGAATGGTTGACCCCTGGTCGCCCGCTAATCTCGGGGTAGTGTTGAAGGAATCGGAATTATACGGTAGGGAGGGAACACGGCAGTAGCAGAAATGGCAGAGAAGGAGGTTGCGAGCCTTTGGTGGATCGTGTGGCTGCGCGCCATCGCGTCCCTCATCCTGGGGATTTTCCTTCTGGGTTCCCCCGGGATGACAACGGTGGTACTCGTCACCTTCGTGGGTGCCTTTCGGCTCATTGACGGGATCTTTTCGCTTGTCGGGATGTTCATTGACCGTTCGGCCTGGGGCTCGAAGCTAGCCCTTGGTATCTTGGGCATCCTGGTTGGCATATATGTCCTGCGGCACCCGATATGGGCCAGCGTCCTGGTGGTCAGTTTCGTGGTCATCTTGTTGGGTGTCCAGGGCCTGATCATGGGCATTCTGCACCTCATCAACGGTTTCGGAGGTGACGCGTGTGGGAGCAGTGTTACTGAGCGTTCTCCACGCGATCTTCGGCCTGATACTGCCGGCGAACGTCTACGTTGCCGCCCTATCGCTTCCCATCGTGCTACGCATCTGCGGGGTCATCGGCGGCATCATCCTGATCGTGGTCTCACTCCGGGTGTGGAGCATGGCCCCGCAGGAGGCGGCCGCCTAGGTGATAGACTCCGCCCAGTTCAGGCTGCGGCGGAGATAGATTATGGGTGGGTCACTCTATAGTCCGCGCCGGTGACCCACCCTGGCTTCCATTCGCAGGCAGGAGAGGAACACTGTGGGGAAAGTGGAGAGTCCCGTAGAGTTGATCGTGGCGGCATTTCGCGAAGAGGACAAGGCTGCCAAAGTCTTAGCGGGGCTCAAAGAGTTCGACAAGGAAAAGGTCATCGGCGTCTGGGATGCAGCGGTGCTCGTCAAGGATCAGGACGGCAAGGTCTCTATCAGGGAGATGGCCGAAGAAAGGGGTATTAAGCGCGGTGCCGGCATTGGCGCTATTGCTGGCGGCATCCTGGGGATTGTCGTCGGTGGCCCCATCTGCGGCATCGTCCTGGGTGCAGGAGCCGGCGCCCTTACAGGTAAAGTCGTCGATCTGGGCTTTAGCGACAAAGAGTTCAAGGATATCGCTGAACTCGTGGGTCCCGGAAGCTCAGCAATCATTGCTGTGATCGAGCATAAGTGGGTCGGGCAGCTAGTGGATGCCCTGGACAAAGAAGGGGCGGAGATCATCCGGCAGGAGTTGAAGGACGAGCTGGCTTATACCATCGCCACGGGTATGGGAGAGGAGGAGGCAGTTAAGGCCTAATAGATTGTTTTGGCGAGGCAGCCGGACCCACAGATTTCTGCCGCGAACGCGAGGTTAAGACTCCTTCTCCGGCTGCCTCGCGTTTTTCATGCCGTTCGACACGCGCGGAAACATAGATTCACTGCGACGACAGTAACAAGGAAGCTCGCATGAGGATCATGAACAAGGATCGTGAGCATGATTTCCGAGAGGGGCTGTACAAACGGTGGCGCCACTGGAAAGACTGCTGCGCGAATTGGACGCCCAAGGACATGTCTTCAGGAACGTGTTTGTCGGTTGATGAATTAGCATCCAGACAGCTGGAGGGGGTCCGCCCCGAGCGTGTTGAGCAGGCTCACTCTCAAGAGGCGAGTGTATCGAAAGATCGAGCAGCGGAAGGAAGCAAAGCGCACAGGTTGACGTTGCGAATACGCACCCTTGGAAACGCGCTCCGCCTTGTTCCGCGCTACTCATCGTGCTAGGATCGTGCGCACCGACTCAGGAATCTATTGGCTAGAGTAGGAGATCAAAGAGATGGAAGAGCAGAAGCGTGAGCGAGGCTGCGGTTATGCAGTCATCGCGGTGCTCGTGATAGCGGGTATCTTGTTGACGACTGGTGGCGGAGTGCTGCTGGGTTGGCTCATAGGCCGTGGCAGTCTCAGTAGTACTCCAGTGGCGCAGCCTTCGCCCACCAGAGCAGCGGTGAGGCCCACCCAGGTCGCTCATGTGATCGTGACGGAGGATTCGGCGATCGTCGAGGCGGTGGCCGAAGTGAAGCCTGCGGTGGTCACGGTGATCAACACCTTGCCCCCACAACGAGACATATTCGGGCAGGTGGTAGAGCCACAGGCCTCTGGATCGGGCGTGATCATAAGTGCGGAAGGATACATCGTCACCAACAACCACGTGGTGGAGAACAGCCAGAGCCTGGAGGTCATCTACACAGATGACACGAAGGTTCCCGCCACGCTTATCGGGGCCGACGTGTTCTCCGACCTGGCGGTGGTCCAGGTCGCGGGAGAAGTGCCCGACGTGGCGGAGCTGGGCAACTCGGCATCGCTCCAGCCGGGAGAACCAGCCATCGCCATCGGCAGTCCTCTGGGCGTCTTCAAGGGCACGGTCACCGTGGGAGTAGTCAGTGCCGTGGATCGCCGCTTGGAGGTGGCGGAAGGTCTGTGGATGGAGGGTCTCATCCAAACCGACGCGGCGATCAATCAGGGCAATAGCGGTGGGCCGCTGATCAATGCGGCCGGCCAGGTCATCGGGATCAACACCGCCATCGTGAGAGGTAGTCAGTTGGGCGCAGTAGCAGAGGGCTTGGGCTTTGCAATTGCCAGCAACACGGTCAAGGAAGTGAGTGAACAGATCATCCAGTTCGGGAAGGTCCGACGACCCTATCTTGGCGTGCAGTGGGTACCCGTTGACCCCCAAGTGGCCTCGGCCTACGAGCTGCCCGTGGAGTTTGGCGCCTACATACAGGAAGTGGAGCCTGGCACCGCGGCTGATAGAGCAGGTTTGGAGCCAGCAGACATAATTACTGCCATCGATGGTCAGCGTATCGACGCGGAAAACGGCTTCGTGACCGTGTTGATGCGCTTCGACCCGGGCGACGAGGTGCAGCTCACCCTCGTGCGCGAGGGCAGGGAGATGACCGTGAACGTGACCTTGGGTACCAGGGAATGAGTCAACCCGCGAGCGGCACTCCAAGACACCGGGTGTCGGCGTGCATGATTCAAGATGAGAGAGGATAACAACAATGCGCGACAAGTTCCTGTTCTTGATCGCGACGCTGATATGTGCCAGCCTCGTACTGGCAGGTTGCCGCACTGTGCCGACCGCGATTGAGAAGACTGTCTACGTCGGTCCCATCGTGGTGGACTGCGAGGGGGACGGTCCACAGAAATGCCTGCTGGTCAAAGAGAATCCAGACGATGAATACACACTCTTCTACGAGCAGATCGAGGGTTTCGAGTACGAAGAGGGTTACGAATACGAATTGCGGGTGAGGGAAGAGACTGTCGAAGACCCCCCAGCCGATGTCTCTGCCATCAAGTGGACCCTCATTGAGGTCGTGAGCAAGACCCTGGTCGGCTTACCCCTGGAAGGCACACTGTGGAGGCTGGAATCACATATCAACACCCAGGGTAAGTCGGTCGGTGTCCTGCCGGATACTGAGATCACTGCTCAATTCGAAGCGGGCGAGATTGGGGGTAGCGCCGGCTGCAACCGGTACTTCGGATCATATGGGGTGGAGGGAGACAAGCTCACCATCGGCCCCCTGGCCTCCACTGAGATGTACTGCTACCCCGATGAAGTCATGGACCAGGAGAGGGCATACCTGGCCGCCCTGGGGGGCGCCGCCTCCTTCAAAGTTGAGGGCGACAGGCTTGAGATAGCGGACTCCGCGGGCCGGACTGTCTTGGTGTTTGCTGTCTGGCAGCCCGCTCCCCTGACGGGAACCGCGTGGCAAATGACCCGCTACGACAATGGTCGAGAAGCCGTGGTCTCCCCGCTGCGGGGCACTGAGATCACGGCTCTGTTTGGCGAGGACGGCAGCCTTGCCGGTTCGGCGGGATGCAACACCTACGCGACTACCTACGCCCTTGACGGGGACAACATCAGAATAGGCCCCATAGGAATCACCTTCATGATGTGCGCCGAGCCCGAGGGCATCATGGCGCAGGAATCTGCCTATGTGGCAGCTCTGGAATCGGCAAGAAGCTATAGCATTGAGGGCGATACCCTGGGGTTAAAGGACGGAGAGGGGAAGCTCGCGGTCTCATACGTTGCTGCCCCTGAGCGGAGCCCCCGGCTCACAGAGGACACGCTAAAGAACGCCGAATACCGCGGGATCTACGAAGAAGAGACTGTACAACTGACGGATGGCCGATATGAGGGCGAGCCATTCGTGGAAGGCGGCGCTTCACGACCCACTGTCACCTTCATAGACCCTTACGCCTTCGGAGACCTGGACGGCGACGGCGTAGAGGACGCCGCAGTACTCTTGGCGGAAAACTCTGGCGGCAGCGGCACTTTCATCTACGTGGCCGCGGTCCTCAATCGGAACGGCAACCCCCAAGACTTGGCCACGCAGTTGCTGGGCGACCGGGTGCAGGTCAACTCCTTGTCCATCGAGGACGGTGAGATCGTCCTATATATGATCACTCATGGTCCGGATGATGCGATGTGCTGCCCGACGCAGCGGGTTGTCCAAACCTACGAACTGCGCGACGACGAACTCGTTCAGACGTCTGAGGAAGTGAGCAGTGCGGCTGCGGGGTCGGAGATCGTCGGCGTGCTGTGGAAGTGGGTGAAGTTCCTGGGCTCGGATGATACGACCGTCGTTGTTGATGATCCCGACAAGTACACACTGGAGTTACTGCCAGACGGCCAGTTGCGCATTCAGGCGGACTGTAACAGTGCCAGCGGCACCTACACATTGGATGGCGCTGGCGGTCTCACGCTGGAGTTGGGGCCGACGACGTTGGCCGAGTGCGAACCGGGGTCCCTGTACGATGAGTACCTGGAGATGCTCGGGTGGGTGCGCACGTACGTCTTGGAGGGTGACCAATTGGTGCTGAACATGATGGCCGACGGCGGGGACCTGTTCTTCGATAAGGCAAGCCCGGCCTGAACACCCGATGTGAACGAAGGGCTGAGCGGGCTGCGCGCAGACTACGATTGGATCAGAGAGGAGAAACCAACTGTGTGTGGATGCATATTTGCTTTAGGCGCGGCGTTCTTCCCCAGGCTCGGGGTGCTGTTTCTTTGGCTCTTCACCCCACTCGTGAGCCGAGCCTTCGACACCATCATCGTGCCTATCTTGGGCATCATCTTTCTGCCCTTCACCACCTTGGTCTACGTCTTGGTCTGGCACCCGGTGGTGGGTGTCACCGGATGGGGATGGGTCTGGGTAATCCTGGCGTTTCTGTTTGATCTCGGAGCGTATGCCGGTAGCGGTTTCGGCAATCGCCGGCGGCTTGGCTATTAGCGAGTCCAGCATGGGCAACCTGGGTCACGACGCAACAGTGTTGCGATTTCGGCAGAGGCACTTGTCGACGGTCCGATTCGCGTGGGCGATACTGGGGCAGCGACGGGTGAGTCGCGCCAAGTGACCCTGAGGAGAGTACCATGGGTAAACAGGTGCAAGCTAGCACCAGGAGAGAGCTTCTCCGTTTCATTGCCCGCCTGCTGGTGATCTGGGGCATTGCGGTGGCAATGCTGTTGTTGATGGCCTGGCTCCTGCCGGGCGTGAGCGTTGATAGCTTGCTAACGGCCGTCATTGCAGTCGCCGCAATCGGTCTAGTGAACGCGCTGTTGTGGCCTGTCCTAAGTTACCTGGTCCTCCCATTTGCAGTCTTCGCCTTTGGACTCCCGTCGCTAGTGCTCAACGCTGTGCTGATCCAGCTCGCCAGCGCGTTAGTAGAGGGTCTTGACGTAGCAAGGCCGTGGGATGCCATTCTGCTCACGTTGGGTTTGACGGCCATCAACACCATCGTCAGCAGCCTGCTGACCATCGACGATGACAATTCATACTACCGCAACGTAGTGCAGCAACGGATCAAGCGCCGCAAGAAGCCGGTGGAGACAGATGTGCCAGGAGTGCTGTTCCTGGAGATGGACGGCCTGGCTAGGCCAGCGTTGGAGCGGGCGCTTCAGCAGGGATACATGCCCACTCTCGCCGCCGGCCTCCCTTCGGTCCAACCACTGATTGTACTGGCTTCCTGATCCGGGGGAGCCATCGGATCTACTTCGCTGGAGATGTCGACGTGTTCCCAGAGATGCGTGACCTTGGCGATGATTTGAATGTTGCCCTGCTACCTGTATGGGGATGGGGGCCGACCTTGGGCACCGGTCACATGGACCCATTGCGTGCTGCGCAAGTGCTGGCTCAGCTCTGCCCGTGCATGGCGATTCCAATTCATTGGGGGACCTACTGCCTCATCGGAATGGAATGGATGCGGCCTGGATTTCTATCGCGGCCACCTCGGGATTTTGCCAGCTACGCAAAGGCTCAGGCCCCGGGGGTCGAAGTATGCATTCTGGAGCCGGGTGAATCCTTCTGTCTTGCGAATCACCTGCTCGACCCCTTCATGAGCCACAGTCCCTGGGGGTAGAGTATTCAGCGCTGCTCTTCATCCCGGTCACCTGGCTAGGCATTCCTCAAGCACGGGTGTCGAAGGTTGGCTCTACCGGACTTTCCGCCTGTAGTCTGGTAGCAGAAGAGGTGATTTGATCGGGTTCTCCACGCCAGCTTCCTGGAGTTGCCGGTGCCACTCGTCGACATGCTCCAGGGTAAGTTTTCCCAGCTTGACCTCTTTGGCTCGACGAGCCGCCGCTTCACCCGCTCGACGGCCAAAGACTGTGATCTCGAGCAGGGAATTGCCCATCAGGCGATTGCGACCGTGGACACCCCCCGAGATCTCCCCAGCGGCGAAGAGATTGGGAACGTCGGTTGAACCGTCAGGCTTCAGTGATATGCCGCCGTTTTGGTAGTGAAGAGTGGGATAGACGAGTATCGGCTCATTGCTCATGTCGATGCCGAAGCGGCCAAACTGGCGCACCATGGCCGGCAACGCCGTCTGCGTAGTCCCTGAGCCGTGGAGGATATCGATCATGGGGGAATCGAGCCACACGCCCACAGTGCCTGACGGGGTCACTACACCCATGCCACGCTCCCTGCACTCTCTAATGATCGCCGAGGCCTCGACGTCGCGCGTTTCTCGCGGGTACACGAATTGTTGGCCATCAACGTTGCAGACCTGGGCTCCCAGCCCGCGTACCTTCTCCGTAACCAGCAGCCCCACAATCTGCTCTGGATACGCGGCGCCCGTAGGGTGGTACTGCATGGTGTCCAGGAAGGCGAGCCTGGCTCCGACCCGATAGGCCAGCACCAGGCCGTCACCAGTGGCGCCGTAGTGATTGGTCGTGGCGTAACCCCGGTAGTGCAACCGCCCGCTACCGCCTGTGGCCAGAATGGTGCATCTCGCTCGCACGACCAGGTGCTCGCCCGTCTCGAGGTTCAGTAGTACCGCTCCGGCCACCTGGCCCTTGTCATCCATGATCAGTTCGATGGCTGGTGAGAACTCCAGGACGGTGACGTCGTCGGGATAGCTGCGTACCTCGTCGCGCAGGGTACGCATGATCTCAGCCCCGGAGTAGTCTCGCGATGAGTGCATGCGCTTGCGGGATGTGCCGCCACCGTGGATGGTCTTCATCGTGCCATCGGCGTCTTTGTCGAAAATGCAACCCAGCTCTTCCAGCCACTTGATGACCTGCGGTGCATCCTTCACCAGGGCCTCCACAAGATCGGGATAGTTCGCGAAATGGCCGCCGCCTATGACGTCCAGGTAGTGAATCGCTGGCGAGTCATTGGCTTTGTCGGCAGCCTGAATGCCGCCCTGAGCCATCATGGTGTTGGCATCGCCGTGGCGCAGCTTGTTGGCTACGATGACCTTGGCTCCGTTCTCGCGCGCCAGCAGGGCAGCTGACGAGCCTGCTCCACCCCCGCCAATGATCAGTACGTCGGTGTCGTAGTCGATCTGCTCAAGGTCGAGCATGTCGGAGGTCAAATGGCTGGCCCCCTCCATCACTTCGGCCAACTCTAGAGGCATGCGCTGCCCTTTGCTGACCCCCACCTTGATCTCGCGCATGCCCTCCGCCATGTAGTCGGGGTGAAACTCCTCCAGGATGGTCTGTTTCTCCTGAGGTGCCATCATGGGGAAGGCCTCCTGCAGCCGATTTGGCCGGGTCGCCTCCACTCTTCCTATGGATTCGCGCATCTCTGCAGTATAGCTCACAACTCCTCCCTCGGCGTCACTCTGGCTCGATATCTCGCTCGTTGTACAGTTTCCGTAACTCCTCCTCCCCCAGGCCTTTCATCGTCGCCAGTTCGGCGTCGAACTCGCCGGCCTCGATCTCCTCTACCCGTTCCTCTAGATGTTCTGCCTTGGGAGCCAGGTATTTCCCATACAGACGGCGGCAGAGGATCGCGATGTTGGGCTGCACCTCCTCCGCGGGACAGCGGGAAACGCACAGCCCGCACATGATGCAGTCGAAGGAGCGAGTAGCCACGGCGCTGATGTCCCCACGCATGGCGTCCGCCATGTACTGTTTCACATCGATGTCTTGAGGGCACACCTTGGTACAGCTGCCACAGCTCAGACAGCGAAGCAGCTCGGGGTAGGTCTTGACCACGGTTTCAAAGGTTGCTTCGAGTTCGCTGAGGCAATAGTCAGCATGGTGCGCTGGGTAGAAGGGGATCTGGGCCAGATGCATTCCTGGCTCCACCACAGTCTGGCAAGCCAGTCCGATCTGCAACCTGTAGTCGCCTGCCACGCGGTACACAGTGGAGCAAGCGCCACAGAAGCCGCCCCTGCAGCCCGCCCCGCGGATCAACTGGTAGCCGGAGTACTCCATGGCCTTCATGATGGTCAGGCTTGCAGGTACCACATACTTCTTGCCCATGATGAAGATGGGGACAAGGTCTTCGCTCATACTGTACTCATCCTTTCCAGCCCAACCTCTAGAGCAAGGCATCCACCATGGCCAGTAGCTGGGCCGTATCGCTATTATGTACACCGCAGGCTTTGCTGGGGCACACCGCTACGCAGGCGCCGCAACCCCGGCACAGGGCTGGGCTCACGACGGCAATCGAGCGTCGTGGGTGCAGGCTCATAGCCTCGTAGGGGCATGCGGATACGCAGAGCCCGCAGCCGGAGCACACCTCCTCATCGACGCAGGCTATGGTCGGCTCCTGTGCGATTTGGTGTTGGGAGAAGAGTTGTAGCACTTTGGCCGCTGCCCCGCTTGCGTGGGAGATGGTCTCAGGAATGTCTTTGGGAAACTGACCCGCACCGGCCAGGAGTATTCCCGGCGTGAGAGTCTCAACCGGCCGTAACTTGGGGTGAGCTTCGCGGAAGAACCCTTCTTCGTCGAGGGAGACGCGCAGGCGTTGTGCTAGGTCTTTCGCCTCCGCGCTCGGTACGGATGCCGTGGCCAGCACCACGAGGTCGGCCGGCACTTGCACTGGGGCTCCGCTGAGCGTGTCCACACCCCAGACCATCACCTTGCTGTCCTCTTCGAAGATCCTGGATACCTTGCCGCGCAGATAGAGGACGTCGTAGTCGTCTATGGCACTCTGCACGAATTCCTCGTAGCCCTTTCCCTGAGAACGGATGTCAATGTAGAACACGTAGGCTTGCCCCTGGGGCACTTGCCGCTTATACATCATTGCCTGCTTGGCTACATACATGCAGCATATCTTGGAGCAGTAGGGCTTGTGCAGTTCTGGATCGCGCGATCCGGCACACTGCACAAAAACGACTTCCTTGGGAACCATGCCATCTGACGGTCGGCGAATCTGGCCCCCTGTTGGACCGTTTGCAGCCAACAGCCGCTCGAACTGCACTCCATCTATGACATCGGCATGCTCCCCGCCGTATTCACCCAGTGCTTCTTTCGGATAGAGCTCATAGCCCGTGGCCAGGATCATGGCTCCCACATCAAAGGTGAACGTCCGCAGCTGCGTCCCTGCTCTGCCCGAGTCTGCGTCCTGTGATCGGCCGTCTGCCTCGTCTTCTTCCTGATTGACCCTGACAGTAAAGCTCCCTACGTGACCACTAGCTTCCTGCACCTGGGCCCGTGTCAGGACCTGGACAAGGGGATGCTCCTCGACTCGCCTTATCATCTCGGTCAGTGCGTCGGAGGCAGCCTCGAGATTGAGATAGGTGCCTGAGAGCTGGGCTACGTGGCCGCCTAGCCCGGCCTCCTTCTCGACAAGGATCACGGGATGTCCTGCATCGGCGATGTCCAATGCCGCCTGCAAGCCGGCGATGCCCGCACCAACGACCATGGCTCGTTTGACCAGGGGCAAGCTGAGAAGCTCGAGCGATTCGTTGAAACGCACCTTTTCCACCATCGTCTTGGTGATTTCGGCAGCCTTGGCAGTGGCCTCAGCCCGCACCTCTCGATGCACCCAGGAGCAGTGTTCCCGGATGTTGGCGATCTCACACTGGTAAGGATTGAGGCCTTGCGAGGTTACGGCATTGCGGAATGTGGTCTCGTGCATGGATGGTGAGCAGGCAGCTATCACCACGCCATCCAGAAGGTGGTCACGGATAGCTCCTTTGAGGGCATTCTGACCTGGGTCGGAACACATGTACTTCTGGTCCTCGACGTAAACCACGTCTGGATACTCGCGCATCTCCTTTGCCACTCGCTCCACATCCACGGTGTCGGCGATGTTGAGGCCGCAGTGGCAGAAGAAGACCCCAATCCTTTTCACAAGACCTCCGCCCTAGGTGAGGGAGCCGTCTCCTCCGGAACGCCCCTCCATTGCGAGAAGAGAGACAGCACCTTGGCCGCTGCTCCCGACGCCTCGGCCACTGTTTCGGAGATGTCCTTGGGGCCAACGCAGGCCCCAGCCAGAAAGACCCCGGGACGCGAGGTTTCCAGCGGCCGCATGTTGGCGTCGATCTCGGAGAAGAAGCCAAACTCATCAGCCTCCAGGCCCAGGACGTGGGCCAGAGCCAACGTCCCACTGCTGGGGACCATAGCCGTGGCCAGGACCACCAAGTCAGCCGCTATCTCTATCTGCATGTTATTCAGGGTGTCAACACCCCAGACCATGACCCTATCATCTTCGCGGAATATCCTGGAGACCTTGCCTCGCACATATAAAGCGTGATCCTCCTCCATGGCGCGCTGCACGAACTCCTCGTAGTGCTTGCCCGCCGAGCGAACATCGATGTAGAAAACGTAGGCCTGACCACGGGGAACGCGGTGTTTGTAGAGCATGGCGTGCTTGGCTGTGTACATGCAGCACGTCTTGGAGCAGTAGGGCACCCCTAGTTCCGGATCACGGGAACCCGCACATTGCACGAAGACCACCTCTTCTGGCTCCTTTCCGTCGGAAGGCCGCAGGACTCTGCCAGTGGTGGGCCCCGAGGCGCTGAGCAACCGCTCAAAGGCTAGGCCATCTATCACGTCGGGGATCGACCCGTGCCCATACTCGCCCAGTTCTGCCAGCGGATGTGGCCTGTAGCCTGTGGCCAGGATTATACATCCCACGCGTTCTTCGACCACCGCCGCTTGTTGCTCGAAATCGATGGCCCCCACCGGGCAGAGCTTCTCACAGACACGACACTTGCCGCGCTCAAAATAGCGGCAATTCTCGTGGTCTAGGACCGGCTTGTTCGGCACGGCCTGAGGCGAGAGGGTATAGATGGCCTTTCGACTGCCCATTCCTCGCTCGAAATCGGACTCTACGCGTTTGGGGCACTTCTCCTGGCACAGGCCGCAGCCGGTGCACAGGTCCCACTTGACATAAGCGGGATATCGACGCACGCGCACCCGGAAATCACCCATCTGGCCGGTGATCTCCTCCACTTGGGAGTAGGTCAGCAGGCGGATGTTCTCGTGGTGGCCCACCTCGACAGTGCGAGGAGTGAGGATACACTGGGCACAGTCCAGGGTGGGGAAGGTCTCTGAGAGTTGTGCCATGCGGCCGCCAATGGAAGGCAGCTTGTCTACCAAGACAACCTCATAGCCGGAATTGGCTATGTCGAGCGCTGCTTGCATGCCAGCGATGCCAGCGCCGATGACTAGAGCTCTGCTGATTGGTGCGTTGTCAGACATAGCGGGAGATTGTTGATTCGGTCATTGGAGATGAGCTTCATCGCGGCTGAAACGGCGCCAAGATGGGCTCAGGGTGCACACAGTGTCTGTCCCAACCGAGGTCTACCGTCCCCAGACCTAGAGCCACGCTCAGGAGTTGACTGAAATAGAGGACGGGAAGAGGCTGATAGTCAGCGTACCGCCGGCCCATCTCAAGCTGTTGCCTGTCCAGGTTGAACTGGCAGAGGGGGCAGTTTGTGACCATCAGTTGAGCACCGTTCTTCTGGGCCGACATCAGAATGGTGCGGGCCATGGTATTGGTGACCTCGGATGACAGTATGGACAGATATGAGCCGCAGCATTCACCTCTATGCGGGTAGTTCACTGTCTCCGCTCCCAACGCGGACAAGAGATCGTCCAAGACGTGAGGGTTATCGGGATCGTCGTATGCCACCTCGTCGGCAGGTCTCAGTACCATGCACCCGTAGTAGGCCGCTGCCCTCAAACCCGTGAGAGGATTCGTCACCATCTCTGAGATTTTATCGAATCCGACTTCATCACGTAAGATCTGCAATACGTCGACGACTTGCAGATCGCCGTTGTAGTCGGCCTCGATGAAGAAGTTGAGCTTGTCTCTTCTATCGTCATCGACGACAAGGGCATGGTTCGTGCGTCTGAGGACGTTGTAGCAAGTGGTACAGGCCACCGCAAGGCGCTCACCAGCTTCTCGGCCAGCGAGAAGCACGCGGGCAGGACCCGCAAGGTCAAGGACATTGTCGACCAAGAGGGGGAAGGTGGCACCGCAACAGTTCCACTCCGGCAACTCGACGAGTTCCAGCCCCAGGGCGCCAGCGGAGGCTCGCAGAGCATTGTCGAAACCTTTCGCCGTCGTATTCAGAGTGCAACCCGGGAAGTACGGGAGTTTCATCTGCTCTCCTACGTCGTGTATTTGCGGAAGCCAGCGATGAAAGCTTGCTGCGGGAACTCGGCCAGGTCTTCTGGCGACAGGGTTCTGAGGTCGATGTAGTCGCCTCTCTCTTGCAGGATGATTTCCCGCACAGCTTCCATAATGCGTGTGAGGTCTACGCCTTTGGGGCAGCGGGCGTAGCAACTCTGGCAGGCGGCGCAGAGCCAGGGAGTCTCCGAGTCCAGAACGGGTTCCACCAAGCCCAATTGCAGGAATCGAATCACCTGGCTGGGCAGCAGGTCCATCGCGGACGCGGCGGGACAGCCGGCGGCGCACTTGCCGCACTGGTAGCATCTCAGCAGGTCCTCTCCACTGGTCTCCTCGATCTTACGAACGAGTTCGTTCCTCAGGGTCTCGGCCGACAGCCTGACTCTCATGGTTCCCCCAAGCGTGGCCCATGCAGATTATTCGTCCTGAACTTCGGTCTGCGATCTGGCACGAGTGTTGCGCTCATATCTCAGTGATTCGATCTCGACAGCCTTCTCTATAGCTGCTCATACTTCTTCCGCCCGTCCTCGTAGGCATCGCCTCCGTGGATGTCGTTGACCACGATTGCAGGGAAATCCTCCACCCTCAGTCGGCGCACCGCCTCGGTGCCTAGGTCTTCGTAGGCGATGACCTCTGCATGTTTGATACTCTTGGCGATTAGCGCACCTGCACCACCGACGGCTGCTAGGTAGACGCCCTTGTATTTCTGCATTGCCTCTCGTACATCCGAGGAGCGGTTGCCCTTCCCGATCATGGCCTTGAGCCCAACTTCCATGAGGCGAGGTGCGTAGGGATCCATGCGGTAGCTGGTGGTCGGACCCGCTGAGCCAATGGGCGTGCCCGGCTTGGCCGGAGAAGGGGCCATGTAGTAGATGATCTGCCCACGTGGATCGAAGGGCAGGGGATCACCTGTGTCGAGAGCCGCGATCATTCGCTTGTGTGCAGCATCTCGAGCCACGTATATGGTGCCTGTAATGGTCACCCTGTCGCCCGCGTGCAGTTGTTCAATGATGTCGTCGGTCAGAGGTGTGGTAATATTCAGCTCGCTTCTTGCTCCTGACCAAGTGCCTAACGGCCGGAAAGCCTCGATACGGCTTCTCCGTTAGTTGGCCCGGCCCCTCACAGAGTTGCCTGTTTGTGCCGGGCGCTGTGGCACTGAATGTTCACCCCCACGGGAAGGCTGGCGATGTGACACGGGTGAGTCTCAACGTGTACCGCCAGAGCCGTGGTACGGCCTCCCAGGCCTTGCGGCCCGATGCCCAGCCTGTTCACGCGCTTCACGATGTCTCGTTCCAATTCGGCCGCCTCGGGGTCCGGGCTGGGTTGGCCTACTTCTCTGAGCAGCGAATGCTTGGCCATCCACATCGCCTTCTCGGTCGTGCCGCCCACGCCCACGCCGACGATGGTCGGGGGACACGGGTTGGCTCCGGCTTCCTCGACGGTCTTCACTACAAAATCAACTACGCCTTGGCGTCCGTCGGCTGGCTTGAGCATGGCGAGAGCACTCATGTTCTCACTGCCGCCGCCTTTGGGAACGACCGTGATCTTTAGACTATCGCCCGGCACGATCTGGCAGTGGATGACTGCCGGAGTATTGTCATTCGTATTGATACGTGTTGAGAAGGGCCTGTCCACGATCGACTTTCGCAGATAGCCCTCTCGATACCCTCGTCTCACGCCCTCTTGCACTGCCTCGTAAAGATCGCCGCCGATGACATGGGTATCTTGCCCCAGGTCGAGGAACACTACTGTCAGGCCTGTATCCTGACACAGTGGCATTCCGTCCTCACGCGCGACGGCCGCGTTCTCGAGAAGCCGATCCAGTACCTCTTGTCCCACAGGCGAGACCTCGTCATCCCTGGCCACACGTAGGGCTTCGATCACATCGTCGCCCAGATAGTAGTTGGCCTCGATACACAGCTGGGCAATGGTCTCGCTAATCTCATCGCATCTGATATCTCGCACCCGAACTCTCCTGACTCGTGAGAGGGGCTGTGCTGGACTCAGGATAATTGGGGAAGACTCCTTATTGCCCACCGACAACCTTCGTCCACCACAAGCTGAACGCCTCGGCGCTGCTGGTCCTTGCTGATGTTGAGGTCTTCTCGCTCGCCAACGATCAACTAGAATGGATTATACAGACCAGCTTCCGATTTGTCCAACCAAGTCGGCGGAGTTGAGCGGTCGAGTTGGTGCAGCCGAGGACTCCGATGCTCTTGATCTGTCCATTTCTAGGCACCATCGGTTGTGCGGACAGGGAGTTGCACCGCATCTTGAACCCTCACAGAGTGTTGCAGGCTGCAAACGATGTTGCCGACGAGTTCGTGTAGTACTTGACATAGGCGACTAACGCCACTACAATAGGTGCTATTGACTCTGCAAGCGACGGAGGGCAAAATGATCGTGCGCAGCGCTCTTATCCAGACTACCGGCAGCATGCACAAGGAGGAGAACATTGTCAAGCATCTCGAACTCATCGCGATAGCAGCTGAGCAAGGGTCCCAAATCACGTGCCTTCAGGAGTTATTCTACTCTCCGTACTTTTGTCAGGAGCAGGATGCCAAGTGGTATGACTTCGTCGAGCCCATCCCTGGACCCACGACGGAGCGGATGCAAGAGGTGGCGAAGAAGCATGCCATGGTCTTGATTCTGCCGCAGTATGAGGAGGACGCCCCGGGCGTGTACTACAATACCGCCGTGGTGATCGATGCAGACGGAGCCATTCTGGGCAAGTACCGGAAGACCCACATTCCTCAACTGCCCTATTTCTGGGAGAAGTTCTACTTCCGGCCCGGAAATCTTGGTTACCCCGTCTTCGAGACCAAGTATGCCCGCGTGGGTGTCTACATCTGCTACGACCGCCACTTCCCTGAGGGGGCGCGTGTCCTGGGGCTGAATGGCGCTCAAATCGTGTATATCCCCTCCGCAACCTCTCGCGGGCTCTCGATGCACCTTTGGCAGATCGAGCAGACATCTCACGCCATTGCCAACGGCTACTTCGTGGGCACCATCAACCGGGTGGGGCAAGAGAAGGAGCTGGGACCAAATGACTACTACGGCTCCAGCTACTTCTGCGATCCCCGGGGGCAGATCATCGCGCAAGCCTCCGACATGGAAGAGGAAGTGTTGGTGGCAGACCTTGATCTAGACATGATCCGAGAAGTGCGCAACACGTGGCAGTTCTACCGTGATCGTAGGCCGGATGCCTACCACGAAATCGTCGACGCCTAAGGTGCCAGGGAGGTAGATAGTGGCTGATCTGAGCGTCGTGTTTGCAGGGCTCAGGCTGACTAACCCGTTCATGTTGGCCTCGGCCCCTCCCGCCGCAACGGGAGAGATGATCCAGCGGGCTTTTGACGCTGGATGGGGTGGGGCGGTGACCAAGACTATCGCCCTGGAGCCCGCCGTCGACGTCCAGCCCAGACTGGCGCGGTTGGCGATGGGCAATAAGGTTGTCGGCCTGGAGAACATAGAACTGATCAGCCAGCGACAGCTGAGTAGCTGGTTGAACGACCTGGAGGAGATCAAGCGTCGATACGCCGATCACATCCTGTTCGCAAGCTTGATGGGAGCCGTGGTCAGAGAGGAGTGGCACTCGCTGATCCGGCAGATTCAAGAAGCGGGGGTGGATGGATTTGAGCTCAACTTCGGCTGCCCTCACGGCATGCCCGAGAAGGGAATGGGCTCTGCCCAGGGCCAGGATCCAGCCATCGCGGCCGAAATCACACGGTGGGCAAAAGAGGTGGCCACTGTGCCGGTGATGGTGAAGCTGACGCCGAATGTCACGGACATCGTGCAGATAGGCCGAGCCTGCGAACACGCGGGAGCCGACGCCATCTCCGCCGTAAACACGGTCTCGGTGCTCATGGGCGTGGATCTGGAGCGCCTCGAACCGCGGCCGTCGGTGGGAGGAACCACGTCCTTCGGTGGCTACTCGGGGAAGGCGATCAAGCCCATAGGTCTGCGTTGCATCGCACAGCTGGCACAAGGGACCAACTTGCCCCTCTCGGGCATCGGGGGCATCGGCGGATGGCAAGATGCGGCGGAGTACGTTCTGGCAGGCGCTTCCACGGTACAGGTATGTACGGCCGTCATGTTCCGGGGCTACAGAATCGTTGACAGGATGAAGAAGGGGCTCTCGGACTACATGGATGAGAAGGGTTTCGGCTCTGTGGGAGAGATGCGGGGCTATGTCCTGCCCAGGATCACTGCCCACGAGGAGTTGGACTCCGCCCACAAAGTGGTGGCGTCCATCGACGAAGCCCTTTGCACCAAGTGTGGGCTATGCTACACGGCCTGCCTGGACGGCGGTTGGCAAGCGATCGAGATGGAGAGCCGAGAGGTCTTCCCCCGGGTGCTGGCGAATAAGTGCGACGGCTGCTCCCTGTGCACACACGTCTGCCCGGTGGAGGAATGTATTACGTTGTTGCCGCTCTGAGTGAGCCACTATTGGCAGGAGGGCGAGAATGGACACGGTGGTAACGAACGGGACCATTATCACGGCTACAGAGACTTATCGAGCAGACATAGGTATCGAGAATGGCAAGATCACGGCGCTCGCGCGTGGTCTGGAGGGCGCGGAGACCATCGACGCAGAAGGCAACTACGTCTTCCCGGGAGGCATCGACATTCATACCCACTTCGAACTGCCTTTCATGGGGACGGTGTCCGCCGACGATTTCGAAACAGGGAGTATCGCCGCGGCGTGTGGTGGTACCACTACCTTCGTGGACTTCGCAATTCAGGGGGAGGGAGAGAGTCTACACCAAGCCCTCCAGACTTGGATGGAGAGAGCCAGCGGTAAGGCGGCCATCGACTACGGCTTCCACGTGGCCATCGGAGACATGACAGATGAAGTGATGAATAAGGAGATGGCCGAACTCGTCGAGCAGGGAATAACCAGCTTCAAGCTCTTCATGGCCTACAAGGGCACCTTCATGGTGGATGATGAAACCCTCTTCAAATCCCTCATCAAGGCCAACGAACTTGGAGCGCTCATCATGGTACATGCCGAGAACGGCGATGTCTTGAACTACCTCATCAACAAACACATCGCCGAGGGCAAGCTGGAGCCCATCTGGCACGCTCGGAGTCATCCTCCCGAGGCGGAGGCCGAGGCGGTTGGCCGCGCCATAATCTTGGCTCGACTGGCCGGCACTCCCATCTATGTCGTCCATTTGAGCGCAGCCGACGCATTGGAGAAAGTGAAGGAGGCTCGTGACCAGGGACAGCCTGTCCTGGCCGAGACATGCCCTCAGTATCTTCTCTTCAGCACTCAGCACTACGAACTCCCCGGTTTTGAGGGAGCCAAGTATGTGATGTCTCCGCCTCTGCGGGACAAGTCGAACCAGGAACCCCTGTGGCAGGGGCTAGCCTCTGACGACTTGCAGGTGGTAGGGACGGACCATTGTCCCTTCAACTTCGTGGGCCAGAAAGACATGGGCAAGGACGATTTCTCCAAGATCCCCAATGGCATGCCAGGTGTGGAAACCAGGGTGCCATTGATGTACCACTTTGGTGTGAACGAAGGTTGGTTCTCCGTCAACAGATTCGTAGAGTTGGTCTCAACCAACCCCGCCCGCCTATTCGGTCTTGCTCCTCAGAAGGGCACCATATCCATAGGAGCGGATGCGGACCTGGTGATCTTCGACTCTGAGAAAGAGGTCCGCCTCAGCGTGGAAAACCTGCACATGAATGTAGACCACAGTCCCTACGACCACATCACCGTGAAGGGATACCCCGTCCTCACCATGCAAAGGGGTCGGATCATCGTCAAGGATGGCGAGTTTGTCGGTGACGCGGGCGCTGGCCAGTTCCTTAGGCGGAGCTCGCCTGCGTCGATCTGATCGCTCCATTTCCGACGCAGGTCATGATCGCCCCCGCAAACGACCGCCAATCAGGCCAAGTCGCCACAGCAGGCGACTCGGAGAGGAGGTTCTAGGATGACCGCCGAAAGCAGAGCCCAAGAGTTGATCGATCTGAACCGTCGCTACACTTTCTTCTCGTGGTCGGTTCAGTCCGCCGTCAAGCCGCTGGCGGTGGTGAGAGCCGAGGGCTGCTACTTCTGGGACGCTGAGGATAAGAGGTACCTGGACTTCGCGTCTCAACTGATGAACGTCAACACGGGTCATCAGCATCCCAAGGTTGTGGCCGCCATCAAGGAGCAAGCAGACAAACTGTGCTATGCCTATCCGGGACTGGCCACTGAACCTCGCGGCGAGCTGGGAAGACTGTTGGCCGAGGTGACGCCCAATGGTTTGAGCAAGACCTTCTTCACCCTGGGGGGCGCAGACGCCGTCGATAACGCCATCAAGTTGGCACGTCTCTACACCGGGCGGCAAAAGGTGGTCAGCAGATACCGTTCCTATCACGGTGCGACCTACGGAGCCATGAGCGCCACTGGAGATCCGCGTCGCCACCCGGTTGAGCCTGGCATACCAGGTATCGTTCGGGTCTTTGATCCCTACTGCTACCGCTGCGTCTTCGGCCAAGAGCCTGAGACTTGCCATCGGGAGTGTATCACTCACATCGAGGAGGTAGTCAAGTTCGAGGGACCGGACAGGGTGGCAGCTTTGCTCCTTGAAGGCGTGACCGGTACTAGCGGCATCTTCGTGCCTCCGGACGACTACTGGCCACGCTTGCGGGAGATGTGTGACAAGTATGGCATATTGCTGATAGCAGACGAAGTGATGAGTGGGTTTGGGCGCACGGGCGAGTGGTTCGCGGTGGACAACTGGAAGGTGGTTCCAGACATCATGGTGGTGGCCAAGGGTCTCACGTCGGGTCACGTTCCCTTGGGCGCTGTGATTGTCTCCGACGCCATCGCTGATCACTTCGAGGACCGGTACTTGCCCCTGGGGCTGACATATAGCGCCCACACCTTGGCCTGCGCCGCGGGTGTGGCGACGATTCAAGCCTACAAGGAAGACCGACTCATAGAGAACGCCGGACGGATGGGAGAGATACTGGGGCGGCGCCTCGAGGATCTCAAAGACAAACATGCGTCTGTCGGCGACGTGCGCCACATCGGGTTATTCTCGATCATCGAATTGGTGAGGGACAAAGGGACGAGGGAACCCTTGGCTCCCTGGAATGCCAAGCCTGAGGAGTTGGGCGTGATGGCCGAGGTCTTGCCCGCGTTGCGGGAGCGAGGATTGAGCACCTTTGTCAAGTGGAATTGGATATTCGTCGTACCTCCCTTGTGCGTGACGGAGGAGGAACTGAGGGAAGGACTGACAGTCATTGACGAGGTGCTGGACGTGACGGACAAAGCAGCGAGTTCGCTGAAGTGAGGGCAACAAGGAGGCTCAAAATGGAGGTGCTCAAGAACTACATCAACGGGGAGTGGGTTGATTCGAAATCGACCCAACTCTTGGATGTTGTCAACCCGGCGACGACCGAGGTGATGGCACAAGTTCCCCTGTCAACTCCTGAAGAGGTGAAAACAGCGATAAGGGCTGCCGCCGACGCCTACGGGGAGTGGCGGGAGACGCCGCCGGTCACCAGGGCCAGATACATGTTCACATTGAAAGACCTGATGGAGGAGCAGTTTGAGGAACTCTCCAGGGTCATCGTCGAGGAGGAGGGCAAATGCATCGACGAAGCCCGCGGTGAGGTGAGGCGGGGCATCGAGAACGTCGAGGTGGCCGCCGGTATCCCCTCTTTGATGATGGGCTACAACCTTGAGGATATTGCACTAGGCATAGATGAAGAGTGCGTCCGACAGCCCCTCGGCGTCTTTTGCATGATCCCACCTTTCAACTTTCCTCTTATGGTTCCTCTGTGGTTTATGCCCTATGCCGTGGCCTGCGGCAACACCTACATAGTGAAGCCCTCGGAGCAAGTGCCGCTCTCTCAAAGGATGCTCTTCCAACTGATTGATGAGGCCGGCTTCCCTGAGGGGGTGGTCAACCTCGTCAACGGCGCCAAAGGTGTAGTCGACGCCCTGTTGGAGAGTCCCGACGTGATAGGGGCCTCCTTTGTGGGATCAACTCCTGTGGCCAAGTATATCTACGAGAAGGGCGCCGAGAACGGCAAGAGGGTTCAAGCACAAGCGGGGGCCAAGAACTTCCTGGTGGTGATGCCGGACGCGGACTTGGATAGAACGGTGGCCTCACTGCTAACGTCCTTCTTCGGTTGCGCTGGAGAGCGTTGCTTATCCGGAGCAGTTCTTCTGCCCGTCGGAGACGTCTATGAGCCATTGAGAGATAAGTTCGTGGACGCCACATCCAGACTCAAGGTAGGGTACGGGTTGGACGAAGGGGTTCAGATGGGACCTGTTGTCTCGAAGAGGCACATGGAGCGCGTGTTGGGATACATCGAGAAGGGACTGGAGGAGGGCGCCAAGCTCCTCCTCGACGGCAGGGACATGAATGTCGAAGGGTATTCGAACGGATACTTCATCGGCCCTACCATCTTCGACGAAGTGCAGCCTCAGATGACAATCGCCAACGACGAGATCTTCGGTCCGGTAGCCGGGATAATCAAGGTAGGAGACCTCGATGAGGCCATAGATGTCATTCACGCCAACCCGTACGGCAATGCTTCCTCCATCTACACTTCGAGCGGCAAGTGGGCTCGAGAGTTCAAGTACAGAGTCCGCTGTGGCAACATTGGCGTCAACATAGGAATCGTCGCTCCTATGGCCTTCTTTCCCTTCAGTGGAAGCAGGGATTCTTTCTTCGGAGACCTTCACGGTCAGGGAGGCGATGCTATCGACTTCTTCACAGAGAAGAAGGTCGTGATCTCCAGGTGGTTCTAAGACACAACCAAGGCAGGGTCCAGCAGCTAGGTACCTGCGTCTCGTCCACCCGATAACGGCGAGGAGGGCACCTGGACGCAAGGAGACAAACAGATGGAATTGGGGACGGTGGGCGCAGTTCTGGCGTTCGCCATCAAGCTGGAAGGCAGAAGTGCGGAATTCTACGAGGAGGCGGCTTCCCTCGTGCAGGATTCGGCTGTCAGGGAGGACTTTGTGTCCCTCGAGGAGGCGAAGCGAAAGCGAAAGAGGCTCCTGGAACGGAGCCGCCGAGAGTACGTGAACGAGATGCTTCTTGAACCCATCGAGGGCTTGATGGGAAGCGACTACCTGATCGAGACAGAATTGACTTCAGATATGGACTCCGACGCCGTGTTGCGACTAGGCAGGGCAGCGGAGGAGCACAACCAAAGACTGTACGTCGATGCAGCCGAGAAGATCAGCCACCTGCCCCAGTTAGCAAGAGTGTTCAGGAAACTCAGTCAAGACAGCGCCGACCACATCCTCAGATTGGGATCCCTCATTGACAAACCTGGGTCCCACGGGTGACGCCAGACTGCCGTCTGCGACGCCCGGTGCCCTTTGGCACTTGACTTGGCGTACCACAAGAGAGCAGCAGCCTAGTCTACTTCCCACGGCGGCGCCCTGACATCCGCGTGTCACACCGAAGAACTCTGCCGCGTGCTCGCTCGGATTTCCACAACGGTAGGCTGAATGGGGCGTGAGGACACAGATCGTTCCTTGGTCGCATGCCAAGCGCCTGCCGCGCCCTCACCGCGGCTTGGCTGTGAAGGAGGTGAAGGATGGCCGATCTGAGTGTTGAGTTTGTGGGTCTCAAGTTGATCAACCCCTTCATGTTGGCCTCAGCCCCTTCCACAGCGACCGGAGAGATGATCCAACGGGCCTTTGAGGCCGGTTGGGCGGGAGCAGTGACCAAGAGCATCGCCCTCGAACCAGCGGTTGATGTCCAGCCTCGTCTGTCCCGTCTGGCTGTAGGCAACAGGATCGTCGGCCTGGAGAACATAGAACTGATCAGCCAGCGAAACCTGGACGATTGGGTCGAGGATTTCGCCGAGATCAAGCGCCGCTATCCCGATCACATCCTGTTCGCCAGCCTGACGGCCGGTGTCATAAGGGAGGAGTGGCATTCCTTGGTAGAGCGGGTTCAGGAAGCGGGTGTAGATGGCCTGCAACTCGACTTCGGCTGTCCACACGGCATGCCGGGCAAGGGCATGGGGTCCATCCAGGGGCAAGACCCCGGCATCGCTGGGCAGATCACCCGCTGGGTTAAGGAGGTGTCCAGGGTGCCGGTGATGGTGAAGCTCACCCCAAACGTCACGGACATCGCACAGATAGGCCGGGCCTGCGAGGAGGCTGGAGCCGATGCCGTCGCGGCCATAGACACGGTTAGCGTTCTCATGGGCGTGGATCTCGACCGCCTGGAACCTCTGCCCTCGGTGGGGGGAAGTTCGGCCCTGGGGGGCTACTCAGGGGCGGGGATCAAGCCCATCGGTCTGCGCTGCATTGCTCAGCTGGCAAAAGGGACTGGCCTGCCGCTTTCGGGCATCGGCGGTATTTCCAGCTGGCAGGATGCGGCGGAGTATCTTCTGGTTGGCGCCTCCACTATCCAGCTATGTACGGCCGTCATGCTCAGGGGCTATGGGATAGTGGAGAAGATGAAAAAGGGACTTGGCGCGTACATGGAAGAGAAGGGCTTCGCGGCTCTGTCTGAGATGAGGGGACAGATCTTACCGAAGATCACTGCGCACGAGGAGTTGAACTTTGCTTACAAGGTTGTAGCCACCATCGAGCAGGCCCTTTGCACCAGGTGCGGGCTGTGCCATACCGCGTGCAAGGACGGGGGCTGGCAGGCTATCGAGATGGAGAGCCGGGAGGTGTACCCCCGGGTGTTGGCGGACAAGTGCGACGGCTGCTCCCTTTGCGCGCACGTGTGCCCGGTGGAGAGGTGCATCACCATGATGCCTCTCTAGAAGCCACACCTTCGGGTGCGCCAGAGAGGGCACCGCTGGGAACCGTAGGTCCGACGGCTGGCTCCTACTTGAGTTTCTCTTGGAACACCCACCAGGCTTCGTAGATGACCTTGAGCGCGGCAAAGGATGTGATGTCCGAGTGATCCAGAGGTGGGGCCACTTCGACGACATCTAAGGCCTGTACAGGCAGCCTCTGAACGACCGTCCGCACTAATTCGAGTAGATCGCGTGTGCTAAGCCCGCCCCCTTCCGGTGTGCCGGTGCCAGGGGCATAGGCTGGATCCAGGCCATCGATATCCAGCGTGAGATACACAGCAGGAAGGTCCTGCAATCTCCCCGCCACCTCTTGCGCCACCGCTTCTATCCCCCGCTGGTGACACTGGCGGGCCGTGTAGTACGGAATCTCTGGATGGGCCTTCAGGAAATCCCACTCCTCCTGGCAGACGGAACGCAACCCGACGAAGACCAGGTGCTGAGGGTCCAAGCCGGGCAGTTCGAGCGCGCGACGTTCTGTGCACGCGTGTGACCATCGGTGTCCTTCATAGGTGTCAAAGACGTCCGGGTGGGAGTCGAAGTGCACGACACCGAAATGCCCGTCTACGCGGCGGCTGAAGGCCTGCATCAAGGGAATGGTGACCGAGTGGTCACCGCCGAGGAACAGGGCCAGCGGGTGATGGAAGACATCCGCTGCGCGCCGTTGTACATCCTGGAAGTAGCGAGACCACTCGAGATCCTCAGGTACATCACCATAGTCTCGCACGCGAAGGGTCAGAGGTTGCCCCTCCTCCGCGCAAGGCGCCAGGTGAGGGGTCAGCTCCCGAAGCTTGGCCGGGCCGAAGGCCGTGCCGCGCCGATAGCTTACCGCTCCGTCGAAGGGGACTCCCAGAATACCCACTTCGGCAGCTGCGTCGTCACTGATCAAGCCGCTCCACAGATCCCGATGGGGCGGAGCAGCCGAACTAGCCGCAGTCATCATCGATCACCCTCCGCGTAGCACTACCCGGCCTACTATGGATCAGCTGAGGCCACCGCGCGCTACTTCTCCACCTTCTCGTGAATCTCGAGGTCCCGTTTGCGCAACTCCGCAAAGAAGATGCCGGGATCCAGGGCCGTCTCCGGCGGCACCACACCTTTCACCTTGACGTCGCCTCGTGCCATCATCTGTGCGCCGATGCTCAATGGTATGGCGATGTTCTTGTAGTAGGCCGCAGGCCCACCCCACTCCTCCTGAGGTGGGTGCCGATTCCAGAGCGATACTTTGACTTCGCGGCCCTCCCTCTTGCCGAAGACATGCACCACGAGACCATAGGCCCACAGCGGATTCTCTCTGCTCTCTGGCAACTGGATGAGGAGTTCCATCATCATATCAAGCGGAGTCGTCTCCACACCCTTGACGGTGATAGGCTCCTCCCCGTAGAGGCCCGAGTCCAACATGGCCTTCATCAGCCGCATGATGTGGGGCGGGAAGCAGCCGTGAACCGAGACGGCCTTCGCCCTCAGAGTCTTCGGCATGGTCCGCGTCTCCGGATGTGGGATGTAGCACACCTCCTGCTCGCCGATGGGGCCAGGAAAGTCCACCGTCTTGAGACCCTCGAACGGCCCGACCCAATGGAACTCCCCATCTTTGTAGTACAGACGTGACTCCTCCTCTGGGTGGAATTCCCACATGGTGGTGATGAGCAAACCGGGCGCAGGCGCAAGGCAGCGAAAGGCAGCAAAGTTGATCTGGATCTCGTCCACCTCGTCCAATCGGTCAGCGCCGCGCCGGGCCATGACATTGGTGATGCCTGGGGTGGCGCCTACGCCTGGAATGAAGACAAGACCCTTCTCCTTCGCAGCAGCATCGTAGTCCCACTGATCCTCTTCTGTGGAGACATCAAGTCCGTTGACGCCGGCCTCGATGCAAGCCCTGGTGACCGCCATGTCATACTTCCAGGGCAAGCCGTTTAGGATCACATCGAATTCTCTGAAGCTTCGGACAAGTTCATCATAGTCCTCCGCGTTCACCTTCAGCACCTTGACTCGCGGATCACCAATGTCAGCAGCCAGCTTCTCTGCCGCTTCAAGGTTGTAGTCGCCAATCACAATCTCGTCGAAATCTGAGAACTCCGCGAGATCACGCGTGGCATGTTGGCAGACGGCGCCAGCGCCGCCCAGGGATAGGACTTTCATGGTTCCTCCTTAAATGATATTTGATGACTAGTCCGAGACGGTACCTCCCGCGCGCGGCCAAGGGTGGCTCGGCGGTCTGGCTAGTGCGGTCACCACGATGGCACCGGTGGATATGGTCAAGCCTATGATGAAGAGAGCCTGGATAGGCCCAAGAACGGTGACCAACCACCCACCCAGGAGCGTCATGCAGACCTCGGCCAAGGAGACAACCGCGTGGGCGAAGCTGTACACTCGGCCCCGCACCTTGTCGGGTGTCAGCTGTGCCCACAAGGCCTCATCCATCAGCCAATTGGCTGCCCAACCCAAGCCACTGACAAACCAAAGGCCCAGCAGGAGAAGCAACCCTGGTTGTACAAGCAAGGACATATAGACCAACCCAGCCAGCATCACGCCTCCCACTAGCAGACGCTGGCGGGATAACAGCCTCGAGTAGCGCCCTAAGACATAGACCCCGAGGCCTATGCTCATAGCGTCAACCCCTCGCAATAGACCATACTCCCGTCCGCCAAGACCCAGAGTGTCGGTCACATAGACGACGGCGGCCACAGCGGGGGCCGCCCATCCCAGGGAAGAGATGCAGTTCAGCAGCACCAGATAGCGCAGCACGGAGCTCCCTAGGAGCGATCGAATTCCTTCCACCATCTCTTCTCTGACCGCGTGGAGCCTCAGTGGCTCTCGGATCTCCGCCCTCGGACCAGGTGCTGCCGCTGCCCTCATAGAGAGTGAGGCCGCTCCCACGAAGCAGCCCGCAGCCAGAAAGAAGACCGGTTTTGAGCCCGCGAGGCTGGCTAGCCAACCTCCCGCGATAGGACCGAGGACGTTGGCGGCGTTGTAGGAGACGATGTCCAGCGAGGACCCACGCACGAACAGCTCTTGCCCTGTGACTGATGGCAGTGCCACGGCCCACACAAGGCTGGCCACGGGAGCCAACAGACTGGTGAGAAAGATAAGCACATACACCTGTGCCAGGCTCGTGGTGAAGGGCAGCAAACCCACAATGACAGCCTGACCTGAGAAGGCGGCCACCAACATCCGCTTGCGCTCCAGGTGGTCGGCGAGCACCCCCGCCAGCGGCCCGATCACCACCAAGGGCAGCAGCTCCAAGGCGACCGCAAAGGAGACCTGTTGCGCGGATCCGGTCAACTCGTACACGTACAGAGCCACCACCACATAGATGATGGATTGGCCCAAGTGGGATAGAGTCTGTCCCAGCCACAGGGCGCGAAAGCTGCGATTGGCCAAGACTTCGCGGTAGGAATCGCCTCGAAGCAAGTTGCCTTCCCATCCGTTTGGTTGTCCCTGCCCATGCCTGCACGGTGTACGACATCAGCAGAGCAGCTAGTCCTGCAACTCGCGACACGACCGTGTTAGCTGCCCTTAGCAGCCTTCACGGCATCCTCAAAGTAGCTCAACGTGTCCTCGACATCGCCCTCGGAGAGGGCTGCACAGAGGAACCACGGTTCACGCCCGTCAGGATCGGGCATGGCGCCCCTATGAACCAGGGCCATCATAATACTCTCATATAAGTCGTTGTCCGACTTTGCCCAGGAGCGATAATCTGTGGGCTCCTCCTCGCCGAAAACTATGCCGAACATGGCCGGAACCCCAAGCACGTGATGAGGCACGCCAGAGTCAGTCAGGATTCCACTGATACCGGCCGTCAGGGCTTTGCCGCGCGCTTCGATTACCTTGAGCACTTCCCCCTGGGCGATGATCTCCAGGGTGGCATCGGCTGCCGCGGTCCCGACCACATTTCCGCAATACGTGCCACCTTGGGCCGTTCGGCCCGGCCCGACGCTGTCCATGACCTCCTTCTTGCCTGCTATGGCCGCGACGGGGAAGCCGTTGCCCATGGCCTTGGCATAGGTTACCAGATCGGCCAACACCCCGAAGAGCTCTTGGGCGCCTCCGGGGGCAATGCGGAATCCGGTCTTGACCTCGTCGGAGATCATGACAATGCCATATTCGTTACACAGTTTCCGGATATGCTCAAGCCAGCCGGGCTGGGGCATGATGCCCCCCATGTTGCCCATGATGGGCTCGACTATGATCCCAGCCACGTCACCCCACGCTTGCTTGACAGTCCGTTCCAGCACGTCGAAATCGTTATAGGGCAACGGGATCACTAAGCTATGAACGGCCTCAGGTATGCCGGAACTAGTCGCCGCGGGAATAGGACTACGACGGTGTCCCATGGCTGAGACCGGCGACGAAGCGGTAGAGAACAGCATGTAGTCATGCATGCCATGGTACTGGCCTTCGAACTTGATGATCTTCTCACGGCCGGTGTGGGAGCGCGCGATGCGCAGGGCATGCATCGTTGCCTCTGTGCCAGAGTTGGCGAAGCGTACCTGTTCTATGCCAGGACACATCTCCACCAGTCTCTCCGCAACCTTCACCTCTAGTTCGTGCGTGAAGGCGAATATCGTGCCCGTCTTGATGGCCTCCGAGACACGCCCTACGACCTCCGGGTGTCCATGCCCCAGTATGACCGGGCCGAAGCCCAGGCGATAGTCTATGTAGCGATTGCCATCAAAGTCCCAGACGTACGCTCCCTCGGCGCGAGCTATGCCGATGTCTTCCCCTTCGCCCCACCACCGGAAATTCGATGATACGCCGAAGGGTATCACTCGGCGGGCGCGTTCAAAGAACGCATCGGTCTTCTTCGTGATGTGAGTCATTATCAACCTCCCTGTCTTGGACATTCACCCACTCACGGGCCTGTTTCAATCAGAGCCATTCACATTCGGGCTCGCTCAGCTCGGTGGATACACAACGTCTCCCCCGATCACCGTCATTGCCACTGCAATGCCTCTAATGCGACTCCGATCTACCTCAAAAGGATCCTCGTCTAGTACAACGAAATCGCCCAGCTTCCCCACCTCGAGCGAACCCCTGTCCGTCTCTTGAAAAGCGATGCGAGCGCCATTGATGGTGTAGAGTTCCAATGCCTCGTGGACACTCACCCGCTCAGCAGGATTGGAATGGTTAACGGCCGCGTGTACGCCGATCAACGGTCCAAACGGTGTCACAGTGCTGTCGGAGCCGCCGGCGATGAGCAGACCTGATCGCAGCAAAGTACGCACAGGGTCAGCGTGCAACGCACGCTCCTCACCCAGAGTAGGGTAGTACTCAGCGTGCGGCCAGTAGTGGTTGAACGGTGGCTGGATAGCCAGAGCCACGCCCATCCGCACAGCACGCTGAATCTGATCCTCACGGATGACCTCACAGTGCTCGATGCGGTGGCGATGGTCACGTCTGGGGTGAGCGGCGAGCGCCGCTTCGTAGGCGTCGAGTGCCTGTTCCACTGCCGCGTCGCCAACGGCGTGCATAGCCACCTGTAGCCCCTGCTCATGAGCCTTGAGCACGAAGGCGTCGATCTCCTCCTGAGAGTAGTACAGTGTCCCATAGCACTCAGGGGCGTCGGCATATGGCTCAGAAAGGGCCGCCGTGTGTGGCCCTACGTCACCGTCCAACAGGATGCAGCCGCCGATGCGCGGCAGACCCAATCTGAGTACTTTCTCCACATCCATGGTCTGGTAGTAGAACACAAAGCGCAGTGGCAGGCCAGGCGCGGCGGCCAGGAACTCCTCTGCCGCATCGTCATCGCCAGTGGATCCTCCCTCCAGAGCATGAATAGTTGTGATTCCGACGGAGTGAGCCTTCTGGATGGTGCGAGGGAGCATTTGGGCGGCCTTTTGGTGCGCTCCGAAGGATTCACTGAACCTTTCCCACGCCAGATTGTTGGCCTCGTCAGCCAGGAGACCGTTTGGCAGTCCGCTCGCATCACGCATCACCCCCGGCGTATCATCGGGCAGCGCCAGAAGATCGAGGCCCAGACTGTTGACAGCGGAGGTATGACCCGTGACGCCCATAAGGAACACCAGATGGTCCGGCGCAGCGGCGTCCAGAGCCTGGATGATGGGACTGAACCGGTCAGTCTCCAGGGCGTACTCGGTGAAACCCATGCCAAAGATCAGGTCCCCGATCGGAGCATCTGCGACTGCTGCCTGAACAATGGCTTGAAGGGCAACGTGGTCGTCGGCGCCGCTCACATCTAGCGATGCTAGACTCAGCGAGGTCCACAGAAAGTGAGCGTGCGTGTCGATGAAACCAGGCATCACGGTCTTGCCCGCCACGTCGAGCACGCGCATGTCCTTGGCGTGAACTGCAACGTCCTTCCACTTGCCGACAGCGACGATGCGTCCCCCATGCACAACCAGCGCCTCCGCTCGGGGCTGCCGCGGGTTCATAGTGATGATATTGGCGTTTCGAATTGTCAGGTCACACTCCAACACAGTCACTTCGCCTCTACGCTTCACAGCTCTCTCGAGCACGCTTCTCGATGCGGTCCAGTTCCCTTTCGACATCAGCGTCGAGCGGCAACGGTTCGTGAGTCGCCAGAATGTGATTCACCTTGTCCCGTGCTTCTTCAATCAGTGTCGGCCCACCGGCGGCATCCCAACGCTCGAAAGTGTCGTGGACGCCGAGTTGGCTGATGTACCACTCGCCCTCGCGGACGCCCCTCACCGTCGAGCGTTCCCCGAGGAAGTTGCCGCCAGGTCTAACGGCACTGATAGCGTCCTCAAGCCAACTACGTGCGTCAGTGCCGATTCCCTCGTGCGCCCGCTTGCACATGCGGAAGACCTCAACGTCAATCAAGAGTTGTTCCAGACTCAGGATCATGGATCCTCCCAGCAAACCAGGTCCCACGAGAATGTCTGGCCACGAGAGCATCGGTAGCAGGCCGTTCAGCGCTCGCTCGTAGCCCGCTTGGATGCTGGGGACGTGGTGGTCAGTGCCCATGCCCGAAGCCTCCACCGGCAAGCTGTAGTAGCGACCCATCTCGGTAGCCGCTGCGCTCAGCAATCCCCCCTCAATGGCCCCTGCGGCGTATTGCCCCGAGCGAGGGTCCATTACTGAGAGAGCCGGAGCGTATATGAAAGGCGTGCCCGGCGAAGCTGCCTGGACAAGGCACAAGGTGGCCAGTACTTCGCAGTTGCCAAGCACGAGAGTAGAGATCAGGCTGGCGGGCGCTGTGGTACCCATGAGAGGCATGGGCATGACGGCCACGGGGATGTCCCAGCCCGACACTGCCAAGTATGCATCGGTGGGCGGTCCCTCAATGACCAGCGGCGACTGAGGGCACAGCAGAAAAGACAGCGGATGCTCCTGACGGATAGTGTGTCTGTCCCCGAAGACTACCTGGAGCACCTCGAGGAGCCATGGCGCATGCTCAGGCTCGAGAATCGGATCCTGCACGTGCTTGGAGAAGCTGCGAAAGAGTGCCCGCCAGTAGTTGACCATGTCTGCCGGTGTGTCGTCACCGTCGCCGCGATCGATCATAGACCAGTAAACGCCGATCTCATCCAAGGCGTCAATCAAACGGGTGGCATTTCGCCAATCCGCCACCGTACCCGGTCGACGGGCACATTTCTGCGAATCCAGGACGTAGACAGCCTCCCCATCCGCGAGGAGCGTGCAATCCCCTCCATTCATGTGCAAGTCCCAACCGGGCCTGCGTGCTCCCAGGGTGAACTGCTTAGGCGCCAAACGCAGCGCCTCCTCCACCAGTGGCCGAGGAAAGCGCACTGTATTCGTGTTCGGGTCTACATCCGCCCCAGAGTCCCTGAGGATGTCACGCCCCCGAGAAGTGTCAACCCGTACGCCGGTGCTGGCCAGGGTGCTCAGTGTACGTTCGTGTACCTGCGCGCGCTCATCCTCAGAAAGCACCTGTAGCAAGGTTCTCATACTCTTCTGTCCGCTCCGCGTCCCTAGTGCGAAACC
>CAYGAW010000171.1:0-5970 GCA_964347945.1 uncultured Anaerolineales bacterium
CTGGCGGAACGAGTCCTGGAGCCTTTGGAGCGAGTGGGCCTCAAGAAGGAGCACCTGTACCGGTACCCTCACGAGTTCTCGGGTGGCCAGTGCCAGAGGATCGCCGTGGCTAGGGCTCTAGCCTTGAACCCCAAGTTCATCGTCTTGGATGAGCCCACCTCGGCCTTGGATGTGTCGGTCCAGGCGCAGATACTCAATCTCTTGCAGGAGTTGCAGCGCGAATTCGGGTTGACTTACCTTTTCATCTCTCATGATTTGAGCGTGGTGCAACACATAGGCGATCGCATCGCGGTCATGTACCTGGGCAAGATAGTGGAGTTGAGCACCTCTGAGGACATATTCGGTAGGGCCTATCACCCCTACACTGTGGCTCTCCTCTCCTCCACCCCCATCCCCGACCCCGATGCGCGCCGCGAACGGGTGATACTGGAGGGCGGGGTGCCCAGCCCGGTCGACCCTCCGCCTGGCTGTCGCTTCCACCCACGCTGCACCAAGGCCAAGGGCATATGCTCTCAATTGGAGCCAGAACTTGTAGATATCGGTGGGGGCCACCTGGTGGCTTGCCATCAAATAGACAAAGGAGCGTAGATCATGCCAAGACGACGATTGTCCAGTATGCAAGATTGTGAGGACCTCATCCGCGGTTGCCTCGTCATGGGCACAGGCGGGGGAGGTTCGGCGGAATGGGGCAGGGAGGTCTTCACCGCCGCCTTCGACGAGGGGCTCGAGATCGAATGGGTGGATGTGGACGATATTCCAGACGACGCCTGGACGGTTACCCCCTATGGCATGGGCTCTATCGCTCCCGCCTCGCCAGAGACGCGAGTGGAAATCGACCACCTGGGACTGGTGGACACCCTGGGTCGCAAAGCCATAGACGTAGCAGTGCGGGAGATGGAGGAATACGCCCAGGTGAAGATCGGGGCCATCGTGCCTGTCGAACTGGGGGCCGGTAACACTCCCGCGCCCCTGGTCACCGGGGCGCGGCTGGCCATCCCCGTGGTGGACGGCGACTACGCAGGGCGCGCCATCCCCGAGGAGATGCAGGGAACCCCCTACCTGTACGACAAGAAGGGGTGGCCCTTCACCAGCGTGGACCGCTGGGGCAACGTCTGTATCGTGAAGGAGGCCTGTAGCCTCCATATGATGGAGCGGATCGGCAAGATGCTCAGCGTCGCCGCGTACGAGGGTTGCTCCATGGCCGCCTACCTGCTTCCAGGCCGGGAGATGAAGCAGATCGTGGTGCGGGACACCCTCACCACGAGCCTGGAACTGGGGCGCACCATCCGCCAGGCCAGGGAGCGAGACGAAGACCCAGTCCTGGCCAGCTTGGGGTTCACTGGGGGCTGGCTCCTCTTCGAGGGACAGGTCGTCAAGAAAGAGTGGGAGGACCGGGAAGGCTACATGTTCGGCACCATCTATATCGAGGGGAGAGGAGAGTTCAGCGGGCATACCTTCAAGATCTGGTTCAAGAACGAGAACCACGTCTCCTGGCTGGATGACGAGCCCTTCGTGACCAGCCCCGACTTGGTGGCTGTCGTGGAGCGCGAGAGCGGAGAGGGGATAACGAACACGCTGCTCGACGCCGGCCGAGACGTGGCAGTCATAGGCATGAAGGGGTTGGAGGCCTTCCGCTCCGAGAAAGGGCTGGCTGGTGCCGGACCTCGCTACTTCGGCTTTGACATCGACTACGTTCCCATAGAGGAGAGGACGAAGAAGGGCTAGGAGTTGGCAAGAAGAGCGGGGCTTGTGGGCCCTGCTCCTAGAGCCCTTGTTCCCGCTTCGGCCATTCCGATGAGTTCACCCTGCACAGGCTGCAGGACATCCCCACCTATCCCGCCGATCAGCGGTGAAACACACAGGCGATAAGCGACGGCGAGCGCTACCGGATCTCGACTTAGCCTTAAGCATCGGCCTCGTAGGACGATCTCCATTTGCCTTTTGCTCAGCTCTTGGGCTACAACCCACCCAGTCTAGGCAAAGGCCTTCTCCGCCTGGGCCCTGGCTTTGCCTGACGCACTGACCGGGTCCCCGCGAGAGGGAAGGGGAGAGACGACGAGGTTGGATGAACCACAATCACGGCGGCTGACATCGTTGGCGGGCATCGGTCTGGTCAACGTGGCCACCATCACCTGGTCCACCAACATGATCCTGGGCCGCTATTTGAGGGATGACATCGGGCCCGTCACCCTGGCCTCCTCCAGGTTCTTCGTCGCCTCGCTCCTCTTCGCCATCCTGCTCAGGCGGCGGCCCCCGGAAGACCGCTCCCTGGGACGAGACCGCTGGCTCCTCGTGGGAATGGCCTTCAGCGGCGTGGCCCTCTTCAGCCCCACGCTCTACCTGGGGTTACGGTTCACCACCGCAGTGAATTCCACCCTGATCAGCGGGCTCGGCCCCCTTATCACAGGCATTTTGGCAGCCCTGTTGATCCAGGAGCCAATGTCCCGGCGGCAGCTCGGCGGTGCTATCGCGGGGCTGGTGGGGGTGGCCATTCTGATCTCCGGTGGTTCCGTCACCTTCTGGCGGACGATGGAGGTCAACGTGGGAGACCTGATCACGCTGGTGGCGGTGGCTCTATGGGCTCTCTATTCAGTCCTGGGCAGACGGGTGATGCGCCACCGCTCGGCCCTTTCGGCCACCGCCTTTTCAGCTTTCCTGAGCCTGCCCTTCCTGCTGCCGGCCGCTCTCTGGGAGAGGCAGGTCCTGCCCATGAACCTGGGTCCGCAACTACTGCCCTTCATCCTGTACATCGCCATCGCTCCCACGGTCATCGGGTTCGTATCCTGGAATGAGGGGGTGCGACGGCTGGGCTCCAGTGGCGCCATGATGTTCATGAACACCCTGCCACTCTACGGGGCCCTGTTCGGCTACTTGCTGTTGAATGAGCCTGTCGGGCCAGCTCACCTGGTGGGCGGGGCCTTGATCATCGGAGGCGGGGTTTGGGCTGCGCGGAGCCGCTGAGCGCCAGCGCTCGCCATCAGCGGGATCTTTACCAGCGAGCATCCATGCGATCCACAGCGGCTGACGATCGACGACCTGCCAACTCCCAGCTAGCTTGACAACGCGGTACGTGTTCCCGCTGGCGCTCTCGCTCGCTTCGTAGTTGCCTCCGTCTACCTCAACTTCCTCGTCGCTTTGGCACCGCATCTCCATGGTGCTGAAGATCAAACCAGGCAGCCCACTCTCCCTGTCCAGCGCCCGCGCCGTTCCGGGCTCCAGAGTAGAAGCCGAGACCGGCTTGACGGGAGGACGATGAGCCTCTAACTGCTGGAGGAGTCGGGGACTGGGGTCCGTGTCGCCTTCCACGCTCAGGAAGTGCGCGTTGGCCGCCTCGCCAGGGCCCGACGCGTTGAACTCGAACTGATACCGGAAGACTGCCTCCCGGATCTGATCTTCCTCCGATAGCTGAGTTGGCGTCTGCCCAGACGACGAGCACCCGCAGACCAGCAGCACAAGGGCCACGGCTCTCGGTATGGGACGCATCATTCCCCCTCCGTTCAGCAGCGCGCCTTGCCCATCAGCCAGATTCATCGCACTACGGTCTCGTGAGGGGATCAAGCCCGGCATGGAGCCCTGGGTCACGTGAGGCGAAACCGCTCACCTGGCGGTGGGATCACTGCGCTGGAAGAAGATTTGGCGGTGAGCGGGTGTCTGTTGCGGCTGGGGCTGTCGACGCCGGAATGCCCCTGAGGCTCCGCTGCCCGCAAGGCATCGGGGCTTCGTTACGCCCTTGATATCTTTTCCTCGATCGCGGCGCCTCGTCGTCTTTTCGAAAGGGCATAGCCAGCTCTTGCGCTGTGTGGTATAATCTCTTGGCAGTCACTACAAAGAAGAAGCCCCGCGGTTCACTCTGACCCGGGGCGTTTGCCAGGGTGTGCAATGGACACCCGGCGAGGCGTAGTGCGGCACAGGAGCCCGTCTGTCGCGACCAGGCGGGCTTTTCTTCTTGATGGCGGGCAACCAGGAAGCTCCGTCACGCAGGCGTCAGACCGAGTGGGGAGACTGAGGTCGCAGCTGCGCAAGTCTTCAGCTGCGCTGTGACAGTGAGACAGCCCTGCGAAAGAATCGAGGAGGCGAGCAGGTCTATCTCCGCAGACGTTGGCTTAATCAGAAGGCAGGAAAGCCGTATCGAGGGAGGCGCCCGGAGGAAGAGAGGAGATAACAAATGCCCACCTACATCACACTACTCAAATGGACGGAGAAAGGCATCGGGAGTGTCAAGGAGAGCCCCGACCGACTCGACGCGGCCAAGGAGGCGTACAAGGCCGTCGGAGCTGAGTTGAAAGAGTTCTACCTTGTGATGGGACAGTACGACGGGGTCTTCGTCATCGAAGCCCCGGACGATGAAACAGTAGCTAAGTTGGCCCTCACCTTCGGTCCAGCAGGCGTCACCGTCCGCACCGAGACCATGCGCGCGTTCACGGAGGAGGAGTACCGAAGGATCATCGCCGCCCTGCCCTGAGTAGCCCTTCAGGCCGTGGCATTGGTATGCGCTGGGGCGCCTCCCTCCGCTACCCCTCATATGTTTCACCGACGAGGGGGAATGAATGAGCAACTTCAACAACGCGCTCTCTGCTACTCCGCTTCAACGATTCAACTACAGGCCACTGGTTGGTGATTGCCTAGATCTGGTCTGCCAGTCTCCAACGTATGGGCGTCCGGCCAGGCGCGGGTGCAGTTCCTGCACCTTTTCTCGAACGAGTGCTTGCCTGAACGCGGTTTCCAGTGTGGGACCAATGTACTATTGACTTGTATTCTGGCGCGAGCAATAATGGAGGTAGATGGAGTTCCTCCTCCTTTTTCCTCCTTTCTCAGTGAGAGACAGGGTGCCCGGGCCTCGCCTCTCCGGGCACTACTCTTGGGTCATATCTGGGTAGATAGAGGAAACTCTCACGCGAATCATGAGGGAGGTGGACGATGACGGCAGCCTCGGAATGGCCACGTGAGATCAAGATGGGCCTGGCACTGCTTGGTTTCGCGGCAGTCTTCTTCTATTACGCCGCGCTGTGCGCCAGCCTTCCACTGTTAGTGTATCTATTCGGCTGACATATCTTCCCGCTGCTCGCCTTGGCGAATCGAGAGGGCACGGGCCGAGCCTCCACATCCTGTGTTCGGCGTGCTCGCCTTGCGTCTACAAGAGCCCCCAACTGATACGACTCAATCCCCCCTGAGGCCCTAGGGCGAGAGACACTATAGCCAGCTACACCATCTGCTACAATCCCCGCCTGAACCGCGGGGCCTCTGCACGTTGTCCAAGACCGACGTTGCGCCGTCTTCACCCTTGTCGTACAATGCTGGGACTTCGATTTTCTACAGTAGACGTGAGGATTGGTGCAAGGCCCATCACCAAGTGAACCATGAAAGCTCGTGAGCGGACGAAGAAACCACACGAACGAGAGGGCGGCTGGACCTACGTGCGGAGCGCTCTGTGTCCCTGCCGGCCATGCTACAACCCTCGTCCTTGGGGACACTACAACAGCCAGGGGGAATGGGTGACACAGGTAGAGTGTGCCACGCGGCAGAACAGCGGTTGCCCGTTGCCTCCGCTCAAACCGAAACATGTCTTTGAGGCAAGAGGTGCTATCTGCGAGCGGTGCGGTCGTATTGTAGCGGCCCGCGCGTCAGCAAGTCGATAGCTGCCTCGAAGGTGCAGACACCGAGGTAGATTATGATACCCACAGATACAGCTGAAGTACTTGTGAGAGGCACCTTAGAGCAATCAAGACTTGCCGACCGGGTCATACCAGCAGACCTCGACCCCCATCAACTTTTTTTCGGTGACGGCACCGCACTGGCCACGGTCTGGGATGCTGCGCCTGACTACAATGTGGTGTACCTGGACCTGCGAGCGAATTCGAATGCATCCGCTCGATTCGGCACTGGGTTTGCCCGGCAGCTCGGTATTTTCGATGAGCATACCCCGGCGAGCGAGATTCACGACGGTATCGTCCTCTTCAGAGAAGTGACGCC
>CAYGAW010000172.1:0-5343 GCA_964347945.1 uncultured Anaerolineales bacterium
GCCATGGAAATGCCAGTGGATGACATCTCCGAAGCCACCGCGAAGTACGCCGTACTGGTTCCACTGCTTACTCCGACCGCCACTCCGAAGCCTCCGCCGCCTACCCCCACGAGGCGGCCCGCGACGCCAACACCAAGGGCCCCTACAGCGACGGCGACCCCCTCATACCGGTACTCTCTGGGGTACAGGCAGTACTACCCCAATTGCGGCATCACGTTCCTCGAAGGTACCGTGTGGGGCGCCGACGGAGCGCCGGAAAGTGGTGTACACGTGAAAGTATGGACCGAGGGTTGGGAAGTGACGCGCGTGACGTCTACTGATCCGGCCAAGAGTGCTGGCTATTATGACGTCATCTTCTCGGTCCAAGGGCCCCGGGCAGGGAATTGGTTCGTGGCGGTGGTGGATGCCAACGGCAACCCACTCTCGGAGACGGTACCTTTCCAGACAGACACCATCGACTGCAGGCCGAAGGGTACCGGACGTCAGTGGATCATCATTGATTTTAAGGCCAACTACTAGCCCTTCCCGCTGTTTGGTAGCGGCTGCCTGGTACTTGGACTTGACCAACCTCGGAAAAGCGCCTAGTATCCTCCACGAAGGCCCTCGACACCTCTTGTCAGGGCCCCCACGCCTTAGATGGGGTCACAGTGGCCGCAGTGTACCGCAATGAGAGTAGCACACCCTCGTCTGCCGCAGAGCGCCGGGGTATGCGTCCGTAGAAAGCAGAGACATGGTCGATCGACTAGATAGAGTGCCCGAGTGGGCTTCGAGCCCACTGTACGACAAAGCTGTAAGTCATTTCGATGCGGGAGAGTGGGAAGACGCTATCTCGCTCTTCTCTCAGCTGGCGGAAGAGTATCCGGGCGACCCGGAACTTGAGCAGATCCTCTCCAGATTACGCCTGAAGGCCTCCTTCTCCCGGGAGGAAGCTGCAAGGGGACGAATTCGCATTCCACGGCCTGGAAGGCGCGTCTTGCTGATTTTAGGTGCTGTGGCCTTGGTGGTACTGCTGGTTGGCGTCTCGTACGCCACCTACGCCCGCTGGCTTGTCCCAGCTCGCGAGGTGCAAGAACATGCCGCTCATCTGCGTGAGCTTCACACATTGGCACGAGGATATTTGGCCGCAGGCGAATATGATCGGGCAGCTGAGCTGTACACGGAGATACTGAGCGAGGCGCC
This sequence comes from uncultured Anaerolineales bacterium, assembly GCA_964347945.1. Taxonomy (GTDB): domain Bacteria; phylum Chloroflexota; class Anaerolineae; order UBA7937; family B3-Chlor; genus CAYGAW01. The sequence goes on from CAYGAW010000172.1 coordinate 1,180, forward strand.
TGATGACGCGGTGGCAGCCGAGGGCTTGAAGAGAGTGGGGGAACTCCAAGAACTGGAGGCCGCGTACGATACAGCCATGGAGTTGACCCGGGAGGAGAGATGGGAGGAGGCGCTTCTGGCGTGGCAATCCATACTCGCCGTGGACCCCAACTTCAGGGACGTCAAATACTGGACGGAACTGGTTGAGGAGCACCAGGAATCCGGGTCTCTGTTCGCAGAGGCTGACCTACGCGTTGCGAACGAGGACTGGAGCGGAGCCATAGAGCTGCTCGAACGGCTGAGAGCGCAGGAACCCGAGTATCGCCGCGAGGAGGTAGAGGCGCTCCTGGTGACCTCTCTTCTCCACCGCGCGGAAGAGTTGCTTGGCCAAGCGTCCGATCCCGCCGAGGTCCACGAGGAAGTAATGGACCTCTTCGATCGGGCGATGGAGATCAGCCCTCTAGATGAATCTGTGGCCACAGAACGAGCGATGGCCGAGGCGTATGCGCAAGGGTCTGCGCTGTACCAGAACGAGGACTGGGAAGGCTCGGCGGGAGAGCTTCGAACTGTGTATGAGTACAAGCCTGGCTACGCTGCGCGACGGGCTGTGGAACTCCTCTACCAGGCATACGGTCGCTGCGGCGAGGAGCGCGTGCAGGCTGGCGACATTCAAGGAGGAGCGGAGTACTACCACGCAGCCAGTGAATTGCCGGTGGATGATACGTCGGAAGCCAGCGCTAGATATGCAACTCTGGTGCCCATGCTTACCGCTACACCCACCCGCCGGCCGCCTACGGCGACTGCCACACGCCCGCCTCGGCCGCCTACGCCCACTGGAACCCCATCACCGTATTCCTTCGTTTACGTCGGAGGAAGCGCACAACCTTTGACGCGCGCAAGCTGTTGGTCCCCTTCCATCGAGGGCAGGGTCGTGGACGCCGCCGGAAGGGGCTTGGGGGGTGTGTGGCTGCGCCTGGAATGGTGGGGCAACCCTGACGACAGGCTCACAGATCCCGACGGGAAGTTCGGGTTCGCTCCCCTGGCTCCGGAGCATTACCACATGGCGGTACCATTCTTGTTGACGGTGATTCGCGGCCCCGGTAGTCCGTCTAGTCTCTCCCCCACTATCCGTCTTGACTTCCCCGGCTGCTCTGCCGCGACCGGATACCACGATGGCTTCACCAATGTTACCTTCAAAGCGGTGCGGTAACGAGGCGTCGCCGCCTCTGCGAGCGTGCCCCACTGAGGAAGAACGGCGCTAGCTGTTGATAGACGGATAGGCCCCTGTCGGAGGGACTGCGATCCCAGGTGGTTCATTGTCCCGCCCAGGCGTCCGCGAACTCGAGAGTGATGGGTAGGTTCGAGTCTTCAAACTCCTCACTGGGCTCCATCCGGGTGCGCTCTCGCCACCAGTTCTGGGGACCACGACCAAGTTCCTGCCACCGAACACGAGACTGGCCCGTCCCCTGCCTACCTCTCTGCTACCGGGCGGCCGAGAGCCCACCGCCGCCGTAGTCCCGATGTGCCGACCACATGCGGTAGAGGGTCCACCCCCCCGCGCGTTCTGGACAGTGTTCCGCCGCTTGGCATCCAGAAGAGATGGATGCGCGCCCCTTAGGTTGGAGCACAAGGGGCGCGCATGTGGTCCCGCGGATGCGCCGGGAACGGCAAGTGCACGGTCCTAGTGCGCCCCGACATGAATCGCGCCCGGAATCGGCAGGTTGTCGGGATCAGGGACACCCTTCTCGTTGACGGTGACTGCCTCGGTGAGGATCTCCCATTCGCCCTCCCCGTTTACGTTGTGGCAGGCGAAGCAGTTGCCCCCGTAGTGCAACTTGAACCACTGGCTGCTCATGTGCGCCGGGTGAACAATGTCTCGCAGAGAAAGGGGTGCTGCTGCTCCCATCCCTTCCCGCGCGCCTGTTCCAGCCGCATGGCATGACAAGCAAGTGGTGACGTTCACCTCCTCGGTCGGGGCGAGTGAAGTTCCATCCGGGGCTATCTCGGGATGCTCCTCCCCTCGCGCCTCGGTCCGTTCATGAGCCTCATACGCCAGGGTGTGTTGCCCAGTCTCCGGGTCGACCAGCGCATGGCAGGAGGGACATCCGCGGAGCACCTCATCCAGCGCCGGGAAGGGTACACTCTCCACGAAAGCGGCCGAGGCCTCCAGTTGTGCAGCCTGTTCTTCGGTCAGACCCTCCCCGGGAGGTCCCGGTGGTCCCTGTGCCCCCTGTGGTCCCGGCGGTCCCTCTGCTCCTGCACATGCCGCCAACACAAACGCTAGGAGGATCATCGCGGCACCTATCAGCACCCGTTTCTCCAAAGCATTCTTTACTATCATGATTGGCTACCCCCTTCAGCTTATGATTCCCAATGGTCGGCTTTACGACCACATGCCCACGAAGATCAACTCCTTTCGGACGGGTCCAGCGTCGCTGGATGCGGCCAAGAGGCCCCTGTGGGTCAATAGGAATGCACAAAGGGTTGTGAACGCCGAGTGTAGGGTGACAGTCAGCTGGATCCGGCGGCGAATCTCCTACATGTGCCTTGACTGTCGCCAGGAGCGCCGCTCGCTCACTCGGGTCAGGCATGTTGGTGTTCGACCATTGGCTAGTCGATGCCGGATTGATGGCGCACGCACAACAAGAAAAGCTCCAACCGTCGCTTGCTGTAGCGACAACTGTCAGAGCTTGTTACATCCCTCCTTCCCTCCCTTGTCTCAAGCTGTGCCCGTATGCCGAACGCTACTGGAGGTTGTGGTTGCGGTGCTCAATACATGACGAGTCCTATTTGGTAGGCGTGGAACATCACACCCATTATATGCTAATAATTCACCACTGTCAAGCAAGTGACAGCAACTTTAAGGGGATTTCGGTGTCCTGGCCCAAGGGGTGGTGGAGGCTGCAGCAGCCACCAGGGATCAAGAATGCAGGGTAGCTTCAAGGCGGCTGACGGAACACGGCAATAGAAAAAAAGGCGAGTCAACAACTCGCCTTTCTCAGTCTCAGCAAGGCCTTCACAGCGCGATGCCCCTCAGTAGGTCACCAGGTTCAACGGTCAACGTGGGCTCACGCCATCTCTCGAGTCGCGCGTCTTGCTACTGCGGGCCAACGATACTTCCCACCACCCACAACGGGAGCAAATGCTGATGGTCCCGGTTGACCCGCGCAGGTGGGTCAGCCCGGAGCAACAGAAGGAACACCTAGATTGGGAACTCACTTGCCCTCCCTGATAGCTGCTCTTGCACGGATGGTGTATCCTGGGGTTTCCTTCCACCCTCCCTAATCGTCGTCCGGCTCTTCGATGTCGTCGTCATCGTCTAGATCATCGGAGTCATCATCGTCCTCAGGCTCATCGATGTCGTCATCGTCTAGATCATCGGAGTCATCGTCGTCATCAGGCTCTTGCATGTTGTCGTCATCCAGATCATCAGAGTCCTTTTCGTCATCAGGCTCATCGATGTCGTCATCGTCTAGATCATCGGAGTCATAGTCGTCATCCAGGTCATGGTCGTCCTTTTCGTCATCAGTCTCATCGATGTCGTCATCATCTAGGCCATCAGAGTCATCGTCATCGTCTGGCTCGTCGATGTCGTTTTCATCCAGGTCATCGGAGTCATTTTCGTCGTCAGGCTCGTTGATGTCGTCGTCATCTGGGTCATCAGAGTCATCGTCCGGCTCGTCGATGTCGTCGTGGAGGTCTTCCAACGCATCTGCCAACACATCCAGAGCATCTTCGAGCGCGGGATCTCCCGCTGCAGTGAGATCTTGGATGCTTCCCGTGACAAGTCTCTCGTAGCGAGCGGCCAATTCCGCTGCCAGGACGGGATCGCTCTCCGCAAGGGCACTCAACGCCTCAGCGGCCTCTTCTAGGTGGTGATCGAGAGAGTCCACAGCCGCGTCAACGTCCTCATACTGTCCATTGGCGGCCAGTAGTTTGATCTCTTCCACACGCTGCGCAGCGTAGCTCAAGTGCAGCTCGAAATCTCCGGTCGAGCTCGACGAAAGGGCCAACCTAAGACCTTCCAGACCGGTCTTTACGCCATAGAGCGTTTCTCCCGGCAAGGCGCCTTGGGAAGCGAAAGTTGTTAGGCCAGCGCCGCTACCGATGAACAGCACCAGGCTTAGCAGAACAGCGACTACCTTGGTCATTGAATAGCTCTCCTTTCTTGAAATCATGTCTACT
>CAYGAW010000173.1:0-8893 GCA_964347945.1 uncultured Anaerolineales bacterium
TGTGGCATCCCTGGAACGGCGGCGAGAAGAGCATGGAGTTCGCTTTCCTCAATGCCATCACCAAGAGCGCCTACTTCCCTCCCTACGATCCCTACTACGCAGGTGGCTACATCAATTACTACTACTACGGCCTGCATCTGATTGCCACGCTGATCAAGCTGACGGGGATAATCCCCTCGGTGGCCTTCAACCTGGCCGTGCCCCTGCTCTTCGCGCTAACGGTGGTGAATGCCTTCTCTGTGGGATACAACCTGACCCGGCGGCGACTGGCTGGGCTTCTGGCCGGGGTCTTCGTGGCGCTGATCGGTAACCTGGATGGTTTGGTGCAGCTGGCGGAGGGCTTGGGGGAAGCTGGCGGATTCGCTTTCGAGAGCCGCATTCCTGGCGTGGAAGGGCTGGTCAAGCTGGTGCCCGGGCTGGCGCGGGTCCTCTTGCGTCAGGCTCGGCTGTCCCGGTTCGACTATTGGCGGAGTTCGCGGGTGATCCCGGCCACCATCAACGAGTTTCCCTACTGGAGCTTCCTCTTCGCGGACCTCCATCCCCACATGATCGGCATCCCAGTGACCATCTTCCTCCTGGCGTTGGCATTGAACATCGCCCTTGCCGCCAAGGGTATGACAAAGAAGCGGGATCCTGGCACGGCGGCCACCAACGAGGTTGCCAACGCTGGCCTCTCCTGGGGCGTCATCAAGGATCGCGCTGCCAGCTTGCTCCATAGAGCGGGGCTGGGCAAGGAGTCGCCGTTCTTGAGGCTTGAGAGCCTGGCCGGGCTGGGAGTGCTCGCCATCACCCTCGGCGCGGTGGCTGTGATCAACACCTGGGACATGCCGACTTACTTCATCATCGTCTTGGGAGCTTTGCTGCTGGGCAACAGGGGGCTGTGGCATTGGGAGCGAGCCGTGGGGGCGCTTCTCGTCTTCGCCATAGTGGTCGTCGTGAGCTTGCTCTTGTATCTGCCCTTCTTCACCCACTATCAAGCCCTGTATGTGGGGTTGGGACTGGTGCGCACGCGCACCGAGTTAGAACCTTTCCTCACCATCTGGGGTTTGTTTTTCTTCTTGGTGGTCAGCCTGTTGTGGGGGCAGTTGGTGTGGGGCCGTCCCCGACAGGGAGCGCTTCGTTGTCTAGGACTGTGCTTGAGGCGCGGAGTGCGTCTCCCCCGGCTGTTGGACCTTCACCAGGCTTTGGTTCGGAGACCTCGGGTCACGTACATAGTGGGCCTGCTGGTGCTGGTGGGCACGGCCCTTCTGGTCGTTGGGCTGCTGCTGTTCCAGCTTTGGGTGCTGGCGCTGCTGAGTCCTCTGTTAGTGTTGTGCGCGTTTCTGACACTGGGCCGCAGGGCTACACTTGAGGACAGCTTCATCTCTTTCCTCGCCTTCCTGGCCCTCGGCATCCTGCTGGGGTGTGAGATAGTGTTTCTCAAGGACTTCCTCCAGGGAGGAGATCATTATCGCATGAACACCATCTTCAAGTTCTACACGCAAGCCTGGGTCTTGCTAGCGTTGGTGGCCGGCGTGAGCCTGCCAAGGCTGTGGGGTTGGTTCTCCAGCGTGAGGCGGAGGCGGCTGGGCTATGCTTGGAAGGGGGCGTTCGCGCTTCTCTTCGCTTCGAGTACCGTGTTTGTCTCCTTGGGCACTCTGCAGCGTGTGGATGACCGCTTCCCCGGTGCGAGGCCGCCCTGGGGTACCCTGGATGGCTCGGAGTTCATGACTGTGGGGTCGTATACCTGGCCAGATCAGACCAACCGCATCCAGCTGGTTCACGACTACGAAGCCATCAACTGGTTGCTGGAGAATGTAAGGGGCACACCGGTGGTGGCCGAAGCCCCACTGCCGTACTACCGAGAGTTCGGGTTGAAGGTAGCCAGCTACACCGGCTTGCCGACGCTGCTGGGCGCCCATCAGAACGAACAACGATACGATTGGCAGGTAGGGCAGAGGTCAGGGGACGCAGACGTGTTCTATAGGACCGTAGATCTGGAGGAGGCGCGGGAACTGATCGACAGGCTCAACATCGGCTACATATACGTGGGGCAACTGGAGCGTACGATCTACCCTGAGGAAGGGCTGGATAAGTTCGAGGACCTACGTGGGTTTGGGGACCTGGATCTGGTGTATCGGAACGCTGGCGTGAAGATCTACGAGGTGGTGACCGAATGATTAGCTTGGAAAGAGCCTTGTCAGCGGGCTCGGCCAGCCGAGGCGCCTTGGCTAGGAGTCGATAGTGACCTACGTGTTCAGCTGGTGGCTGGCGGTCGAGATTCTGGGGTTAGCCGCGTTTCCGCTGGCATGGCGGCTGTTCCGAAATGTCCCTGATAGAGGATACGCTCTGGCCAAACCTCTGGGTATCCTGCTCACGAGCTACGTCCTCTGGCTGACGGCTAGCTTTGGCTTCATGAGCAACACGCGGACGGCCATCGTCGTGTGCATTCTGCTCGTTGCCGCCCTATCGGCCTTTCTCTATCTCTGGAGGACCGACAGGCGTGGCGCATTGTTGTCCTGGCTGCGTCAGCATGTGCGGTTGATCCTGACGTACGAGCTACTCTTCGCCCTGGCCTTTGGAGTATGGACCCTGGTGAGAGCCTACAACCCCGAGATATCCGGCACCGAGAAACCGATGGATCTCGCTTTTCTGAACGCTATCCTGCGCAGCGAGTACTTTCCTCCCCTTGATCCGTGGCTCTCGGGCTTCGCCATCAGCTACTACTACTTCGGCTACCTGATGATCGCGGTGCTGACCAGGCTCGCAGGCGTGCCCTCGGAGGTGGGCTTCAATCTAGCCATCGCCTTGCTCTTCGCCCTCACTGCCAGCGGCGCGTTCAGCCTCACGTACAACCTGGTGCAGCGGCATGCCGAGAGGAAAGGGACGGGGCAGGGACTGGCCACCATCTTTGGGGCGGTGGGAGCCATGTTCGTAGCAGTCATCGGCAACCTGGAAGGGTTGCTGGAGGTGTTACACACGCGCGGCCTGGGGACGGCCGCCTTCTGGGAATGGATAGACGTCAAGAACCTGGCGAGGGCTCCGGTGACCGGGACGTGGATCCCTGGAGATAACTGGTGGTGGTGGAGAGCCTCCCGAGTGGTGCACGATGTTGTCTTCGGAGTTCACCAGGAGGTCATAGACGAGTTTCCTTTCTTCAGCTTCCTCCTGGGTGATATGCACCCTCATGTGCTGGGACTTCCCTTCGTGTTGCTGGCCCTCGGGTTGGCCCTCAACCTCCTCTGGTCCGAGGAAGAGGCGTCTTGGTGGCAAATGGTCTTGCTGGCGGTGTGCATTGGGGGGCTGGGTTTCCTCAACAGTTGGGACCTGCCCATTTACTTCCTGATCTGCGTAATGGCCTACGCCCTGGCCACTCGGGGGCGCCTGGGCGGCTGGGGGCGCCGATGGATAGTCGAAGTCAGCCTTTTCGCTGTGGTGGTGATGGCTCTGAGCTTTGTGCTCTACTTGCCCTTCTGGATCGGTTTGCGCTCGCAGGCTGGAGGCATCGGGGAGGCTGAGGTCAAGACCCGCCTCCACCAGTATCTGATCATGTTTGGCATCTTCATCTATGTGATCACGGCATTCTTGGGCTATGAACTGTGGCGCACAGCGAAGGCTGTAAGAGCTGACGGGGAGAGAGGCCGTGTTCGGCACTGGGCGTTCACCGGTGCGGCCGCCCTGGTTGTCATCCCCTTGGCAGCCCTTCTTGTGCTTGTGAAGCTATATCTGGTGGCATTATTCGTCCTGCTCATTGGTGCAGGGTGCGTGGTCTTCTGGGAGCGGTCACGCTCCTTCAGCATCGGCTCCGTGACGTCCAGCGCAGCGTTCGTCTTGATCCTGATCCTCGTTGCACTCCTGTTGACCTTCAGTGTGGAGTTCGTCTTTCTACGAGACACCTTTGGCACGCGCATGAACACGGTCTTCAAGTTCTACTATCAGGCTTGGGTGCTCTTTGGCATCTCCTCGGCATTTGGAATCTACTATCTGGGCCCGTGGCTGGGAGGGCGACGTAGGGTCTTGTCCAGCGTGTGGGTCGCGGGGTTCGTGGCCCTCTTCCTGGCCAGCATGGTGTATCCTGTTCTGGCCACGCACAACAAGACTGGAGGGTTTGCTGGCCCGCCGACGCTTGATGGCATGGCTCACTTGGAGGGGGCTTATGCGGACGACCTGGCGGCTATCCGCTGGCTGAGGGCCAATGTGGAGGGCGCTGCGGTGATCCTGGAGGCCACGGGAGGTGAGTACACCTACTACGGGCGCGTGTCGACTCACACTGGACTACCCACGGTGCTGGGCTGGGGAGGCCACGAACTCCAGTGGAGGGGCAACTATGAGGAGCCGGGGAAACGAGAGCCCGACATAGAGACCCTTTTTGAGTCACCGGATGTGGGCCGCACTGCAGCTTTGCTGGAGGAGTATGACATCCGCTATGTTTACATAGGGGACCTGGAGCGCTTCACCTACGACATAAGTCAATCGGTTCTGAGGAAGTTCGAGGTTCTGATGGATGTGGTCTACCAGCAGGGCCAGGTGACGATCTACGAGCGAAGAGACTAGCCAGCGAGACAAAAGCTCGCTCCTCGATCCGCAGGAGGCAAAGAGAACGGGCCGTCCCTATGGATGGCCCGTCGCTGTCATGACTATCAGTTGGTATCATCCGCACAGTCTTAGTCAGTGCGTCTGCAATACGAGAGGCACGTATTCCCTGGTTCCGGGCGAGACCGCCGTGGGTTGTTCCGGGAGGGAACCCAGTCGGCGCGCCTGAAATCAACGATTTGGCTCACAACCGCACTGGTCAGCGCGGGCAGTGAGTCCGGATGGGGGTCCTTGGATCACCAACCTGGCTGAGGAGCAACGTTCTGGAATGGCCGCTGTAGGACAAACGGTGGAGTCGGGTGGCAGGGCGCTGCCTCGAGCTCATTGCTCAAGTTTGTATCCGAACCCCCGTTCCGTGACGATGTAGTGTGGATCGCTGGGGTCATCCTCTATCTTCTGGCGCAAATACCAAATGTACCGCTTGACGTACCCGGTCTCGCCCACGTACTCGGGTCCCCAGACCCGGTCTAGCAGTTGTTCGTGCGAGAGGATCCGACCCGCGTTCTCCGCCAGCGTGAGCAACAGTTGAAACTCGGTGGGAGTCAGGCTCACGGGCTCTCCCCGCACGGTCACTTGGGAGTTGTGGGCATCTACCACCAAGTCATCGAAGATGTAGAGCTTCATTCGCTTGTCAGAGGGAGGTTTTCTGGAGCGCTGGAGTATGGCCTTCACCCGCGCCGTCAGTTCAGCGAAACTGAATGGTTTGGTGACGTAGTCATCTACGCCACACTGGAACCCCTTGAGGGTATCCGCCTCGTCATCCTTGGCGGTGAGCATGATGATAGGCACGTCGGAGATTTCCCGCATACGACTACTGGTCTCCCACCCGTCCATGCGAGGCATCATCACGTCTAGGATGACCAGATCTACCTTATTCTTGTAGAGCATCTGGAGGGCATCTATGCCGTTGGTAGCACTCAGAACCTCATACCCAGTTTTCTCCAGCGAGTGGCTCAGCAGTTCGATGAGAGTCAGATCGTCGTCCACGATCAGTATTGTGTCAGTCATTGTTCCTCTGCAGACCTATGAGACGATGGGCTGGAGGAGACACTCTCGGCAGTCTGGGTCTCCAGGGCCAAGGGCAGAGTGAAGCTAAACGTTGAACCTTCCCCTTCCACACTCTCTGCCCACATCCTGCCGCCATGAGCCTCCACCAGCCCTTTGGTTATGTACAAGCCGAGGCCGTGGCCATAGGTTTCGCGGGAGTCACCGCTGTCCAGCCGGTGGAATTTCTGGAAGATCCTGTCAAGCTTGGCAGGAGGGATGCCGATGCCGGGATCGGTCACGGAGACGGTGATCTCTCCATCCCCTGCTTTCATCTGGATCTTTATGGGACCGCCCGACGGTGAGAACTTGATGGCGTTGTCCAGGAGGTTGAAGAAGATCTCCTCGATTCGATCTTCATCTCCCCACACCGGTGGCAGGTGGTCGGCGTCGGGTAGCTCGAACCAGTGGAAGTGAGTAGTTGGCTGGAGGCTGCTCACCGCCCGCTGCACTATGGGCAGGAGATCAGCTTCCCCACGATCCAGGGATAGCCTGCCGGCATCTATGCGCGAAACATCCAGGACCCCACGGACCAATCGTATGAGACGCTCACTCTGCTCGCCTACGACGCCTAGCATTTTGCGCGCGTACTCGTCGCTCAACTCCTCTTCTGCCAGCAGGAGTTCTACGGCGCCGCTGATGTTGGTGAGGGGTGACCGCAATTCGTGGGAGACCATGGAGACGAAATCGGATTTTAGGCGGTCCAATTCCTTCAGTTCTTCGTAGGCTCGATGCAGCTGAGCGTTTCTCTGTTCTAGTTCGTGACGCGCCAACTCCAGTTTCCTGGTCCTTTCGCGCATCTGCTTGTCAAGTTCTCTGTACAGCCTGCGCATCTGCTGCTGATCCTGCCTGGGCGCCGTCACGTCCCTCAAGACGAGCAGGAAGCCGACCGGCTTACCCCCGTGGCCCGACAGGACGCTCCCTGCTAGCTGAACCGTCATGGACTTCGAGTTCTTGCAGACGAGTTCCACATCACGCTCGGGGGCGAAGCCAGCCTCCACCATCTCTCGACGAATGGCCTGCAGTTTCGCGACCTGGCTGGCATCGCGCGGGATCAAGGTGGTGCAAGGTCGCCCGATAACCTCACCGGGGCGGTAGCCAAACATGAGCTCGGCTCCTCGATTCCAGGTCCTGATCGCCCAATCTTCATCGAGGCTGATGATGGCGTGGACCGAGTTCGTGACCAGGGAAGCGAGCCGATCAGCCTCATCTGGGCCCGGCTGCAGCCTCCTTGCGATCAAGGTCAGAGATACCCACGCTATCAAACCGCTCAGCAGCCCATAGAATAGCACGTCAACAGCCCAATTGAACTCAGGCCACTGACGTGCTATGTGGTCTTGAAGGAACAGACGATACACCACTGCTATGCCGACGATAGCCGAACCCCCGAGCCATCTTAGGCGTGTTGGGTATGCCACCGCCCGTCCTTCAAACCAACTCTGTAGACGGACAAACGAATCTCTCACTATGCTCATTATAGCTCGTGCGCAGGCAGCACACAAGGGCAATTATGACCAACTTTTGACCTCGCATTGACCCAGTTTGAACCTTGCCGTGATTGAATTGTAGTGAGGATGGGAAGAGGTGCACTGCATGGCTAGAAACTCCGATCAGGGTGCAGATCAGATAGAAGAGTTGGAGCGAGAACTCCAGAACAAGTCCCTCTTGCTGGCAAATCTGGAGGTGATGATCGAGGACTACCGGCGAGAGAAATCCAGGTTGCTCGCGGAGTTCACGTCCTTGAGGGAGAAGCTGCTGGATATGACCCCCCGGGAAGGGGAATCTGAAGAGGAGTCCGAGGTTGGTGAGGACTGAGCATCTCTCTGCGGGTGACGCGCTGATGAAGCAAGCGAAACACACCCCCTGCCTGCTGTCAAGGTGGGGGTTTCTGATAACTGCGACCGAGGAATCGTAGCCAGCACACTGGCCCTCGCCAGTCCACGCATCAGGCCAGCGACTTTGTCGGACGATTCAATGCCGGGAGCGAACGCGAGCGGTGATACTAGCCTAGCTCGCACATGCATTTGGCACTGTTTGCGAGGGGGCGAATCCCACGTCATAATCAGTCTGAACCAGATAGCTGCGACCGGGCATCGTCGATCACGCTACGATGTGTCGCCCGACCCGGAAGGCACACCTGATACAGACATTGGCGGAAAAAGCGGTGAGCGACCAGCTACCTATCTACGCACAACAAACCGCACCCGTGGCCCGGCGCTTCGTGCAGGCCCTGAAGGCGCAAGATGAAGGTGCCATTCCTCCACTCTTGATGCCTGACAGCGAGGCCCAGTGGGCCTTTCGCGTATTCGGACTGGGCCCCCTGATCTTCTTGTCGTACATGCACCTTGAATGCGACGACTTCGTGCTACCCAGATTCGGTCGGCGCGGGCGCAACGAGGTGCTGGTGGAGGTGGGCTGGGTAACAGGCGCGGATGACGAGGGACGACCGGTCTACGATCCCAGACGTGTCTCCACCTTGACATTGTGTCACCACGAGGGCGTGTGGCTCGTCGCGGATGTGAATCCGGGTCCGTTGGATGCTCCAGTCTCAGTTCGTAGCTCTCAGGACTTGTTGAGGCTGGCTGTGGAGGAAGGGACGGCCGCTAGTGCCCTGTGGCTCCCACATGGGGTGCTGACCGGGGCATTTCAACTGAAGCGCCTGGGCAAGGAGCCACTGGACGATGTGGAAACCCTGTTTGTGAGGGGCATGGCAGCTGCGGAGTTTGGGGTACCAGAGGTTCTCCGAGCGGTGCGCCTGTGGCGCGAGTTCAAGGAGAGAGTTCAGCCGCGATATCGCAGACCCGAGGTCTACGCAGCTGCAGTCGAGTACATCATGGTGCTCTTCGGGTTCTACCGCGACTCACAGGTGGACATCGGCAAGAGGTACGGCGTGTCTCCATCAAGCGTCTCCAGCAAATGGCATGAGATCGAACGCGTCCTCGGGCTTTGGCAGTTCGACGCTCGTTACTCGATTCATCAGGATCCGGGTGCGGGACTGGAGGCCATGCTCAGAGAGCGAGGAGAGGAACCACCTCCGCCGGTGCCTTTGGGCACGGGACGTGGTGGGAGAACTTATGATACGACCGGACCTTGAATGATCGCGGCGGGTGGAATTCTCCCGCCTGGATCAAGAAGTCCTTGCGGGACATGGTGAGGTGAGCCAGGGAATTCATTCCCTGGCGGACTACGGTTAAGCAGCAATGGCTGCTGTAGTGGGCATCATTGGCCAGTGGCAAGGGATTGGCTGCCAGTGGCGGGCGATGCGTTGCGTGAGAGC
>CAYGAW010000174.1:0-25862 GCA_964347945.1 uncultured Anaerolineales bacterium
GGGCTGGGGAGAGAGGAGAGTCTGGCCCAAGCCATATCCAACTTCGGCGAGGCTCGCGAGGTGGGGAGAATGCTGGGCCTCATACACAGCGACTCGGCCAACCAGGCGGTGCTGGCCGCTTTCCTGCCGGTAGCCCTGGCCTTGACGTTCAAGTGGATTCTGCTGCCTCTGCTTGGCAGTCTGGGCCATTGGCAGGGCAGTCCCACACCCTTTGTTTTCGCCTCTCTGGCGGTCCTCGCTCTGTTGGTGCCGGGCCTCACCTTGAGGAAGTGGCGCTATGGTTACGGGGTCTGGGCGTTCTTTAGCCTGGTGACCATCGCCCAAATGTAGGAGCAGATCAATAGTCTGCCGTGAAGGAGGAGGGGATCGTGGAACCATTCTATGTCATCGAGCGCATCTTACGTAACCGAAGTGGATTCTTCGACGAGATCAGGGAGGGCGATGACCTCGGCCGGAAAACGCGCAACATGCTCATCGGGGCAGTGCTCTTTCTTGCCATCTACGGAGCGGTGCTGGGCATCTCCAACAGTGTCTTGCAGGCCCTTTCGGCGGCCGTGAAGCTGCCCATACTCTATCTCATAACTCTGGCTATCTGTCTACCTACCCTTTACTTCTTCAACCTCCTGTTCGGCTCCCGGCTGACCCTAGCGCAGACCTTCGCCCTCATCATGACCGCCATCGCTGTCACCGCGGTGCTGACCCTCTCCTTCGCTCCCATCGCCCTCTTCTTCTGGCTCACCGCGCCCAACTACCAGTTCTACAAGCTGCTCAACGTCGGCATCCTAACCATCACCGGCATAGCCGGCCTGAGCTTCCTGTGGCAGGGGATGAAGCACGTGCACAAGGGCGAGGGCCTGGGCATCCGGAACCTCATACTCTGGATCTGGATCTTCGTCTACGGATTCGTGGGCACACAGATGGCCTGGACCCTGCGTCCCTTCTTCGGGGCCCCGGGCCTTCCTTTCCAGATACTCCGCGATCTGGGTGGCAATTTCTATGTGAATGTCCTGCAGTCCGTAGTGGATCTGTTGATCTCCATCGTGGACTGAAAGATCAAGTCACACCGAAAGCATCGCTTCCGGCGGCCGTGCCAGCGGCTTGGCGGATCCCCCCTGACGCCACCACTTCGATAGCCCGGGAGAGTGATCCCGGGTCTTCCACCTTGGGCTCAAGACGTGTGAACCTCCTGCGTGCGCCGATGGTGTTCAGTAGTGGGGATGGCGACCCGAGCGTGGTTCCACATAGGTTCCGTGCCAACAGCGATTGGTGACAGACTGGTGGAACACGCTGGGAAAGTCGGCTATAATGCACATGGGGGAAGACGTTCCGCAGAGGGAGACCTCACAGGCGATGGGCAGGCTAATCCGCGTCAGATGCCTCAGCGCTGCCCATCCGCCCATTCTTCAGCGTCGACGGAGTTGAGGAGGATCCATGGATTTCACCGAATTCGCCAAGGCTATGCAGGAGAATGTGGCCCGGGTCATTATCGGCAAGGACGACGTCACGGAGCTGCTGCTGGTCGCTCTCTTGACCGAGGGACATGTCTTGCTGGAAGACGTCCCCGGCATCGGAAAGACGACGTTGGCCAAGGCCCTGGCGCGCAGCCTCGGCTGCACCTTCTCCCGCATCCAGTTCACGCCTGACCTACTACCCAGTGACGTGACCGGCATCAATTACTACAATCAAAAGAGCCAGCAGTTCGAATTTCGTCCTGGTCCTGTGCTGAGCCAGGTGCTCCTGGGTGACGAGATCAACCGCGCCACGCCGCGCACCCAATCGAGCCTGCTGGAGGCCATGCAGGAACGGCAGGTCACGGTAGATGGCCAAACGTATCCGCTGCCCCGCCCCTTTATGGTCATGGCCACTCAGAACCCCATCGAGTTGGAGGGAACCTTTCCGCTCCCCGAGGCCCAAATGGACCGCTTCCTGATGCAGCTTGCTCTGGGATATCCAGACGAATCCGAGGAAGAGGAGATTCTGCTGACTTATCAGCTGGATGACCCGTTCGAAGATTTGGAGGCGGTGGGTTCAGTTGAAGATGTGCTCAAGCTGCAGCGCGACGTGAGGGAGATACACATCAGCACCGACGTGCGCCAGTACATAGTGCAGGTGGTCCGGACCACCCGAGAGCATGAAGCGGTAGATCTGGGGGTGTCCCCGAGGGGTACGTTGGCCCTGTTCAAGTCGAGCCAGGCTCTGGCCGCCCTGCGGGGTCGAAGCTTCGTCATCCCCAGCGACGTGCAGTATCTCTGTGCTCCTGTTCTGACTCACCGGCTGCACATCAGCCCGCGGATTCGACTGCGGGGTCGCACCCCTGCCCAGGTGGTGTCCGAGATCGTGGGAACGATTCCCGTGCCCGTGGTAGAGTGACCTGGGATGAAGAGCCAGGCAGAGATACTTGACGCCGACCGGCGCCGTGAGAGAAAGCCCCCAGAGGGCTTGCCCAGCGAGGAGCCAGAACCCCTCAGCCCCTTCGAGCGCATCCTGAAGGAGGTGCGCGGGGAACGGTATCTGGACTTGGAGAAGGACACCCAGTTCAGCGAGGCCTGGGTGATGTTGGGTCTGCTGTTGACACTGGTGGGCGTGGTTCTGAGCAACCAGTTTCTAATGGTGGTGGCCTTGGGTCTCTTTGGGGTCACCATCGTCAGTTGGTTGTGGAACCAACTTAGCCTCTTTGGCCTGCACTACCATCGACGTTTGAGCGAGATGCGAGCATTCCAGGGCGAGTCCATCGAGCTTACCCTGGAAGTGCGCAATCAGAAGTTCCTGCCCCTCACGTGGCTGGAGATACTGGATGTCTTCCCGGCGGACTTGCCAGTGGATGGAGACCAGGTGGTACCCAATCGCGCCAGCCACCTTGGTGAGTTTCGCACGTTCTGGATGCCCGGCGCGTTCCAAGGGCTCAGGCGTCGCTTCACCATTGAATGCACTCAGCGTGGCTACCATTCCTATGGCCCTGCTACCGTCAGCACTGGCGACGGCTTCGGCTTCTTCAGCCGTAAGGCCATGGGGACCGAGCAGGACCACCTCATCGTCTATCCCCGGATCTACTCAGTGGCCGAGTTGCGGCTGCCAGCCAAGAACCCTTTCGGCGCGCGCGGGACTCGGGATCGCCTCTTCGAGGATCCCTTGCGCACCATGGGGGTGCGTGAATGGCGGCCCAGCGACGGTCTGCGGCGTGTGCATTGGAAGGCCACCGCCCGCCATCAACAACTCCTGAGCCGGGTCTACGAACCCAGCGAGGAGCCACAGATGCTGATCTTCCTCAACGTCACCACCCTGCCCCGACACTGGCAGGGGAGTATCCCCGAACTCACCGAGAGGGCAATCAGCGTGGCCAGCAGCCTGGCGGCCCTGTGTGTCGATCTTCGTCTGCCGGTGGGCCTGATCTCCAACGGTGTCTTGCCGGGGAGCGACCAGCCGTTGCGCCTTCTGCCAGGCCGCAGCCCGAAACAGTTGCTGCATATCCTTGAGTCTCTGGCGGGCGTGACTACCTTTGCGTCTATGCCCATCGAAGAGATGCTCCTGCGCGAATCCCCCAAGTTGCCGTGGGGAGCCACGCTGCTCGTCGTCACGGCCATCGCCCACGACGATCTACTGGCAGCACTCATGGACCTGGAAGAGGCGCGGCGGGAAGTGGTGCTCTTCACCCTCGCCGAAGAGCCTCCCACCCGCGAGTTGCCTGGCATCTTGGTATATCATCTGCCCCATCTGGTGGACGACCTGATCGCCCCGGAGGAGGTGACGGCCTGATGTTGCTTTCCGGTCAACGTCGGGGGCTGATCTATTTCTGTCTGGCCGGCATGGAGATAGCGTGGATCACGCCCTTCGTCGCCCTGCTCTTCCACCAGCAAGGCTTGGGATGGTCGCCCACGGCTGCATTTGGTCGGCTTCTTGCCGTACTGCTGGTCTGGGTCCTCGCGCTGGAACTGATGAACCGGCGCGAGCTTGAGTCACCGGGTTATGAGTTGGCGGTAGTGGCCTTGGTGGTGGTCAGTACGCTCGTCCTGGTGCGCATCTTGCTGTACTGGGGCACTCCGCTTGGCGACTTTGGCTGGTTGCCCGACACCGTCCGCGCTTTGTTCGACTTCCACCTGGGGCTGCGGCCGGAATTGGTGCTGATACTCACCAACCTGTTGCTCTGGCAGAGAGCTACGAACGCCACCAGCCGGCAGTTGGACTTCTTCAGCGTGGGAGTCAGTTTCCGTCTGGGGATTCTCCTATTCCTCCTGGGGGGTGGCCTGCTCACACATGTTACCGGCTACGAGGTGACGAGCCTGTTCTGGCTATACCTGGCGCTGGGACTGACGGCGGTGGCTATGGCCCGCATTCGAGAGAAGGCCACTGCTGGCGGGAGTGCTGGGAAGTCATTGCCCAGACGGAGGCTGATCCAGCTATTGCTGAGCATCGCCCTGACGGTGGGCGCATTCGCGGCACTGGCTCTTCTCTTTACACCGTACAGGATCAAGGCCGTGGTGGCCGGGTTGGAGCCAGTGTGGAGGGTGCTAGGGGTTCTGGCGCAGCCGCTGACGGAGGTGCTTGTGTGGCTGATACAGATTATCCTGACCTCGATGGAGTGGCTGCTGAGGCGAGTGATGGGCGGCGTGGATTTGAGCTTCCTAGAGGCCATCAGGGAGCAGATTGCGGCCTTGCTCTCGCTGGCACAGCGCCCTCGTGGTGAGGGCTTGGAGTTGCCCCCCTGGTTCTTGACCGGACTTCGCTACGCTGGGGTGTTACTGGGGATCCTAGTCATGCTGGGTATTGTGCTTCTCTCTCTGGACAAGATTCGCTCGCGCAGGGGTCGGGACGAAACCGAAGAGGAGAGCGAGGAAGAAATTACACTGGGTGGGAATACCCTGGGGCGTGGGATCCAGTGGCTGCGCGAGAAGGCGGGCTTGGTGAGGCGCTTTGGGTTTGGTCGACAACTGCTGGCGGCCATATCCGTACAGAACATGTACGCCAATCTATGCCGCTTGGGAGGACAACGTGGTTATCCTCGCCATCCGGCTCAGCCCCCGGATGACTATCTGCCTGTCTTGACCCAAGCTTTCGGTGGTCAGGAGGATGCTTTGGGCCGCATCACCGCTGCCTACATGAGGGTGCACTACGGCGACCAGCCAGTCAGCCGCGCTGAGTTGGCGCGCCTGCGCAGGGACTACGATCAGGTGCGGAGAGTGGAGGCGGAGACCGAACCATAGGACAAGTTGCCAACTTGTCCTACAGGATCTCGCAAGGCGTTGACGGGCGTCGCTGGCCGAGAGTAGCGCCAGCGCGAGACGGGCCCTATGAGCAAGATACCCACACGCACACTCATTGGACTGGGCAAGCCTTCATGGGGATGAGGTAGGCGCGGGTCAAGGGGCGGTTGTGAACTGAGTCTCGACGCCATTGCCATCGGCGCCAAGTAGGATCACGTGTTGTGCTCTCCTTCGACTCCAATTCCCGCTGCTGTCAGAGCCGTGATGAGATGTTCTGAGGCACGGTCTATCTTACGGTCGACTTCGTCTCCGTCCTCGCCAGCGGAAGAGAGGGTGATGAGGATCTTCACCTCTGGGCCGAAGCGCCTGGCGCGTGACTTGACGTAGACGTGTGGGTGTGCCTCGACCACCTCTTTGAGAACGGGAGCCAACATCGACTCGTCCCCGCAGTGGGCGACGATGGCCTTCTCCTGGTAGTAACTGTCACCGAAGATCGCCTTCAGAGTCGGCTGCAAGGTTTCCTCGTAGATACCCTTCAACTCCTCGGGAACGCCAGGCAGGGAGATGAGGGTCGAATCGTCGATCTTTAGGATGACGGCTGGGGCAGCACCTACGGGGTTGGCAGCAGGTATTGCTCCCTCCGGCAGGTAGGCCATTTTCTCCCTGGCTTTGGTCAGGATAGCGTCCTCAACGTATCCTTTGTCCGCCAGATCTTCGTACCTGGCCTCTACCATGGACCGTGCCTCTGGGTCCAGGTGGAGAGGCCGGGCGGTGGCCTCAGCGACTGCTTGAAGGGTGATGTCATCGCCGGTAGGCCCCAGGCCTCCTGTGGTGAAAATCAGCTGCGGCCCTCTCTCCAGTGCTGCTCTAATCTCGGTGACAATCGCGTGGTGCTCGTCTCTGACCATCCCCGCTCTGGACACCAGACCACCAACGCCGGTGATCCTCTTGCACAGCCAGTTGGTGTTGGTGTCCAGCACATCGCCGAGGAGCAACTCGTTGCCCACGGCGATGATCTCCACGGTCACTTGCTCTGCCATGCTGGCTTTCCTTTTGGACTGGTATCAATCAGATGAGCAGCTTGTGTGTCTGTAGTTGGCTCACCATCTTCAGGACGTCAGCGCTCCCGAGTAGCCCTTTCTCCGTCACTACGGTGCTGACGAATTCCAGAGGCGTCAGGTCGAAGTAGTAGTTGAGCACCGTGACCCCGCCTGGAGAATCCTCCCATATCTCACGAGGATCCTTCAACTCGATCTCCATATGTGGGCAGTCCGAAGGCAAGAACTTCTCGATCCCGCACAAAGCATAGAACGGGACTCCATGGGCATTCGCCGCCAGTGCCAGTGCGTGGGTACCCATTTTGTTCACGAGTCCCTTGCTCGAGATGCTGTCAGCTCCCACCATTGCCAGGTCGACCTGGTTCATGAAATGCGCCACAGCGGCGTCCGTGACCAATGTAACGTCGATGCCCTGTTGGGCTAGTTGTTTGGCTAGCTGTCGGCCTTCGCATATCGGCCTCGATTCCGTGCACAGGATGGCGAAGTTACGGCCCTTGTCCTTCGCTAGGAAGAGAGCTCTCAACGCCGTGGAACTACGAGAGTGCGTCATGATAGTGGCTCCATCCGAGATGAGGGGAAGGGCTTGTTTGGCAATCTTGTCACCGCTGACATCGAGGTCCTCGGCGAAAGCGCTGGCGGCCGCTTTGACGATCCGCCTGGCCTCACCCACATTCTCCGCCGCGTCGAGGCTTGAGAGCACCGAGTTCACCAGATTGAAAAGCGGCGCCATAGAGGGTTGGGCCCGGATCAACTCTCTTCCCGCGGTTGTGAATTCTGAGAGGAATTGGGAGAGATCTTGGGCGCTGGTCTCGTCTGAAAAAAGAAGGAGCGCCTGGGTTGCCTTCTTCGTCAACTCGACGGCGCCCGAGGCGTTGTCCTCTGCCACCTCGCGTATGAGCGCTGCGATGGTTGGATGGATCATCCTCTCATTGTCCAGGTGAGGGAGCGCCAACCCGGAAGATATTCTCCCGATGGCTCTTGACCTCCCTGGTGGCATTCATGCTGTCAATCACCAGGGGGGCGTGGCTCACGATCGACTCATAGTCATAGGAACTGTGGCCCGCCGCGATGACGACGCAATCCTGGCCCTCTAGGAGGTCTTGCGTGAGAGGAGTGGAGTTGAGGGTGGTTTCCTCGGAGTAGAACACGTCTCTTCCAACGGTGAACTGAGGGACGTGGGGATCGTTATAGGAGACCTGGGCGCCTCCACTCAGCAACAGTTCGATAACACGCTGTGCCGGGGAGTTGCGGGCATCGTCCACGTCGGGCTTGAACGATACTCCCAGCACCAGCACCTTGGCGCCTTGCAGTGTCTTGCCGCGAGCGTTGAGAGCCTCGCTTGTCTTGGTCAAGACGTGGTAAGGCATGCTCTGGTTCAGCTCGGCCGCTAACTCGATGAATCGGGGGTAGAAGTCGTATTCTCGGGCCTTCCAGAACAGATAGTAGGGATCCACGGGCACGCAGTGTCCCCCCACGCCTGGCCCTGGATAGAAAGGCATGAAGCCGAAGGGCTTGGTCGAGGCGGCGTCGATCACCTCCCAGATGTCGATACCCATCCGTTCGCTGAGCTTCGCCAACTCGTTGATCAGTGCGATGTTGACGCTGCGGTAGATGTTCTCCAGCAGCTTGGTCATCTCGGCGGCCCGAGGCGAGGACACGAGATGCACATCGGGCATCAGTTGGCTCAGCAGCTGTTGGGCCAATTCTCCGCACCGAGGAGAGACACCGCCGACCACTTTAGGGGTGTTTGTGACGGTATATTGCCTGTCGCCTGGATTGATGCGCTCCGGTGAGAAAGCCAGGTGGAAATCCTGGCCCGCCAGCAGGCCTGAGCTCTCCAGAATGGGAAGGACATCCTCCTCTGTCGTGCCAGGGTGTGTGGTGCTCTGCAGGACGATCAATTGCCCCTGCTTCAGGCGCTGCGCTATCTCCTGGGTGGCCGCCACCACGTAGGACAGGTCGGGAGTCTTAGCCTTCGTGAAGGGCGTTGGCACGCAGATGAAGATGACGTCCACATCTTTGAGCACATCATAGTCAACGGTGGCGCTCAGATACCCTGCCTGTATTACTTCTGCCACGTCGGCGCTATCGACATCCTGAATGTAGCTTTGACCTTCATTGATGGCCCCAACCTTCGTCTCATCCACATCCAGCCCTGCTACGGAAAACCCAAGGCGGGCGAACTCTACTGCCAAGGGCAGTCCCACGTACCCCAGGCCGATCACGCAGATGCGAGCTTCCCTTTGGTTGATGCTATGCTCCAGGTCCATCTCGCCCTCCAACTGGCGGCACCCTTTCCAGGACGACCAGACTTATCAGTCCCACTACCAGCAACGCCGCTCCCATCAGGTAGGCTTGCAGTGGATCGGCAACCATGATGAAGACGGCGGCTAGTCCCAAAGCACAGCACACCAGATAAAGGAACACGACTGCCTGCCTCTGAGACAGACCCATCGCTACCAGACGATGCGACACGTGATCTCTACCGGGATGGATGAGGGGGTTCATGCCCTGGCGCAGACGGGAGATGACCACCAGTGTCGTGTCGAAGATGGGCACACCCAAGACCACGACGGGGATCATCCAGGTCACCATGGCTGGTCGGCCTGGGAAACGGAGCTTGATGCCCACCACCGCCAGGATGAAGCCCAGGAACATACTGCCCGCATCGCCCATGAAGATGGTAGCCGGATTGAAGTTGTAATACAGGAACCCGACGCAGGCCCCCATGAGGGCCGCCGCCATGCTCGCCACCAAATACTGCCCGTTCATGGCCGCGAACAAGAGGAAGAAGCCGGCGGCAACGGCTCCTACCCCCCCAGATAGCCCGTCCATGTTGTCCAAGAGGTTCAAGGCGTTGGTAATGCCCAGCATCCACAGGAAGGTCATCGCCACATTGAGCGTGGAGTAGGGCAAGAAACTCACCTGGACGCCAGAAATGATCACGATGGCAGCGGCTGCGGCCTGGCCCAGCAGCTTGAGTATGGGACGCAACCCCCATCGGTCATCCCAGATACCTAGAAAGGAGACGATGCTGGCGCCGACGAGAATGCTGATCAACTGGGAAAGCACCCACCGCTCTCCGAAGAGCAGCAGGGCGGCAATGAAGGCCAAATAGATAGCGATCCCACCCAGCAGCGGTACCGGGGCCTGGTGTAGTTTGCGAGCATGGGGTTCATCGACGATGCCCAAGCCGTTGGCCAGTCGGCGTACGATGGGCGTGGCACCGAGAACCAGGAATAGCGCGCTGGCAAAGATGAGCAGCAAGTTGATCACCGAGTCAACTCCTCCAGTCCATCGATGAAGCTGTCCCAGGCAGGTTTCTCTTCCTGGCTTGCCAGCTCCCGGGCAATCAGCGCTTCCTGCAAAGCTTCTTCGATGCGCACCAGATCCCGGTAGATGATGGCCAGGTTCCGGTGAGCCTGGTAGTTGTTGGGGGCGAGTTCTATGGCCCGTTGACAGTGCTCCACCGCTTCTTCCAGTTTCCCCTGTTGGGCCAGGAAGGTGCAAAGTTGGATGTGAGGCTTGACGTCTCTCGGAGTAATCTTTAAGACTTGCTGGTAGGCCTCCGCCGCCTCCTCTGTGTCGCCCAGCATCGTATAAGCGTCCGCCAGCAATATATACGTCTGTGCAAACTGGGCATCGAGGGCCAGAGACTGCTGGTACTTCTCGATGGCCTCTTCGTATTTTCCGACGATGAAGTAGACCAGGCCCCACTCGTTGAACAGGACAGCGTTATGTGGGCTCAAGGTGGTAGCATCCTCGTAGTAGCTCACCGCCTGCTCCCATCTTTGCTGAAGGTCCTCGGGATCTGCACTGGCCTCGGCCCACATACGGTACATGCGACCAAGGTTGGCCGAGTGATCCGTGTTCAGGAGGTTGAGATCCTTGGCTCTGTTCAACACGACCAGGCCGCTGTTGAAGAGCCCATCGGTGCTGAGGGCAGCGACTTCCTGAGGGGCCAGACGTAGGAAGTCCTCCATGGTGTCGGGTTCGAAGGCGACTCCCCCCTCTTGTCCTCTGAGGGTTCTGGCCTTCTCCAGGATCGCTCGCGCTGCGAACAGATGGTACCAGTCCTGTTCGGGGGCTAGACGCATGGACTCCTCGTAGAGGGCTATACTGGCATCCCACTGTTCGGCCCCATCCCAGTTCAGCCCCTGTTTGTAGTGGATGTCAGCCCTCACAATGTTGACGTTGGTGCTGAGTATGAGAACAGCGGCGCTGGCCATGAGGACGATGAGAATCGCCATGCTTGGCCAATGACCAAACGCCCTCGGAAGCCTGCGCTCTGTGATGAGCGCCAAGGCAACGAGGAAGATGCATACAAAGACAGTGGCGTAGTAAAGCAGAATGGTGTTGGAGAGGAGTTGAGCGTAGGTCACCACATCATCGATGTTTCTCACTTCGGGTTGATGGCTCACTATGCTGTAGTGGACAAGCATGAAGGGGATGAAGATGGCCAGGGTGATGATGACATATGTCACAAGAGCAATCAGTACCCCACCTTGCGCCCGCTCTGACGCTTCTCTCCCCCTCTCAAACATGATAATGGCTCCGCCCGAGAGCCAGGTCAACGCCAGCAACCAGGGAATGCTGAACCCCGTGGCTGCCGGGTCGGTACCGGCGATGATGAGGTCGAAGCCCAGGGTAGCCACGATCAGTCCCATCAAGATGGAGAGCGGTACGAGGTCGACAACCTTTCTCCATAAGGTATTCCCTGCGATGCTTCGCGGTTGTCCTCTTCTGGTCTTCCTACGTCGCCGAGTCCTTCGGGACCTAGCGGAGCCTGTGGAGGGCCGAGTTGGGGCCTCAGCGTCTGGTTCGGGGACGGGTAGGTGCCATAGAGAGAGACCTACGACGACCAACAGGGCCGCGTAAACCCAGAAGTACGTGCGAGTAGCAGCGACAGCGATTCCGAAGTGGATTTCGATGAAGTGAGCGACGATGGCAGAAAACAGGGCGATGAGCAATATCTGATCTCTGGAGGAGATCCTCAGTCCTTCCCCCTCCTCTCGAGATAGGAAGAGGGCGTGAATGACCAGATACGCAAGGAAACCGAAGGCGATTCCAACCGCGAGAGCCACCCCTGCGAAGCGCCAAGTGCCCTCCAATAGTCGAGTGCCCAGGGCGAAGGATACTCCACCCAAGATCCACAAGACGACGTAGATCGTGCGCTGCAACCGATCTCTCGCGAACCCCAGCCATTTCAGACCGTAGTAGAAGAGACTGCCAAAGAGGAACATGTAGGCGATAAACCCTATCCACCCGGTCATCGCCAAGGCGTCGAAGGTCTCGTTATGGGAGCGATCTGGAGAGGCATTGCGGGCCTCGTAGTGGGCGAGGTCGGGCGGATAGTATCTGTTGTAGGCCACATACATCGATTCTGGCCCGTAGCCTACCAGTGGGCGTATGATATTCAAGCTATCCAGGTCGTCCGGGGGCAGGCCTATCGGTTCGTGTCGGCCAATCAGATCGAGGACCCCTTCCCAGATCAGGACTCGCACCTTACCGGTACCACTCTCTGTGTCGAAGACCCTGCCCAGGCGGCCAACGTAGGGGATGTTTCGCAAGGGTGCCAGGGGGCTGGTGGGCACGTTCAGGACTGCCAGGAGCAAGATGCCGGCCAGGGCTGCCCCCGCGGCTCCCACCCAAAGCCATGTCAGCCTGCGTCTCACCCCGAGGATGAACACGAAGACGAATAGCCCCACGAGCAGCCCTAGCCAGGGACCACGGCTCTTGGTGAAGAAGATGCAGATCACCTGGATGGTGAGAATGAACCCATACAGGACCCCCAGCAGATGGGAAGCGATGGCTTCTTCACGAAACGTGAACCAGAAGGAGACTACGAAGAGGAGCATTAAGCCCCCCAAGGCCACGAACTCTGCGAACGCGCCACCGGTCAGAACCACGTAGTTCAACCGAAAGATCAGGAGCAGGAAGTAGGACAACGCGAGGGATTGGCCTGCGAACAGCATGACGTGTGCAGCGGTCCACGCCGCCGGTGGCCGGTGTTTCCTCCTTGCAATGAACAGGAAGAATAGCACCATCAACAGAGATGCCACCAGGCTGCTGGCTAGAAGTAGATAGTAGGTCACTCCGCCAGCCACGTGCTTGACATCGGAGACGAAGAAGAGTTGATAGGCAAAGATGTACGCCAGACAAAGGGCCTGGAGGGCAAGGATCACCACATAGGTGACGGCGTTTGAGAGTTGCGAGGGGCCGGCCATTCTCTCTTCCGGACGTGCCCTCGGCGTGTCGAACGACCGAAGGTTGATTATGAACCGGGCGATCGTCACGGGAACAACCATGATCAGATAAGCCGCCACGAAGATGGCATTGCCCATGTTCGACGCCACCCGTGCTGTGACGTCACCACCCCAGGGCAGGGGGTCCAGTTGGAAATGCTGGATGATGCCGTAGAGACTTATGGGGAAGCTGGCGATGATAATGATGGTTAGCAAACGTTCCAGCTGCTGACGCGAACGAAGCGTGTTCAGCATTAGCATGAAGACGACCACATAGCACAGGAACGTATACGTGCCTTGCAGACGCTGATACGATCCCCAGAAGCTCACCCTGGGAACAACTGAGGTGAGGGTGGTGAGGATGTAGACCCCAACCATTATCAAAGTGGGAATCACCAACGGCAAGCGAACGAAGTTCAGCAGTCCTGAGCCCTCCTTTGCCGGTGGGCTGCTGCTTCTCCCAAGCCACTCCTCCAGCGCCTTCACCAGCCAGGCGACGGCCATCACCAAAGCGATGGAACGCAGGATGCTGAGCTTGTCAGGCTCGAAGACCCGGCTGCTGTAGACGTTGAAGAACAAGGGCACGACTACCACCGCAGCCAGCCAGCCAGCCTCGATGAGTCGCTCGCAGAAAACGGCCAGTTTGGTTTGCATGGTCAGTCCTATCTGCACATGGACGTCGTCCGCTGAGAAGAGCTCCTGAGATGCTTCATCTCAATCGCTCAGCTTGCACCTAATCTCTGTCACGTGCGGGCGCTGGTTGTGGACTAGATTGCCTTCTCATAGTGGGAAAGCATCAACCGCAGACCCTCGTCTATGCTTACCTTGGCCTCGAACCCCAGTACCTTCCTGGCCAGGCTGGTTTCTGCGACCAGACGGGACACCCCTCCGCTTTGGGTTGGGTTGTGCAGAGAAAGCACTCTCTGATCCAGCAGATCCTCGATCTTCTTCAGGAGTTCGTTGATGCTTATCTCTTCGCCCGATCCGATATTGATAATGAGGCCGTTGACGTTGTCTGAGAGTCCCGCTGTGGTGAGAGCGGTGACGACATCGCTGATGTGGATAAAATCTCGAGTCTGCTTGCCGCTGCCGAAGATGATGGGAGTGCTCCCGCTCAGGGCTTGGCTCACGAAATGTGGGATCACGGGTGGGTGTGACGGAGGAACCGCCTGTCCTGGCCCATAGGCATTGAAGATGCGCAACATGACTACCTCGATATCGTACAGCGCGCCGAGGCCGGAGAGATAGTATTCGGAGGCAATCTTGGTCACAGCATAAGGGTTCGGGGGGCGGACGGTGGCTGTTTCCTTCACGGGCTGCTCCTCCTGCTCGCCGTAGACGGTCCCCGAGGAGGCTAGAACGACCCGGCGGACACCGGCATCCCGGGCTGCGGTCATAAGGGCGACGGTCCCGCCCACATTCACCTCGTTGTATTCCACGGGGTACAGTATCGACTCCGAGACTGAAACCCGCGCCGCCAAATGAAATACAACCTCGACGTCTCGCAGCAGGGTCCACAACTTGGGGATATCACGCACATCCCCTCGGGTGAAGGAGACAGCGCTGTCCACGGCGGATGGATCTCCGGAGCTCAGGTCATCCAGCGCTCGGACACGGTGTCCCAGTCGGACCAGGTGATTGGCCAGGGCCGCGCCTATGAAACCCGCTCCGCCCGTGACCAAGATCTTCATCTTCTACTCCTGAACCAGGTGATAGTCTGCTCCAATCCCTCTGCCAACGATACCTGGGCCCTGAAGCCGACTATCTGTTCGGCCTGACCCACGTCAGGCACACGACGCCTGGTGTCCTCGAAATGATCACCGTACTCTTGCTCGTAAGGCACGAGAACCACTTCCGACGAAGAGGTTGTCATCTTCTTGATCGTATGCGCGAGGTCGAGAATCGCCGTCTCTTCAGACCGCGCTATGTTCAGTATCGCCCCCTTGGCATCGTCAACTGTGGCGGCCAGCACGGTTCCCTCCACCGTGTCATCGATGTAGGTGAAGCAGCGGGTCTGTCGTCCATCGCCGTGAACGGTAATAGGGCGACCGTCCAGTGCCTGATTGACGAATTTCGCTATCACGCTGCCGTAGCCCAGGGGATCCATGCGGGGCCCGTAGGAGTTGAAGTAGCGGAGGATCACCACGGGGAGTTTCTTCTGGCGGCGATAGGCCAGAGCCAGGTGTTCGTCGAGGGCTTTGGCTGTCGAATAGCACCATCGAGAAACTCGCGTCGAGCCCATGAGGCAGTCGTCGTCTTCGGCCAAAGGAGAGTTCGTACTCTTGCCGTAAACCTCAGACGAAGAGGCCAATACCACTCTTGATCCAAGGCGGGAAGCGAAGCGGAGCACGTTTTCCGTTCCCCACACGTTGGTCATCATCGCTTGCAGGGGGTCAGCGAGGACGTACTTGACGCCCACCACTGCCGCCAGATGACATATCAGGTCACACTCGCCTATCAGTTCCTCCATCAAGCGGTGATCGAGGATGTCCCCTTCGACGAAGCGGAAACGTGGCTCGTCAAGATTGTGCTCGATATTGGCTAGCTTGCCCAGTGAGAGGTTGTCCACGACGACAACTTGATGTGCATCGGCCAGCAATCTATCGACCAGATGCGAGCCGATGTAGCCTGCTCCACCCGTAACAAGAACGCGCATCTTATCTCAACATTCAACCTTCGTTGCCAGGCTGGCTACGAATATCGTGGCTGGCCGTGGCTGCCCCTTCGTGCCTCCACGCTCCGTGCCAGTCATTCTGGCTTGATAATGATAGTGCAGGCGACATCGAAATTCAATGGCCGGGGTCCCGGTTCCTGGCACAGGACTTGAGTCCACTGCCTGAACCTATCGCAGTAACCCACTGCGACGTCACTCAGCATAGGTCAGAGGAAGAGAGTTGGCCCTTTTCACGATATCAACACGGTCACAGGAGGCTCTCGTAGAGAGACACTACTCTGTGTATCATGGTTTCGTGGGAGAACTCTTGCACCGCTCGTTGCCTGCCCTTCTCACCCATCTCCGTTCGCAGTGCCTCATCGCTCAGTAAGCGATTGATGGCCTCGGTGAGGGCACTGGCATCGCGAGCTGGCACTACCAGGCCCGTTTCGCCGTCAACGTTCACGTAGGAGGTTCCTGTGCCCAGCTCGGTACATACCACCGGCTTGCCACAGGCCATCGCTTCGACTTGTACCAAGCCGAAGGCTTCGCTGCGGTGAGAAGAGGGGAGTACGAATAGGTCACAGGCTTGATAATAGGCGGGCAAGTCCTCTACGTGCTGACCGACGAAGAAGACCTTGTCCGCTAGACCCAGTTTGTCTGTGAGGTCCTGCCATTCTTCAGCCATTGGCCCTTCACCTACCACCAGGAGCCGGGCATTCACATGTCTCATCGCTGTGATGAGGTATTCCAGCCCTTTGTAGTAGCGGAGTATGCCCACGAAGAGTAGCAGAGGAGGATTGTACTTGTTCCTCAGGTCCTTCACTTCCTCTCTTCTGGCTTCCCGGAAGTGTGCCAGGTCGATCCCCATTGGTATGACCACACACTTGTCCGCTACCTGGCTCAAGTGCGGTGAACTCTGGACATACTGGGGGCTGGTGGCGATTATGCGGTCCGCTCTTGCCAGGATGCGCCTGAGAAATGGGCGGTACAGCTTAAGGAGGCTTTTCTGGCGCACGATGTCGCTCTGGTAGGTGATGACCGTTCTTTGACTGTGACCGAGCATCAGATGGGCCGTCTCTCCCCAGGGGTAAGGGAAGTGCAAGTGGGTGATATCGGGTTTCAAACGTCTCACCCACATGAAGAGAGCGGAGCTCAGGGGGGTGGAAGCCATGGTGACCAGCCTTCCAGCCTTGATGATCGTGACCCCATTCATGCTCTGGATTTCGGTTGAGTGAGTGCCGCTGGTGACCAGGACAGTGACTTCCAGTCCCCGTTTCACCGCCCCTTCAGCCAGGATCCTGATATGGTTCTCCATACCTCCCACAACAGGATAATAGTCTTTGTAGATGTGCAGTATATTCATGGGTGTGGCCTTTCCCCATCCGGCTGGCGCTAGTAGGCTCTCACCTCGATGCCCGTTCTCTCCTGTGAGTTCCGAGCCAACCGTTCCAAGGCTTCTCTGGATACTGTCTCTATTCCCTCCGCGGCCACCGGCCGCTCGGTGCTGTATATCTGCACCTTGTCCGGAGATAGCCGAGACAGCGTGCTCAGCCACGCTTCGTAGGCTTCACCTCTCACGTTCTGGATCTCGCCATCAATGATCAAGCTCTGAATCACGAGTCGTGGCATGGCTGACAGACCGGCGAGGATCTTCTCCAGCGAGACCCCTGGAGCAGGCCGGTTCACTTGAGCGAATGTCGCGGGATCGCCTGCGTCCAGTTTCATGATCGGGTCATCCAACTGCTCTATCGCTTCTCTAACATCGGCACGATGGATTCGGGAGGAGTTGGAGAGGATAGCCAGCCTCACACTGGGACACATCCGATCCCTGAGGCGGCGCACCTCTGCCACGATGTCCGGAAACTCAGGATGCAACGTGGGCTCACCGTTGCCGGAGAAGGTTAGGTAGTCCAGAAGCGGTTGCTGCTGCAAGGCCTCCTCTATCCTTCGCAGGACAGTCTCCAGCGATGGGAAGCCTTTGCATCCCTCGACCGCAGCCGCTGGGTTGAAGCTCCCGTATTGGCAGTAGATGCAGTCAAAGGTGCACAGCTTGCGCTTTGTGGGAAGCAGATTGATGCCCAAGGACCGGCCCAGGCGTCGCGAGTGGATGGGACCGTAGATGACGTCACTCTGTAATTCCAGAACAGACATTCTCTCCTCCGTAGGCCAAGCCTCGCTCGCTCTTTCGGGAAATTCCGGCTTGGGTTGGTCAATTCGTGATGGATGCGATATAATCCGCGGGTGCGCATGGTGGACCAAACCCCTTGGAGAACTGCGCGGGATCCATCCCTATCGCCAGGCGTGATTATAGCATAACTCGTAGGGGACGAAAATGGCTCGCCGAATAGAGATAGAGGTCGGTGATATCAGCGTCCAAGCTGAACTCAAGGATACGGAAACGGCCCAAGCTGTGTGGGACGCACTGCCTATGGAAGGTGTGGCGAATACCTGGGGCGACGAGATATACTTCTCAATCCCCTTGGCCTTGCCGTTGGAGGCGGGCCAGGAAGTGGTGGAATTGGGCGACCTGGGGTACTGGCCTCCTGGGAGAGCCTTCTGCATATTCTTTGGTCCCACTCCCTCCAGCACGGGCGACGAAATCCGCCCCGCCAGCGCAGTGAGCATCTTCGGCCGCGTGGCTGGCAACCCCACAGTATTGAAGGCAGTGAGAGACGGGGCACGGGTCGTTGTGCGGCGAACCGAAGGCTAGGCGATCTGCCTCCCGGAAGTATGTCAGCGTCGAATCGGCGCGTCCTTTGCTTGACAAGTCTTGCGAACTCAACTAGAATACCGCGGCTTTCACGCAGGACGCGCGGCTCTGACAACACAATCCCTGTGCCATATGGTGACGGAGAACGGCCATGTACAAGGGAGTCAATGTACGCCTCTTGGGTTTGGTAGGCCAGGTGGGTTTGACCATGGTCGTTTTCATCCTCATCGGGCTCGTCGTTGGCATGTGGATCGATGCAAGATTGGATACCTCGCCGACCTTCACATTGGCCTTGATTCTCTTGGGTGTAGGCGGTGGGGCCTGGAGCGCCGCTCGTCTCATAATGTGGGCTCTTGAGGGGGCGCCGAAGGAATCCCCGGATAGGGAGGACTGAGGAGGTAGACTATGGACGAAATGATGTCCGATGCGATGAAACCGGTGATGGGAGAAGAAGGATGCCTGCCTGGATGTATGACTGGTAAGGGGTGTCTTGTCTATATCATCGTCATCGCCATCGCCGTCTTCCTGGCCATGAGGTTTCCCGTGGTCATGCCTGAAGTCGCCCTTCCAGCAGAGCCCATCGCCACCATACCCGTCATAGGGTTCACTGTCACAAACAGCTTGCTCGCCACTTGGCTCACCATGCTGCTCCTGATCGTGGGCTCCATCCTCGTCACGCGCAGGCTGAAAATGGTGCCCAGTGGGCTACAGAACCTGCTGGAATGGGGATTGGGGGCGTTGTTGGGCCTCTGCGAGAATGTGGGCGGTGAGAGGGGAAGGAAGTTCTTCCCATTGGTGGCCACCATCTTCGTTTTTCTATTGATCTCCAATTGGATGGGCCTCCTCCCTGGGTTTGCCAGTGTGGGGCTGATCCACCCTGCCCATCACGGGGGCAACCAGGTGGAGACGGTATCCATCCTCGGCACTGACGTCCACATCTTGACGGCCGAAGAGGTTGGTGAGCATGAGAGCGGGTATACGGTTTTCTCCTTCCTGCGTTCGGCCGCTACCGACTTGAACACCGGGTTAGCTCTCGCTTTGATCTCCGTGGTGGCGACCCAGGTCATCGGAGTGCAGGCCCTAGGCCTGAGGTATTTCAAGAAGTTCATCAGTTTCGATGACGTGCTAGGTATTGTAGTTGGCCCATTAGAATTGGTCAGCGAACTCGCCAAGATCATCTCTTTCTCCTTTCGACTTTTCGGCAACATCTTCGCAGGAGAGGTGCTTCTGGCGGTGCTGGCCGTCATCGTGCCGTATCTGATCTCCATCCCATTTTACGGGCTGGAGATGTTCGTTGGTTTGATGCAAGCCTTGGTGTTTGGATTCCTTACTTTGGTCTTCATGTCCATGGCCACCGTGGGCCATGGATCGGAGGGTGAGGAGCACTAGGTCAAGTAAGAACTGAGAAAAGGAGGATCGCAAATTGGCAGCAGGTGATTTGATAGAGTTCGGTAAGTTGCTGGGTGCAGGCTTGGCTATGGGATTCGGAGCAATAGGTCCGGGCATTGGCATCGGGCTCCTGGGTGCGGGCGCCATGCACGCCATCGGACGCAATCCCGAGGCCACTGGGCAGATCCAAACCAATATGATATTGGGCATCGTCTTCGCCGAGGCGGTAGCAATTTACGCCCTCGTTGTTGCCCTGATCATCAAGTTCGTCTGAGAAGACACTTCGCGGTCACACGTTACCGCCGACATAGATGGATCAGGCGGCTGCTAGTGAAGTGAAAGGAGGCAGCTAGTTGGAGGGACTAGGAATCAACCTGGGCTACCTGATGTCGCAGATCGTCAACTTTGTTCTGCTGTTCGTCATCCTTCGGGTGTTCCTCTACAAACCTATTGTGAAGATGCTCGACAATCGTCGGGAGAAGATACGGACTGACATCGAAGAGGCTGACAGGGCGCGAAGCGAGGCGGAAGCGGCCAAGCAGGAGTATGAGAGACAGCTCGAGCAGGCCAGGGAGGAGCGCCGCTCTATCGTCGCTCAGGCCACAGAGCAGGCTGAGAAGATGAAGGAGGAGATCCTTTCCGAGGCTCGGGTGGAAGCTGCGGAGATCGTGACCAAGGCTCAGGATGAGATGGAGTTTGAGCGACGACAGGTCTTGCGGCAGGCGCAGGACCAGATAATAGACCTGGCTCTCGTGGCCGCGGGCAGGGTAGTTGGCGAGTCACTAGATGAGAAGGCTCATCGACGCTTGATCCAGGAGTTCATCGGTGAGGTAGGTGAGCTGCAGTGACGAATGATACAGAACGCACGTCTGCAAGCCTGAAGGTAAGGATCAGCAGCGCTGTTCCGTTGACTGAGGATGAGCAGGCGGCTCTGCGCGAGAGACTGGAAGCTAGATTCAATCAAACTCTGGACGCGCGTTTCGAGGTGGAGCCCTCGCTGCTAGGTGGCGTCGTCGTTCGAGCGGGCGATCAGGTCATCGATGGGAGCGTGAAGGGCAAGCTGGAAGCGCTGGCGCAGACCGTGGCTCCGTCACGGTGACCCTCACCGCCTCGCCGCTGAGTCTGCGGAACACAACAGCGCCTTCTGCCTTGCAGGGATCTGGATTGGCTCTCGGGTATCGGCGAAGGGTTATCTCTTGCACTAGGAACGCTGTCTGGGAACCGAGGAGGTGGTAATGGCCTCACAAGTGGATGAACTAACCGCTGCTTTGCGGCGGCAGATCGAGGCCTACGAGGCTCCCTTGAAGGCCGTGGATGTAGGCACGGTCGTTGAGGTGGGTGACGGCATCGCCAGGGCTACTGGGTTGCGGACTGTGATGGCCAGTGAGTTGGTCGAGTTCACCAAGACGGGTGTCATGGGCATGGTCCTTAACCTGGAGGAGACCCAGGTCGGCATCATCATCCTGGGTGACTACACGGACATCGAGGAGGGGGATGAGGTGCGCCAAACCGGGCGCATCGTGTCAGTGCCGGTGGGCGACGCCCTCGTCGGGCGGGTGGTCAATGCCCTTGGTATGCCTATTGACGGCAAGGGACCCATCGAATCGGATGCCTTCCGCCCCATCGAGAGAATCGCACCCAACGTGACGGTTCGAGAGTCTGTGAACAGACCAGTCCAGACGGGCATCAAGTCCATCGATTCCATGTTCCCCATCGGCCGTGGTCAGCGAGAGTTGATTATTGGCGATCGCCAGACGGGCAAGTCGGCGCTGGCTATCGATACCATCATTAATCAGAAAGACAAGGAGCTGATCTGTATTTATGTAGCCATAGGCCAGAAGCGAGCCAATGTGGCGCAGGTGGTAGCGACATTGGAGCGGTTTGAGGCCATGGATCACACCGTGGTCGTGGTTGCTTCTGCGTCGGAGCCAGCGTCGTTGCAGTACATCGCGCCCTATGCCGGCTGTGCCATGGGCGAGGAGTTCATGGAGCAGGGCAAGGATGCCTTGATTATCTACGATGATCTCACCAAACACGCCTGGGCCTATCGGCAGGTATCGCTACTACTGCGCCGTCCGCCTGGGCGAGAGGCCTATCCTGGCGATGTGTTCTACCTTCATTCCCGTCTCCTGGAGAGGTCGGCGAAGATGCACCCCGAGTTTGGGGGCGGTAGCTTGACGGCCCTGCCCATTATCGAGACTCAGTTGGGTGACATCACTACCTACATTCCCACCAACGTCATCTCCATCACCGATGGACAGCTCTATCTGGAGAGCGACCTCTTCTATGCCGGCATTCGACCCGCCATCAACGTGGGCCTCTCAGTCTCCCGCGTGGGTGGCAAGGCGCAGACCAAGGCTATGAAGGATGTGGCTGGCAGACTACGGTTGGAGCTTGCTCAGTTCCGCGAATTGGCCGCCTTCGCGCAGTTCGGATCAGACCTGGACAAGGCCACGAGAGACCAGTTGGAGCGCGGCCAGCGGTTGACCGAGATACTGAAGCAGCCTCAATATGAGCCCGTGCCGTTGGATCACCAGATCATGCTAATCTACGCCGTCACCCACGACTATGCGGATGATGTTCCTATCGAGAAGATGAGGGAGTGGGCGGATGGGTTCCTCCGCTTCATGGATTCGGTCCATCCCGAGATCGGGCGCAGGATCATGGAGACGGAGCAGCTGGATGAGGAGAGCGAGAATAGACTCTGCGAGATCATTCTGGAGTATCAGGAGACGGTGTCCTACTAGCTATGGAGTACGAGGGATCAAGGGCAGACGGGTTGTGTTCACCAGTCACCATAAAGAACCGGCTAGCGAGGAACTGATTTGGCTACAGCGCGTGAGATACAGAGACGTATTCGCAGTGTGACCAATATCGGCCAAGTCACGCGGGCCATGGAGGCGGTATCTGCCTCCAAGATGAGGCGTGCTCAGGAACGGACCCTGGCCTCTCGGCCCTATGCAGAAAGGGCGTGGGAGATCCTCACGTATCTTGCCAGCGAACCGGCGGCGGGAAAGGTCCTGCATCCGCTGTTGGAAAAGCGGACTGTGACGAACACCGGCCTGCTTCTCATCACGCCCGACCGAGGGTTGTGCGGAGGCCTGCCCACCAATGTCCTGCGCGAGGCGGTGGGGTTCATGAATCGCGAGCCGAGTGCTGTGCGAATCGTCACTGTTGGACGAAAAGGCTTCGATTTCATGATCCGTCATGGGGCCGATGTCTATGCGGACTTCTCGGGCATGCCTGACCAGCCTCCACTAGCGGAAATAACGCCTATTGCGCGCTTGGTGATTGATGAGTTCCTGGATGAAACCTTTGATCAGATCTGCATGATCTATGCGCGTTTTGTCAACACGATGGTTCAGCGTCCGGTCACCAGGCAATTGCTGCCTATCCAGCCGGCCGTCCTTGAGGGTGCCGGGGCGATAACATATACCATCGAACCAGACCCTGAAACCGTCTTGAATGAAGTCTTGGAAGGGTTCACGGTATTGCAGATCTATCAGGCTATCCTAGATGCTCAGGCGAGCGAGCATTCGGCGCGGATGGTGGCTATGCGGGCGGCGTCCGAGAACGCCACAGCCTTGGTGGATGACTTGACCCTGACGTACAACCGGGCTCGCCAGGAAGCTATCACCAAGGAGTTGCTGGACATCGCAGGAGGCGCCGAGGCGCTGGCTAGAGCCCGAGCGATGGCCGGATAGGATACTGACGCCAGAGCCCAGATCGTGAGTACTGTGCTGTTCTAGGAGGATGAGATACTGATGGCAGAGAAGGGGACCGGCAGAGTCGTTCAGGTGATCGGGCCTGTGGTGGATGTTGAGTTTCCCCCCGAGCAACTTCCTGAGATCTACGATGCCGTGGAGATTCCGCAAGACGGCGAAGGGAAGCTGGTATTGGAGGTGCAGCAGCACCTGGGCGATGAGTGGGTACGCTGCTTGGCCATGGATTCCACCGATGGTCTGCGTCGTGGCATGGAAGCTATCGCGACTGGGGCGCCGATAACCGTGCCAGTGGGGAAGGCGACGTTGGGGCGTCTGCTCAACGTCTTGGGGGAGCCCATCGATCGCCGAGGGCCCGTTGAGGCGGAGGAGCATCGGCCGATTCACCAGCCACCACCGAGCTTCGAAGAGCAGAGCACCAGCACCGAGGTCTTCGAAACTGGACTGAAGGTGATAGATCTGGTGGCACCCTTCACCAAAGGGGGAAAGACAGGGGTTTTCGGGGGTGCGGGAGTAGGCAAGACCGTGGTTATCATGGAGCTCATCCACACCATTGCCACCGAGCATGGTGGCGTATCTGTGTTCTGTGGCATCGGAGAGCGCTCGCGTGAAGGCAATGACCTATGGTATGAGTTGCAGGAGTCTGGGGTTCTCGACAAGGTCGCTCTGGTGTTCGGCCAGATGAACGAGCCCCCGGGAGTGCGACTCCGCGTGGGACTGACCGGGCTGACCATATGCGAGGACTTCCGTGATCAAGGTATGGACGTGCTTCTGTTCATCGACAACATCTTCCGCTTCGTGATGTCCGGATCTGAGGTATCTGCACTGATGGGGCGGATGCCCAGTGCGGTAGGTTACCAACCAACCCTGGGGACGGAGATGGGCGAGTTGCAGGAGCGCATCACGTCCACCAAGCGGGGTTCCATCACCTCTTTGCAGGCGGTGTTCGTGCCGGCCGACGACTACTCTGACCCGGCGCCTGTGGCGACGTTTGCTCACCTGGATGCCACCATTGCACTGGAGCGTTCTATCGCGGAGCAGGGGCTGTATCCGGCAGTCGACCCGCTGGCTTCGACCTCTCGGATCTTGGACCCAAACATCGTGGGGGAGGAGCACTACCAGGTGGCGAGGGAGGTACAGCGGACGCTACAGAGATACAAGGACTTGAGCGATGTGATCGCCATCCTGGGTGTGGAGGAGTTGAGCGAGGAGGACAAGCTTACGGTGGCGAGGGCGCGCAAGATACAGCGCTTCCTCTCGCAGCCGATGTTCGTGGCGGAAGCGTTCACGGGCCGGACGGGAGCGTACGTGCCCATCAAGGAGACGGTGCGGGGGTTCACGGAGATCCTGGAGGGGAATCATGACGACTTGCCTGAGGGTGCCTTCTTCATGGTGGGCACCATAGACGAGGCGGTGGAGAAGGCTCGGGAGATGGCGGGTGAGCCGGAGGGTCCGGTGTGTGTGGAGCCTGAAGAAGAGGCTGAGTCAGAGCAAGGTGAAGGTGGATGACCAAACTATGGATCGAACTGGTCAGCCCTGACCGGATTGTGTACAGCGATGATCAGGTGGACATGGTGATCGCCCCCGGGGCCGATGGGGAACTGGGGATACTTCCCAGCCATGCGCCGCTCGTGACAGCACTAGGGGTTGGGGAGTTGAGGATCAGGAAGGGGGCAGAAGAGGAGTGCTTTGCTGTGCACGGTGGCTTCCTGGAGGTTCTGGCGAACAAGGTCATCGTGATGGCAGACGTAGCGGAGCGTGCTGAAGAGATTGACCTCGCGCGAGCCGAGGCGGCGAGGGAGCGAGCCGAGAGGAGATATCGGGAGCGGCCAGAGGGTCTGGATATGGCCCGGTTGCAGGCTGCGCTGCGTCGGTCCAGAGTACGGTTGAAGGTCGCGCGCCGGAGGAGACGCCGACCCAGCATGGAGATGCCCAGGGAAGAAGCGTAGCCGGGACGACATGACATGCACCCGGCATACTGAGGAGCATAGATGTTCTCCAAGCAGATAGGAGTGGATCTGGGCACGGTTAACGTGCTCGTCTGGACCAAGGGCAAAGGGATTGTGCTCTTTGAACCGTCCGTTGTGGCCCTGTCGACCCACGACAACAGGATTGTGGCCCTGGGCCGGGAGGCTCAGGCCATGGTGGGCCGAACTCCAGAGAGTGTTGAGGTATTGTCACCTCTTCGTGAGGGCGTCATCGCCGATTATGTGGTGACGGAGCTCATGCTCCGCTATTTCATCTCTGGTGTAGTGGGTCGCGTTCGTCTGTTCAAGCCCGAGATAATGATCGCTGTTCCCATTGGCGTAACGACGGTAGAGAAACGCGCTGTCCATGACGCCGCGATTCAGGCGGGCGCCAAAGTGGCTCATCTCATCCCTGAGCCGTTGGCCGCAGGCCTCGGCGCGGGGATGCCCATAGATACCCCCTCAGGCAATTTCGTAGTGAACATCGGCGGCGGCACCAGTGAGGCAGCCCTGATTGCCATGAATGATATCGTGGTCAGTGGCGCCGTCCGCGTGGCGGGCATCAGACTCAGTGAAGCCATCGCTGCCTACATGAAGCGGAAGTACAACCTGATGGTTGGGGATCAGACGGCGGAAGAGATAAAGATTCAGATCGGCAGCGCTCTGCCCATGGAAGACGAGCTGACCATGGAGGTCCGTGGTCGGGACATAGTTGCCGGGTTGCCGAGGATTGTCACCGTTTCGTCCACGGAAGTGACGGAAGCGATTGCCGAGCCGCTGGCCACCATCGTCTCAGCGATAAAAGGGGTGCTGGAGAAGACTCCCCCCGAATTGGCTGCCGACATCATAGATCGGGGAGTGGTGATGACTGGCGGGGGATCTCTCCTGCGGAACATGGACCGTTTTCTGACACAGGA
>CAYGAW010000175.1:0-15170 GCA_964347945.1 uncultured Anaerolineales bacterium
CCCGGCACGATGCGCCATCGCCAGCCCATCCCCTCGCGACGATAGAGGGTTCGTGGTGTGGAGGTAAATCTGGCCCAGCCCGCCGGTGGCTACCACTGTGGCTTTGGCCACACACGTTACCACTTGCCCCGAGTCCTGGTTCAACACGTAGGCACCTACGCACGCAACAGGATCATACACGACCCGCCGGTCCCGCGAGTGGTGAGCCGGAGTCAGCAAATCGACCGCAGTGTGGCCTGTCAACAACTCCACGTTTGGACGGTCTCGCAGAGCACTGAGCAACCTCTCTTGTATGGCCCGCCCCGTTGCATCGGCCACGTGTACGATCCGGGCTGTGGACTGGCCACCTTCGAGTGTCAGGTCCAACTCCCCTGTCTGGCCCAGATCGAACTCAACGCCCAACTCCTCGATGAGGATCTGCCTTAGCAATCGCGGCCCTTCCTCGCACAGAACGGCAACGGCGTGAGGGTTATTCAAGCCATCTCCCGCCCTCACGATGTCGCTGGCCAGCAATTCAGCGGAATCATCGAGTCCGCGATAGACAACCCCTCCCTGGGCATAGTAGGTGCTACTCTCCTCAGCATCCCTCGCGCTGGTGATGAGCGTTATGCACAAATCCTCATTGTCACTCAGGGCGAGAGCGGAGGTCGCACCAGCGATTCCACAACCGATAATCAAGACGTCCGTCTTCAACTCGTTATCGGCTGCGCACATCTCAGGTCACCGCCAGCATCTTCCCCAGGGCAAGGTTGGCCCCTTGGGCTATCTCCTGA
Source organism: uncultured Anaerolineales bacterium (assembly GCA_964347945.1). Lineage (GTDB taxonomy): Bacteria > Chloroflexota > Anaerolineae > UBA7937 > B3-Chlor > CAYGAW01. The sequence continues at coordinate 774 of CAYGAW010000175.1, forward strand.
GGAACCCGAACGACATTCTCCACCCGGCCCGCCAAGATGCCCTCCAGAATAAAAAGCAGATTATGGGGGTTGATGTGAAACATGGCCCCGCAGAGGGAATGGGCCAAAGGGACGACTGTCTTGCCAGGATGCTCCTTGGCCAACCTGCCGACGAGGTTCACCTCCGTCCCGATGACCAACGTGGCGCCCGCTGGAGACTCTTCCACCATCCTCACGATGAAGCTGGTGGACCCGCTACCGTCTGCCCTGGCAACCACCTCGGCGGGACATTCGGGATGAACGATCACGGTGCCCTGCGGATGCGTCTCCCGTGCCTGCTCCACTTGCTCAACCGTGAAGAAGGTATGCACGTGACAGTATCCTTTCCATAGCACCACCTTGCACTCCGCCAGTCCAGTCGGCATCTCGAACGGTTCCCGAGGATCCCAGACGGAGATCTCCTGCGGAGAAAACCCCAGAGACAGCGTCGTGTTACGGCCCAGGTGCTCGTCCGGGAAGAAAAGGATGTGTCCCCTTTTCGCCAGCGCCCATTGGAAAACGGCGCGGGAATTGGAGGAGGTGCAAACAGCACCCCCACGCTCTCCGCAGAAAGCTTTCAGCTCGACGCTGGAGTTCTGATAGGTGATAGGAAGGAGGTCATCTCCCCACATAGAGGTCAGATGCTCCCATGCGTTCCAGGCATCCGCCACATCAGCCATCCGCGCCATGGGGCAGCGCGCTGTCTTGGCAGGCAAAAGAACCGCTTGCGCGGGGTCGCAAAGAATGGCCGCTGACTCGGCCATGAAATCTACCCCACAGAAGACGATATACTTTGCATCTCTCTCGGCCGCAGCAGCTCGCGATAGCTCCAGCGAATCTCCCCGGTGATCGGCGAAGCGGATGACCTCGTCTCTCTGGTAGTGATGGCCAAGAATGACGAGATCCTTACCCAGGGCCTCTTTCGCGCCCTGTATCAGGCTCAACACATGGCCCTCCGACATACCCGCGTAATCATCCCGTGACCCCATCACAGGCCTTCGCCACTCCTCCTTTCCCATGTGGTGATTCTCCGCCGGCTCGCCAGCTCTCTGCGATCTCCAAACTGATATCCAGTGCCTGGACCGAGTGCGTGAGAGCCCCGACGGAGATGAAATCCACCCCAGTACATGCGATGTCAGCAACGTTCTCCAGAGTCACATTCCCTGACGCTTCGAGCTCCACCTTCCCTCCAGCCAGAGCGACAGCTTCTCTCATGTCGTCCAGACTCATGTTGTCCAACATGATGCGATCCGGGCGCAGGCCAAGAGCCTCTCTCAGTTCAGCCAGACAACTCACCTCCACTTCGATCGCCAGGCCCTCCTTAGCACGAGACCTCGCTCTATCCATCGCCTCCCTGATGCCGCCAGCGGCTGCAATGTGATTGTCCTTTATCAAGACCATGTCATACAGTCCAAAGCGATGGTTCTCACCTCCGCCCATCTTGACGGCCATCTTGTCGAGAACACGGAGTCCCGGAACTGTCTTCCTCGTATCCAAGATCACGGCTCCGGTGCCTTGCACCCTCTCCACGAACCGCCTTGTGAGAGTGGCTATGCCCGACATCCGCTGGACAAGATTCAACGCCACCCGCTCGCCAGTAAGAATGGCAGCCCCTGGCCCTTTCACATGAGCCAGCACTTGACCGCCTGTGATCGCATCTCCATCCACCACTACGGAGGCAAACTCCACGCGGCCATCAAGTAGCCGGAACACAGCACTAGCCACCTCCAGCCCAGCGACAATGCCATTCTCTTTGGCTACAAGTCGCCCCGTGAGCCATAAGTCTGGGGGTAGCAAGGCAGCGGTGGTCACATCACCCGAGCCGATATCTTCGCGGAGCGCCTGCTTGAGGATAGGTACAATTGGGGCCAAGTCTACCATTGGGGACATTATAGCTTGGCAGACAAACAGATACAAAAGAGTAGTCTTAGTCGTAGGCTGGTGGACTAGTGGACTGTGATTGGGGAGCGAGGGCCGCCTCCCCTAGGGGTAGTGGGTGGAAGGGCGGAGCTGCGCAACAATAGGGGCGTCTGCCGGTGCGTCTGCGGCCGGGAGCTGGCGTGGACGGGGTGTGGACAAGAGAGATGCTGAGCGAAACGAGTACTGAGGGGGCTAGTGGATATGTGGATGGCTGTGCGGTGGAAGGCGGGAGTTCAAGATGTGTTGCGGCAAGAGCTCGGGTCTTTGGTCTTCGGGGGGCCGAGTTATCCCCACAACAACCCAGTTATCCACACACACGGGGAGCTTATCCACATTTGCCTGTGGCCCTAGAGAGTGTGATTGGCGTAGAGAGCTCCCTTTATAGCAAGGACATCGCGGCGGAGCTGCTCATCCTCCTCTATCTGCTTCTCTATCTTGCCGTGACCATGCATGATGGTCGTGTGGTCGCGATTGCCGAGAGCCGCCCCTATCTGGACGAGGGAGCTATTGGTTTCCTCCCGGCTGAGGTACATGGCGACCTGGCGGGCGAGGGCTAGGTCTTTGGTGCGGCGTGAGCCGCGCAAATCGTGGTGCTTGAAGGCGTAGAAGGCGGCCACGGCATCGATAATCTGATCGAGGGTAAGCGTCGGCTGAGGGCAGAGGTGGTCCTGGAGGGCTTCAGTGGTCAGGTGCACTGTGAGAGGGGAGAACGTCAGTTGGGCGTGGGCGACGGCACGGTTCAATGCGCCTTCCAGTTGCCTGATGTTGTTCTGGAACTTGTGCGCTATGAAATCGATGACGTCGTCGGGGACGTCCAAATGGTGGGTCTCGGCCTTGAAGCGCAGAATGGCGATGCGCGTCTCCAGGTCCGGCGCCTGGATATCGGCGATGAGACCCCACTCAAAGCGGGAACTCAAGCGCTCCTCAAGGGTGGGGATGGCTTTGGGCGGGCGGTCGCTGGAGATGACGATCTGCTTCTTAGCGGAGTAGAGGGTATTAAAGGTATGGAAGAATTCCTCCTGGGTGCTTTCTTTGCCGGCGATGAACTGGATGTCGTCCACCAGGAGAATATCGACTTGGCGATACTTGGCGCGAAAGTCATCGGTGGTCTGGTTGCGGATGGAGTTAATCAAGTCGTTGGTGAAGGTCTCCGATGAGACATAGAGTACCTGCAGGCGGCGGGTGAGAGCGAGGTTACCCACGGCATGCAGGAGGTGCGTCTTGCCCAAGCCGACGCCCCCGTGGATGAAGAGGGGGTTATAGCTCTCGCCGGGGTTCTCGGTCACGGCCAGAGCGGCGGCATGGGGGAGGCGGTTGCTGCTGCCCACTATGAAAGTGTCGAAGGTGTAGTGAGGGACAAGCATCGGCGGTGCTGACATCGTTTCGAGAGGCGTGCTGCTGTCCTGCAAAAGTGGAGTGGGGACCGGCTGCTCGTCTGGTCCCGGTTTGGCCCTGACAACGAATTTGACCTCAACGGAGCTGCTGGTCAGGCCAATGAGGGTTCTCTTGATGATCGTGAGTAGGCGGTTCTCCAACCATTCCTTGGCGTAGGTGTTATGCACGCCGATGAGAAAAGTGCCATCCTCATACGCTATGGGGAAGGTATTGCTTATCCAGGTATCGTAGGTGGCTTTGGTCATTTGCAGCTGCAGCTCACCTTTGGCCGCATCCCAGACGCGTTTTAGATCCATGCCTCCTCCAACCGTTGACTGCTAGGCCCTAGGGACAACGCGCAGGGGAATGGGTTCGCCAGTCTTTGCTGAACACGCCGGCAGACCGTCCATGCTCTTCATAGTTGCGTGTTACGATATTCGAGAGTTGCGCAACACGCGCTGGCTTGCCGCTCGACGGAGAAGTGTTGAGCGATTCTGGCATCGTTGTAGCGCCAGCGCGATGTCCGCCATGGTGGGGACACGACGGCGGGCTTGTGGGTAGCGCCCCGACATCCCGCACGCCGTCACCCCAAGACACGACTCTGCGTCCCGAGGTGCAAAGCAGAGCCATACCTCAAAGTCCGTCGGGTTCGCGAGGGGGGAGGCTGCGGACTGCACGAGTGACGAACCCGCCGGAGCCCGGGAGTCGCAAATGGCTCTCTTGCCTTGTTCAGGAGCGTAGCGTATTGTATTCGAGGAGTTGAGATTGTGCAATTGAGAATGGTGGCCCGTGGGACGGTTGCGGACTGCAGCGCGGGGTGGTGGTGGCATTGACCCCACTAGATACGGGGGAGTACTTGGTGCTGCCGCCCACATCTAGTGTGTGGTTTGCAGCGAGAGAGATTCGGCGGGCGGGTCAAACTTTAAGGAACCTTATGGAAAGCGTCCGGAGGTTTGCCTGGATGGCAGGTCTCTGCTACAATCCGACGTGAACAAAGTCCAGTGGAGAGAGGTGAAGGATGGATCTTGCAGAAATGATTCGGGATGTCCCGGACTTCCCCAAAGAAGGGATAATCTTCAAGGACATCACGACCTTGATAAAGGACCCAGAGGCGTTCAAGGAGGCAGTGAACGTTCTTGCGGATCGTTACGCCGGTCAAGACATAGACTTGGTAGCCGCCGTGGAAGCGCGCGGCTACATCTTTGGGGCGCCTATCGCCTTGAAGTTGGGTGCGGGGTTCATCCCTGTGCGCAAGGTGGGCAAGCTGCCTGCGGAGACGTTGCGGGAGGAGTATGAGCTGGAGTATGGCAGCGATGCTGTGGAAATGCACAAGGATGCCATCCAACCGGGTCAGAAGGTACTGATTGTTGATGACCTCATCGCCACAGGCGGCTCAGCTGCGGCTACCGCGAGGCTCGTGGAGAGGCTGGGTGGCGAGGTAGTTGGCATCGCCTTTCTCATCGAGCTGACCTTCTTGGACGGGGTTGACAAACTGAAGCAATACGATGTCTACACGGTCATCCAATACTAGTTTGTGGATGACCTTGTGGATAGGGTGTGGACAAGCTTGAGAAGGTTGAGAGTCACTTGGCTCTTGCTGTGGAGAGTAGAATGGAGCCCGGCCGTCGCAGCCCGGGCCAGAGTTGGGTACTCTTGATTCTCGATCAGGGCACGGACGGGCTAGCGCATTAAGCGGTTCGATGAACCGAGTACAGCACAGAGCCTCAGAGCGGTCTAGGTGCTTCTGAGGCTCTACTCTTTCAACGGCTTTCGTATCTGGGCCTGTGGGGCGCCAGCACCGATGGAGTGCTTACGGAACATGGCGCCAGGCTGGATGTGTGCCTGCTCTGTCACATCTGGGTGTGTTGGAGTTCGTCTTCGCTCTGGCGTGGAGCCTCCACGCGGCAAACGCTGGCCGTTCAGGTGGGTACTCCGAGGCGCGGCAGCACGACTCGCGTCAGGATGAACCAGACGCCAAAGAAGGCGATAACAAATAGAAACTGGCCAATCGAATTTCCTGTCATGAAAAGTCTCCTTGCTTCCAAGTATACGGAAAAGGCAGGCGCTCTGCAAGCAACCAAGGAAGGCCAGGGTTGTGGAGTAAGAGCCGGACCGCCAGGGCAGCGAGGTCGCAACGGTTGCCCGCGGGCGAGCGAGGTATGTGTCTCCAGCGGAGAAGCTTCGACGGTAAGGGAGATCAGGTCTGCAGTTCGGGCAGATCGACGTACAGGTCAAGGGACTCAGGATTGGCCAGGGCGTCCCTGTTCTGGACCTCCTGGCCGTGGATAAGCTTGCGTACGGCCAGTTCCACCTTCTTGCCGCTGATAGTATAGGGGATGTCGTCCACTGGGATGATCTTGGCCGGGGCGTGCCTGGGCGACGCGTTCTGGCGGATGGTGGTCCTGATCTTATTGACCAACTCATCGGCCAGTTGCACACCTTCGCGAAGCTTGATAAAGAGGATGATCCGCACGTCATTGTCCCAGTCCTGACCGACCACAAGGCTGTCGGTGATCTCGGGGATGAGTTCCACCTGACGGTAGATCTCGGCCGTGCCGATGCGTACGCCGCTTGGCTTGAGAGTGGCATCGGAACGTCCGTAGATGATCACGCCACCGTGTTCGGTGATCTCGATCCAGTCACCGTGGCGCCAGACGCCGGGGTACACGTCGAAGTAGGCGTCGTGATATTTGTGGTTGTCGGGGTCGTTCCAGAAGTAGATGGGCATGCTCGGAGCGGGCATCGAACAGACCAGCTCTCCTTGCTCCCCGACGACGGAGTTCCCGGCTTCGTCGTACGCTTCCACCTTCATGCCCAGACCTCGCACCTGAAGCTCTCCGGCGTACACCGGCCCCATGGGGTTGCCGAGGGCGAAGCAGGAGATGATGTCGGTGCCGCCGGAAATGGAAGACAGACAAAGGTCGTCCTTGATGTCGCGGTAGACGAATTGGAAGCTCTCCACGGACAGAGGCGATCCAGTGGAGAGGACTGCCTTGAGGGGTGTGAGATCGAAGGATTCACCGGGCTTCACGCCAGCCTTCTCCAGAGCGGCCAGGTAGCTGGCGCTCGTTCCAAAGATGGTGATTTCTTCATCTTGGGCCATCTGCCACATGGCGCCGGGATCCGCGTAGAAGGGCGAGCCGTCATACAGCAGTACGCGAGCTCCTAGGGCCAAGGAGCTGACGAGCCAGTTCCACATCATCCATCCGCAGGTCGTGAAGTAGAAGATTGTGTCCTCTCGCTTCACGTCCGAATGGAGCTGCAACTCTTTGATGTGCTGCACCAGCGTTCCTACCACCCCGTGGACGATACATTTAGGAACTCCGGTGGTTCCCGAAGAGTACATGATGCAAAGCGGGTGATTGGCGGGGACCTGTTCGAAGGGGAGATCAGCAGCCTGCTTTGAGAGGAAGGCTTCAAACAACACTCCATCCCGGACACGCCTGGGATCAGGATTGGAGTCAGTGTACGGAACCACGATCACCTTCTCGATGCTCGGAAGCTCTTTCAGGATCTCAGCGATCCTGTCGAGGGAGTCGTAGTCTTTCCCATTGTAGCGGTATCCGTTTGCTGTGAAGAGCACGCGGGGCTCTATCTGGCCGAAGCGATCGAGGACTCCCTTGATTCCGAAATCGGGGGAGCAGGACGACCAGATGGCGCCGATGCTGGTTGTGGCCAGCATGGCCACGACAGTCTCGATCATGTTGGGCATAAAGCCGGCCACTCGGTCCCCACGCTTGATACCTAGATCGCGCAGTGACCGCGCCAGGCGTGCAACCTGTTCGAACAATTCGGCGTAGGTTACGCTGACCGTCACCTGGCCTTCGCCTTTGAAGCTCAGAGCAATGTGATCGTCGCGATAGCGGAGCAGGTTTTCTGCAAAGTTCAGCTGAGCGCCCTCGAACCATCGTGCGCCTGGCATCTTGGTGATGTCATCCACTACCTGCTCATAGGGCTGGCTGTGAATCACCTGTCCGTAGTCCCATAGGGTGGCCCAGAAGGTAGGGCTCTCGGCTATGGACCATTGGTAGAGGTCATCGTAGCTGGAGAACTCCTTGCCCTGTCGCTCGTTAACGTACTGCATGAAATCGTAGATGTTGGTCCGCTTGATGCGTTCTTCCGACGGTTGCCACAGAAGCTGACTCATGGGCTCTCCTTTTGCGAGAAGTGAGGCTTTCCAGGCGTGTCAATAGGCCAAGGCTAGAACTCCAACCGATCTCCGACGCGCACCTTGTCCAAGGCGCTCGGATGGCATTCGATGTAGTATTGGGCTGGCTGGCTGGGGGCATAGTGGGGGTAGAAGGGCTTGGCCAGCACCTTGTCTACCACGCGCTTCTGGCCGTCCAGCCAAATCACTGCCAGAGGGAAAAAAACGAAGAACATAGTGATGGTGGTGAGGCTGCGGCTCTCCCGGCCCTCTGCAAAGATGTAGGCCTCGTCTTGTCTGAGGGGCGGATGGAACATCAAGCCTAATCCGCGAGTATAGAACGTTGTGCACCACTTGACTCGGCGGGCAAGTAGTTGCTGGGTGGTGGCGTTCGTGATCATCGGCCGTCGACAACCTCGGAACAGTATTATAGCATCCGTTCAGTGAGCGCCGCAAAAGGGAGAGGCCAGGGTGTGGATAGACGACGGGAGATCCGGTGTGGATCTGACAGCCCTATTCGACTCCCTCAGGGGGCAAGTCGCTTTAACCGCGGGCGGGCCGAGCGGAACAAGTTAAATCGCCGTCAGCTGTCGCGGGGAGTGGCAGGATGCTCTCCATATCATCTGTGGCGGCATTGTCCTGGCTAGGGTATACTCCAATCGACTCGTGGTGGGATACGACTGTGTTTGAGCGGTAGATCTCCAGCGTCGCTGGCTATCCCACCGTCGGGGCGGACCGCAGGGCCGATGACATCAGTGGGACTTCAGTCTTATGGTTAGGTGACCGCTGCCTCAAACCGGCTGAGAATCTCCGAGTTGCTCCTTCGAGAGTCGATCATCTCCATGGTTCAGCCGATGAAAGAAAGGAGAAGTCGAGATGAGAAGCTTCCTTGGACGTGACATCCTATCGTTGAAGGATTTCGAACGCCACGACTATATGCGTATCTTTCAAGTTGGCGAAGAACTAGAGCCCTACGCCCGGGATCGGCGCAACGGCGATCTCCTCGCGCACAAGACGTTGGTGACGGCCTTTTACCAGCCCAGCACCCGTACCCGCCTCAGCACTGAAGCCGCGATGCATCGGCTGGGCGGGCATGTGGTGGGCTTCGCCGACCCGCGGATGACTCGCGCTGGCGACTTCTATCAGGAGTCCATCAAGGATACCGTCCGCATGCTCGAATACTACGGGGACGTGATCGCCATGCGTCATTTCCAGCAGGGCGCGCCGCACGAAGCGGCCAAGTGGGCCACTGTGCCAGTCATCAACTGTGGAGACGGCTGGGGCGAACATCCCACGCAGGTCTTGATTGACATGTTCACGATATGGCGGGAGAAGGGCACCCTGGACGGTCTGCACTTCCTGTTGGTGGGTGACATGCGCATGCGGACCATGCATTCCATAGGGTATGCCATGTCCAAGTTCGACATCTCAGCCACCTTCGTCGCCCCGCCCGAGATGTCCCTCACCGAGGACTTCAAGCGGGAACTGCGTGACGTGAATCTGCGGTTCGATGAGGCTGAGACCACTGAGAAAGCGATAGCCGAGGCCGATGTGATCTACATGGAACCGGTCGTTCAGGCTGACTACACCAGGTCCCGTGTTGAGGCCGAGGAGGAGCGGGGCCTCACACCGGATGCCTATCGCGTGACGCGGGAAATGCTGCGCGAGAAGGCCAAGTGGGATGCCATCGTGCTGCACTCGTTGCCACGCATGGATGAGTTGCCCACCGACGTGGATGATACACGCCACGCCCGATACTGGTATGAAGCCTACAATGGCGTGGTCGTGCGCATGGCGCTACTCGCGCTCGTCCTTGGGGCGGTAGAATAGCAGGGGGCTGACATGCAAAGTGACTTGCGCGGTCGTGACATGATCACCACAGAAGAGTGGGCGAAGGACGAGATCGAGACGATTCTCGACGTTGCGTTTGACCTTAAGCGGAAGCGTGCCACAGGAGACCCGCACGCGCTACTGCGGGACAAGGTGCTGGCCATGTTGTTCTTTTTCTCCAGCACCCGCACCCGGGCTTCGTTCGAGGCGGGCATGGCTCAGTTGGGGGGACACGCGGCCTTCATCGAGTCTGAGACGACGCAGATCGCCCATGGCGATACTGCGAAGGAGATCGGCGACATTCTGGGTCGCTACTTCGATGCCATCGCCATCCGCCAATGCGACTGGAAGGTGGGTAACCAGTACATCCGCGACGTGGCCGTGGCCAGCCGCGTGCCGGTCCTCAACATGCAGTGCGAAGTGTACCATCCATTTCAGGTGCTGGCTGATCTGATGACGATCATGGAGAAGAAGGGCGAGCCTCGAGGGAAGAGTATCGCTGTCTCCTGGGCTTGCGCCGCGAGCTATCAGAAGCCTATGAGTGTCCCTCAGTCCCTGATTCTGCTCTTGACGCGCTTCGGCATGAACGTGCGTCTGGTACATCCCCCGGAGTACCGGCTGATGCCGGAGATCCTAGAACAGGCGGAGGCAAACGCCCGCAGCTACGATGGTGGCTTCGAGACCATGGACGATATGGACGCGGCCTTCGAGGACGTTGACATCGTGTATCCGAAGAACTGGGGTTGCTGGATGGCCACCGAGAACCCGGAGGAATCAGCGGCCATAGCCCGCAAGTACGAGGCGTGGATATGCGACGAAAGGCGCATGTCTCTGGCGAAACAGGATGCCATCTACATGCATTGCCTGCCCGCCGATCGCAGCATCGAGGTCACCGACGCGGTGATTGATGGACCCCAGTCGGTCGTCTACGACGAGGCAGAGAACCGCATGCACGTTCAGAAGGCCGTGATGGCTTTGACGATGAGGTGATGGTATCTCACGTCACTACTGTCCGCTGCCCGTTTGAGGGGTTGAGTACGTCGGTGACCTAGGTAGAATAACTGATGCGGGTGCAGAAGGCCCTCACGGCCTTGAGGATGGGCTCGCTGCAGGGAAGGCAGTAGCGCATGAAGGTGGAGATGGATCCCAACCTGCCCCACAGGATTACGGCCAAGGGACTGCAGATGGTGTATATCCCCGCCGGGAACTCCATGATAGGCGGCGATGACGGTGCTGGTAACGAAAAGCCGCCTCATGAGTTGTATCTTGACGGTTTCTACATCGCTGGATACCCCGTCACCAACGCTCAGTATCGAGAGTATGTGGCGGCGATGTTGCATCCTGTGCCCGACCATTGGAAGGTAGGGCGCCTGTGACGGGTGGGAACCTACCCTCGCGGCAGGGGAGAGCATCCGGTCGTATTCGTTTCCTGGCGTGATGCCCTTGGCTATTGCCGCTGGCTGAGTGCGGAGACAGGTCAAGGAATCCGGTTGTCGACAGAGGCCGAGTGGGAGGAGGCGGCGCGGGGAACCGGTGGCCTGAGATATCCCTGGGGCAATGAGTTTGACCAGTCAAAATGCAATACCCAGGAGTCCATCATCCTGGACACCACACCAGTGGGCAAATACTCTTCGCAAGGAGACAGCCCCTACGGCATCGGGGACATGGCGGGGAACGTCTCTGAGTGGACAAGTAGCCTCTACAGACCGTATCCGTACGACCCGGATGATGGCCGGGAGGACCTTGAGGCTGAGGGGCATCGGGTCGTGCGGGGCGGGTCGTTCGACGGCCTTCGCCGGTATGCGCGGTGCACCTTTCGCGGCAAAGTCATTCCCAGACATCGCCTCGGCAGCCGCGGTTTTCGATGCGCCATGGATCCTCCGGGATAGTGGTTGGCGTCTGTGGCGGTTCGTGGCGATTGCCTCAGCCCTTCAAGTGAGCTGAAGTGCTGTGGCCTTGCCCCTCTGCACGTTCTCGAGGCTTGCGCGCGGCCCGAGGCGAAGGAGAGAACCAGAAGGATTAGTATGAAGAGATGGATCATATCCTGCGACTGAAGTGCGTCATCTGTGGCGGGGAGTACGGAGCAGACGAGGTTCTCTATGTCTGCCCCAAGCATGGCGACGAGGGGATCCTCGATGTCCTCTACGACTACGACCTCATCGCCACCCGGCTGACCAAAGAGGGCCTGGCCCGGAATCACGATTACTCCATCTGGCGGTATGCCCCCCTACTGCCCATTGCCGAGGAGAGCCCGCGTCCACCTTTGCACATTGGCTGGACACCCTTATACCATGCCCAGCGGCTTGCTGAGAAACTCGGTCCGCGTCATCTCTACCTCAAGGACGATGGCCGTAATCCCACAGCTTCCTTCAAAGACCGGGCCAGCGCTGTAGGCGTGGTCAAGGCTCAGGAACTGGGCTACCAGATCATAACAGCCGCCTCCACTGGGAACGCCGCCTCGTCCCTGGCGGGGCTGGCGGCGAGCGTAGGACTGGAGAGCATCATCTTCGTGCCCGAGCGGGCGCCCAAGGCCAAGGTAGCCCAACTCCTGATCTTCGGAGCGCGGGTGATGATGGTCAAGGGCACGTATGATCAGGCCTTCGACCTCTGCCTCGAGGCGGCCAGGGAGTATGGCTGGTACAGCCGCAACACGGCCTACAACCCCTATCTCTCCGAGGGGAAAAAGACGGCTGCCCTGGAACTCTGTGAACAACTGGAGTGGGAGGCGCCGGACAGGATCTTCGTTTCCGTGGGTGACGGCTGCATCATCGGGGGCCTCTGGAAGGGCCTTCGCGACTTGCGCGCCCTGGGGTTCATCGAACGTATACCCCAATTGGTCGGCGTCCAGGCAGAGGGATCGGCGCCGCTGGTGAGGGCCTGGGAGGAGGGCACAGAGGAGATTGTGCCGTTGGTCCCCGATACCTTGGCCGACAGTATAGCCGTGGGCAACCCGCGTGACAGAGTAAAGGCTCTGGGCGCCGTACGGGAGAGTGGTGGACAGTACGTGGCCGTGGCGGAAGAGGAGATCTTGGAGGCCATGCGCCTGCTGGGTCGGGAGGCCGCAATCTTCGCCGAACCTGCCGGCGCTGCTGGTTTCGCAGGTTTGCTGAAACTGGTGCGCGAGGGCGAGATAGACTTTGAGGAACGGATTGCGGTACTGGTGACCGGCAGCGGGCTCAAGGATGTGGACAGTGCCATCCGAGCCGTCGGTGAGCCTGAACTGATCGAGGCCACTATGGACGCGCTCAGTCGTCAACTCACCGGAAGGAGTGGGCCATGAAGCAGACCAACAAGCTGGTAATCGGGCCAACCTTCGAGGAGATGCTCCATCCGTGGAACATCGATGGTGAAATTCGTCTCAAGGCCCATGAGATGACGGAGGAGGATCCGCTCGATCCCCTCAATCTGTATAACATTACGTGGCGCGATTACGAGGATAACATCTACTACTATGTCCTGCCGCCCCAGCTGACCAACGTAGAGGCTCCCATCGTGGTGTTCTACAGTAAGGGCTTGCCAACTGGCAGCCACAAAGTGGGGGCCGCGTATTCGGTGCTCATCGAGAAGGAGCTGTATGGCGAAGTAGACCCTGCCATCCATTCGCTGGTGTGGCCCTCCACGGGCAACTACGGCATCGGCGGCGCCTGGGTTGGTTGCCGCATGAACTTCGACTCCATCGTCGTCCTCCCCGAGGAGATGAGCGTGGAGCGCTTCGAACTCATTCGGAGCTATGGCGCTCGCTTGATACTGACCCCTGGCTGCGAATCCAACGTCAAGGAGATCTATGACAAGACCAAGGAGCTGACGGCGCAGGACCCCGAGCGAATCCGCATCCTCAACCAATTCGAGGTCATGGGCAACTACCGTTTCCACTACTACGTCACCGGCAACACCATCGTCGAGTTGGCGGAGGAACTGGAGCAACAGGGTATTGGCAAGGGCAAGGTTGCTGCCTACGTCTCAGCCATGGGATCAGCTGGTACCATCGCCGCAGGGGACCGCTTGAAGCAGCGGTGGCCAGAGCACAAGATCGTGGGTCTGGAGCCGATACAGTGCCCTACCCTGTACTGGAACGGCTACGGTGGTCACGACATCCAGGGCATTGGCGACAAGCACGTCACCTGGATCCACAACGTGATGAACATGGACGCCATCATGTGCATCGACGACATCGAGTCCAAGAAGGGGCTGCAGTTGCTCACCGAAGAGGCGGGGTGGAAGACCATGATTGATCGATATGGCGTGCCTGAGGAGAGCGTCCGCCTGATGGCTGAGACCTTTGGCATCTCTGGTGTGTGCAACGTGCTGGGAGCCATCAAGACCGCAAAATGGTACGGCTTCGGCGGAGATGACGTGATCGTCACGATTCTGACAGACGCCATTGATCGCTACCATTCGGTGATGGGGCAGATGAATGAGGCGTACGGCCCCATGGATGAGGTGGAGGCGGCGGTCCGCCTGGTGAGCATCTTCCACGGCCAGAAGCTGGATTGGATCGAGGAAGGTACCCGGCGGACGCGCAATCAGTGGCACAATTTGAAGTACTACACCTGGGTGGAACAGCAGGGCAAGACGGTGGAGGAGCTGGACGCCCAGCGACGACCGGAGTACTGGGAGGCTCAGCAGGCGTTGGTGACAGAGATTGACCACCGCATACATCAGGCGCGAGGCGATTAGCCGCCAACCGCTCTAGGAGATATCAGGATTGGAGAACGAGGGCGAAAGATGAGCGAATGGGCACTGATTTCTGCAGCAATGGCAGCCATACTAGTAGTAGTGGGAATACTCGTGGCCTTCGTGGCCTGGAGAAGGAGAAAGGAAGGAAGGCTAGCTGAACCGGACTACCGAGCATATTTCGTGATGGGTATCGTCTGGGTACCCGTGGGTATCGTCTTCATGTTCGTCTTCCTTCTATCAGACATACCATTTGTTATCGGGATGCCACTTATTGCCATGGGGTTGGTGTATCTCACAATTGGCTTGGCTAATCGAGACAAATGGAAGACGAACAGGTAGTGTCTCAGGAACCGCGTGGTGATCTCCCCCGTAATGGGTCCAGCATGGTTCCAACTCTTTGAAAGCTCGCCGCCTGAGTCACTCCCCGAGGC
>CAYGAW010000176.1:0-13756 GCA_964347945.1 uncultured Anaerolineales bacterium
CCGTTATCCGGGGCAGGGACAGTGCCAGGTGGGCAGTTTGACTGGGGCGGTCGCCTCCCAAAATGTAACGGAGGCGCCCAAAGGTTCCCTCAAGCTGAATGGAAACCAGCTGGAGAGTGTAAAGGCACAAGGGAGCTTGACTGCGAGACCTACAAGTCGAGCAGGGACGAAAGTCGGGCTTAATGATCCTACGGTTCCGAGTGGAAGGGCCGTGGCTTAACGGATAAAAGCTACCCCGGGGATAACAGGCTAGTCTTGCCCAAGAGTTCACATCGACGGCAAGGCTCGGCACCTCGATGTCGGCTCGTCGCATCCTGGGGCTGTATCAGGTCCCAAGGGTTGGGCTGTTCGCCCATTAAAGCGGCACGCGAGCTGGGTTCAGACCGTCGTGAGACAGGTCGGTCTCTATCCGCTGTGGGCGCAGGTGACTTGAGAGGAGCTGCTCCCAGTACGAGAGGACCGGAGTGGACAGACCGCTGGTGTGCCAGTTGTACCGCCAGGTGCATCGCTGGGTAGCTATCGTCTGGAAAGGATAACCGCTGAAAGCATCTAAGTGGGAAGCCTCCCTCAAGATCAGGTCACCCACCGGGTTAACCGGGTAAGACCGCAGGTAGACTACCTGTTTGATAGGCGGCAAGTGTAAGGGCAGCAATGCCTTCAGCTAAGCCGTACTAATGGTCGAGGGCTTAATCTGCATCAAGATCCGGCGGTTTCGACTCGAGCATTCTGTTCAGTTCTTAGGGTGCTAGTCTGTGCAGGGGAAAACCCTGGCACCTGGCTGAGGTAGGAGTCTAATTCCTCAGGTGACGCTAGCGGAGGGGAAACACCCAGCTCCATCCCGAACCTGGAAGTTAAGCCCTCCAGCGCCGATGGTACTGCACTGGTAACGGTGTGGGAGAGTAGGTCGTTGCCTGGGGATTTTCTTATCTCTCAAATCGCAGTCTCCACTGTAGCTTTCTGGTGGTTTGCCCTCCTGCACAGCACCTTGGCTTCGCTGCGCTTTCAGGCTTGGGTACAGGGCCGAATTGGTCAGGACCTCATGCTAGCCCTCTACAGGCTAGTCTTCACTGTGGCAAGCGGGGTAGCCCTCGTTGCGCTAGGCCTTGTTGTCCACCACCTCCCCAACAGAACACTGTATGCCACTTCCGGATCCATGTCCTGGGCACTTCGCTCCGTGCAGTTGATCGGCCTCGGGGTGCTGCTTCTCAGCACGCGACACGTGGACTTCCTCAGGTTCATCGGGCTCAGACAAGTGGTCCATTTCCTGCTTCGTGGGGATGTCTCAGAGGAGGTAGTTCGACTTCGCGAGGAGAAGTTGGACACCTCGGGCATATACGGGGCGACACGTCACCCGCAGTACTTGTCGGCGTTGCTGATGATCTGGGCAGCGCCAGCCGTGTCCCTCACGTATTTGACAATTGCCCTGAACGCCACTCTGTACTTCTGTGTTGGTTCGTACCTAGAAGAGCGCCGCCTGGTGGCTCACTTTGGACACAGATACGTCCGGTACCAGCAGGAGGTGCCGAGGGTATTCCCGTGGCGATGGCTCCTGACGCTGCCACAGAGGTTGTTCTGCGCCAGGCAGGACGCCTGACTGGTTCTCTTGGTCGAGGAGCCTTTTCACTTGTCGACTGGCGATACGTCACTCGCCTCCATCTGCTCCCCGGTCATCTCCTGACCTGCCCGCCCGTTCTGTCTTGACTGCGCCGAGCAGGTATGGTACCCTCTGACCGGCGACGAGTACGTTGAGCTACCACACTACAAGGGCGGATCCGGTAGACTGCCGAGCTAGTCGTGGCTGCAATTACTGTGTTCTCTGGAGCTAGAGGCTACCACCGGGGGGTCTGGACGGGAGCACACGTGCTGCGGTGATGCGACGTGAGAGGAGTGTGATCTGAGTTAGGAGAAGTCGTGGAGGAGCATGAGGAGACCTCGTGTTTGAGTTAGAGGAAGAGTTGCTGCCCTCAGCTTTCCCAGAGGCGCCAGTACGAGAAGAAGATTTGCGATATATCATTGGCTGCGTGCGCCAGGGACAGTGTTGCTCGGTCGTGGGCCCAAGCAATATGGGGAAGTCCCTCCTCTTGAAGTCTCTGCCGACAAACCAGGTGCGGCAAATCAGCACCCGTGTAGGGATGTCGCCTCCGGTGATGGTATTCGTGGACTGTCTCGAAGCTGGAGACAGCGAACAGGACTTCTACGAGCTGCTACTTCGCCGTATGATTGATGAATTGCAGGATTCGGCGGTGCCCGCGTCGACTGTCGGGACGCTTCGCGCGATGCATTACGAACTGCTGCGCACCGCCACGGACCTGTCCGTGCGCTCTCTCTTTGCTGCCAGCATGCGTGAGTTCCATCGGTGGGGAGAAGTTGCTCTGGTGCTGATCCTCGATGAATTTGACGACGTGTTCTCCACACTGCCGGCTTGGCCTTTCCGGCAACTCCGCGCCCTGCGTGACGCAGTGGGCGCGAATCTGTCGTATGTCACTGGTACGTCACGTCGTCTGGAGCGCCTTCGGTCGGATGCTGACACCTACGAGTTCCGGGAGTTGTTCCACCTATACACCAGGGTTCTACGCCCTTTGTCAGCCGAGGACTCCGAAAGGTTCGCGGCCTACCTGGCTGGGAAGCCGGGGCCACAAGCGCACGCCGAACAGGCATCGCTAGCCATCGATCTCTCCGGCGGTCATCCGGGTTTGATGGAACGCCTTTACACTGTGGTAGGGAACATGGACCTGGCCGTGCAGGCGCCCGTCCCGTCGCTGGTGGCGGACCTCAGTGTGAAAAGGCCCATTCAGACCGAGTGCCAGCGGCTGTGGGACGAACTGGAGGAGGAGGAACAGGAGGGGTTGCTTGCGCTGGTCGGGGGCGGCGAGGCAGCCCTCGATGGGGATAAGCGCCGCGCCTTGGAGACCAAAGGCCTGGTGGGTGTCAGGGAAGCGGGCACCCTGGCTGTGTTCAGTCCTATGTTCGAAGAGTTCCTGGCAATAGAGCTGATACGCCGTTGGAAGGCTCAAACAAGGGGCTTGCGCTGCGACCTCCAGACGGGTCAGATATGGTCGGATGATGACGAGGTCACGCTGAAGCTGAGCGACGCACAGCGCAAACTGGTGCGATTATTGTACCAGAGGGAAGGCGCGGTGTGCTCCTATGATGAGATCGCAGAGGAAGTCTGGGGCGTGGGAGAGGGTGTCAGCCCGGGGGCGATCTACGAGTTAGTGAAACGGGTGCGCCAGAAGGTGGAGCCTGACTGGCGGGACCCATCTTACGTGGTGACAGTGCCGGGGGAGGGATACAGGCTGCAAGCCCCAGACTAGCCGGAACCACCGGCCACTGTGGATTTGGGGGAGAGGTGCAGTGCCTCTCCCCTTTTTTTGCTTGCCTCGCCGACGATGGGTGGCGTGAACGACGCGGCGGGCGACAGCGGTGGGCTAAGGGAGACATGGAGAAGATTGGCCACCTGGCCAATGAGGGAATCCGCCAGATGGATGATGTCTCGAGGCGATTTCTTTTGTATACTGAACTAAGGATAGTATGCGCAGGGGGCGGCAAACCGCATGCATCCGCGCCGCAGGCACGGCTGATCAGGTTTGTTGGCCCTGACTGTCCAGGCGTGCCAGCGAGGAGAGTTGGCAATGACGGTCCCGGATCAAAGGCTGGATTCAACGCTCACCGTTGGAGGGTTGTTTGAGGGCGTTGGGGGTGCAATTGAGACAAATCTGTGGCGGGCGTGGTAAGATGGTGGCACGTGCTGACTAAGGAGGCCAGAGCCGTAAACGAGGTAGCCATGGGTAGGATCGCCGTTGTCACCGACAGTGTTGCCTGTGTTCCCCAAGAATTTGTGGACGCCTACGATATTCATGTGGTTCCTTTCCAGGTCATTTGGGATGGGCGGGTCTACGCCGACGGGACAGCCGGATGCTTGCCTGGCGACGAGGCTTCTTGACAGGTAGGGAGAAGCAGGGTATAATAGATATGCTAATGCATCCTACTTGCAATAAGGCCTTGAGAGATGATTTTTCGTAACTTGTGGCGGAGAAAGACTCGGACAATACTGACCCTGGTGGGTATCAGCCTGGGGGTGGCAGCCATCGTCTCACTCGTGGCCGTGGCCAATGGACTGATAAGCGGGTTCGCGGAGCTTTGGTCGGGTGGTGAGGCTGACTTGACCGTCTCCCAGGCCGAGGCTTTGGATCCTCAGATCAGTGTCATCGACGAGGCTGTAGGTGACGAACTCAAGAAGGTGGCAGGGGTGAAGGCCGTTGCTGGCATGGTCTATGGGGAGGTGACCACCGACCAGGTTCCCTACCTGCTGGTCTTCGGACACGAACCGGATGGGTTTGCGGTTGAGCATTTCAAGATAGTGGATGGGGAGGGGCTGAGCTCCAGATCGAGGCGCGAGATCATCATAGGCAAGCTCGCTGCGGACACTCTCAACAGAGGCATCGGCGACAGCATAAGGATGTACGACAGCGCGTATCGCATCGTGGGCATCTACGAGACTGGCCGGGGCCTGGAGGAAGGAGGCGGGGTCATCACCGTGAGTGATGCCCAGGCGATGCTCAAGCGGCCTCATCAAGTGAACGTCTTCCACGTTCAGCTCAAGGAACTCGCAGATGCGGATGAGGTGCGAGAGAGGATAGAACGGCGATTCCCAGACCTCGCCGTGACCAAGTCGGGCGAATACGCCAATCAAGAAATGCTTTGGGAGCTAGTCGGCGGCTTCGCCTGGGGCATCTCTTTCTTGGCGATATTCATCGGCGGTGTGACGATGATGAACACCGTCCTGATGTCCATCTTCGAGCGCACGCGAGAGATAGGGCTGCTGCGCGCTCTGGGCTGGCGGAGGAGCAGGGTGCTGCGCATGATCCTGATGGAGTCCATCGGGCTAAGTCTGATGGGCGGGGTGCTGGGAGCCGCGCTGGGAATTGGTGCAGTGAAGCTCTTCGGCGAGATCCCGGCCACTGCAGGTTTGATGCAGGGCCGATTCTCCATTAGCTTGTTCATCCAGGCTTTCATGGTGGCTGTGGGGCTGGGTGCCATAGCCGGGGCGTATCCCGCCTGGCGAGCTTCCCGGCTGGACCCTCTGTTGGCTATGCAGTACGACGCTGACCGTGGGCAAGGGGCCTCAAGGCGCTTGCCAGGGGGTACGATTGTGAGGAGCTTGATGCGCCGCAGGACGCGCAGTCTGCTGACAGTGCTGGGCATAGGGATAGCGGTGGCGGCGGTCGTGGCCCTGGGTGGGTTGGTGGATGGCTTCGCCGAGCAATACAACGCGATTGGCAGCGCTGGACAGATCGATCTCATGGCCGTGGAGGCCGATATCTCGGACATGCAATACAGCGCGATCGACGAGGGTGTGGCCAAGCGGATAGCTGCTCTCCCGGAGGTGGAGAGCGTCTCGGGAGTCGGAATTGGCATCATTACCCACGAGGAGATTCCGTTCGTATTTGTGCAAGGCTATCATCCGCGTGACTCCGCCATCAGTCATTTCAGGATTCTGGAGGGAGCGCCGCTGAACGCCACTCGTCAGGCCATAGTGGGACGCACAGCGGCCGAGGGTATGGATGTTGAGGTCGGCGATACCATTGACATGATGGGAAGTCGATTCCGCATCGTTGGCATCTTCGAGACGGGGATCGCCTTGGAGGATAGCGGTATGGTCATCTCCTTGCGAGAAGCCCAGGCTCTATTCGGGCGGCCCCGCAAAGTGACGTTTCTGGGGATAAAACTCCGAGATCCCAGACAGGTTGAGAGCGTCTTGAAGGTATTGGAGGAGCGCTTCCCGGAGATCTCTGTCTCCAAGACAGCTGAGTTCGCGGAGAGCCTACCAGATATGCAGGCCGCAGATGCAATGATTGGGGCTATATCCTTCCTGGCCGTGCTGGTGGGCGGGATAGGGATGATGAACACAGTGTTCATGTCCGTTTTCGAGAGGACGAGGGAGATAGGTGTTCTGAGGGCGCTTGGCTGGCGAAAGAGGAGGGTCCTTGTGACGATCATGAAGGAGTCCATATTGCTCAGCGCCGTGGGGGGTGTGGCAGGGATTGTGCTGGGCGCGGGGTTGGGCAAGCTGTTCCCGCTGGTGCTGGCTATGCTTGAGCCGTCGTACTCTGCCGAGCTCCTGGTGCGCGCCATCGTGCTCGCACTGGTGCTGGGCGCCATCTCAGCCCTGTATCCCTCGTTGTGGGCTTCGCGCCTGGATCCCTTAGAGGCCTTGAGATACGAGTAGTCCTGAACGGCGCGATGAAGTGCTTCAGATTACGGAGGTTAGCATGGTGAAGAAGATTGTTATTGGGGTTGTGATAGCAGTGGTTGTCCTGGCTGGAGGTGCATGGGTCTATGCGACATACCTGGCTCCTCAGCCGGAGGCTGAGGTCCCAGAGGAGGCAGAAGAAGAAGTTCCTCGCGTGGTAGCAGCCACGGGTATTGTGCTACCCCACCGCTGGGCCACATTGAGCTTCAAGATGGGCGGAGTCGTGGAGGAGGTGCTGGTAGAGGAGGGGGATCCGGTCCAGCAAGGACAGTTGCTGGTCCAGTTGGACACCGGCGACCTCGAAGATGCGATGGCCCAGGCGGAGGCCGCACTCGTCACTGCACAGGCCACTCTGGCTCAGGTTGAGGCTGCTCCTCGCGCCGAAGAAGTGGCGGTGGCACAGGCCAGTTTGGCCGCGGCCCAGGCGCAGCTCTCGAAGCTGAGGTCGGGAGCGAGCCAGGAAGAGATCACCGCGGCAAGGGGTGCGCTGGAGACGGCTGAACTTGCGCTGCAGCAGGCTCAGGCGGCCTACGACGAGGTTTCGTGGTTGGAGGAAATCGCGGAGATGCCACAGGCGCTGGCCTTGCAGCAGGCTACGGCGGAGTACGAGATAGCCAAGGCCAAGTATGACGCGCTGGTCAAAGGCCCATCGGCTGAGGATATCTCCACGGCCCAAGCTGAAGTGGATAGAGCGCGCGCATCCCTGGCGCTGGTTCGTGCTGGAGCGAGACCAGAGGATGTTGCGGTCGTCGAGGCTCAGGTGGCGCAGGCGGACTTGGCTCTGAGGCAAGCGCTTTCAGCACTGGACGATGCGGGATTGAAGGCCTCCTTCGGGGGAACCGTCGGTGCTGTGCGGGTGAGGGAAGGAGAGACGGTTTCACCTGGCACCCCGGCGGTAGTCCTAGGTGATGTGAGCGAGTTCATGGTGGAGACGACGGATCTGAACGAAGTAGACATCTACCTATTGCGGGAGGGACAGACGGTGGACTTGACCTTTGATGCCCTCCCCGAACGGAGCATACGGGGTGTGGTGACCCGCATAGCTCCTATGGCCAATCTGGAACAAGGTGGCACCAACTACAAGGTCACCATCGAGCTGGATGAGCAGGACCCAGGCCTGCGCTGGGGTATGACGGCGTTCGTCGACATCTTTGTGGGGAGTTGAATACTATGAAGGGTAAGATACTGCTACTGGGCATAGTCTTGGTCTTGTTAAGCGGATGCGTGGGTATTGTACCTCCTGGGCCCGGCGAACAGGCTACGCCAACCAGCACCCTAGTTCCGCCCACGGCGACGCCGACTGCCATGCCGACGAACACACCCACACCTACCACGGTACCGCCGACTAATACACCGACAGCCACGCCTTTGCCGCCGACCAGGACACCGACGGCGACGGCTACGCCTAGACCTCTGCCGCCTACCC
The DNA here is from genome assembly GCA_964347945.1 of uncultured Anaerolineales bacterium. Classification (GTDB taxonomy): domain Bacteria; phylum Chloroflexota; class Anaerolineae; order UBA7937; family B3-Chlor; genus CAYGAW01. The sequence goes on from CAYGAW010000176.1 coordinate 7,680, forward strand.
CGACGCCGACGCCGGCGCTGCAAGGTCGTTTCGTTTTCCAGGTAGCGAGTGGGGGCGATATCTACACGGTGAATGCCGATGGGACCGACCTAGACCATCTCACCCAGGGGATGGATCCCAGTTGGTCGGCCGACGGCAGCCAGGTGGCTTTCTCACGTTGGACAACTCCGTGGGGAATCTACACCATCAACGGCGACGGCACCAACGAAAGGCTGGTATTCAGTTCCAATGTCGCCCGTACCCCGGTCTGGTCTCCCAATGGGAGCCAGATAGCCTTCTACTTCGAGACGGAAGGCCTCACCGCGCCCTGGAGAACGTGCATTGAGGGGTACGGCTGCATAACGCTCATCCCACCGATGCTTCAGCAGGAGTGGCACCTCGGGGTGGTGGACGTGGCCGATGGATATCTGCATCAACCCTACAGTGATCGTTTCGCCTTTTCCCCGACCTGGTCCGCCGATGGGCAGTGGATACTCTACGACGGAGATCACGGTCTGAGCATCACCACGGTGGAGGGGCCCAATAACACGCCCTTCACCGACAACGTGCACGACCAGTTCCCAGCATGGTCCCCTGATGGCAGCAAGATCGCCTTCATGCACTGGCAGCACGACCATTGGGAGATATACCTTATGAATGCGGACGGCAGTGGTCGGAGGCCCTTGACTAGTAGTTCTGCACTATTGGATAGGCGGCCCAATAACGTATCGCCGACATGGAATCCGGACGGTGACCAGATAGCCTTCCTTTCGGACCGGGGTGGCGACTGGGAGTTCTACGTCATGAATGCAGATGGCACCGATCAGAGGAAGATCCTGGAGAAAGTCACGGATGATCTTGCGATTCTATATAGGGGCGTGAGTGAGAGGGTGATCTCGTGGGGGAGATAGGGCCGTCACAGGGGGTGCCTGATGACAGACAATGACATTATCGTCGAGACGCGGGATGTAGTGAAGATATACGGAGATGGGGAGGAGATACGCGCCCTGGACGAGGTGGATCTCAAGGTCAAGCGCGGGGAGTTCGTGTCGGTAATGGGGCCGTCCGGCAGCGGCAAGTCAACCTTGCTCTATGTGATGGGTGCTTTGGCCCGACCCACCAGCGGCCAGGTGCTGATCAACGGCGAGGACCTAACCAAGGTCAGGGACCTGGACCGCTTCCGAAACCAGACCATGGGATTCATCTTTCAGCTCCACAATCTCATCCCTACCATGACGGCGCTGGAGAATGTGGAGGTTCCACTGCACGAGCGGAAAATGAGTGGCAAGGATAGGCGTCGCCGGGCAAAGGAAGTCCTGGAGTTGGTGGGCCTAGGCGATCGTTTGTCCCATCTACCCAATCAATTGTCTGGCGGGCAGTGTCAGAGGGTTGCTGTTGCCCGATCCCTGGTGAACCAACCCTCACTAGTGCTGGCCGACGAGCCCACGGGCGAGCTGGATTCCAAGACCTCGAAAGAGATCATCGATCTGATGCATGAGATGAATCGCCGTCTGGGCACGACTTTCCTGATAGTGACTCATGACCCGGCAGTAGCGCGGCGTACTGATCGTATCCTGATCATGGGGGACGGTCGCATTGTGCGGGAGGATATCATCAAGGATCCCTACACAGAGGATCTCAGGATGTTGAAGGATTCACCTCTAGGACGGGCGGTGCTGGAAGGTCGGGAGGATTTGGTGCTGGACGGGGTGGCGCTGTTCCGTGGCGGGGAGCCGACGGAAGCGGGTCGCCTCCTGCGGGAACTCCTGGAGAATGTCTAGGCCGGCAGTATCGCGGGCCTGTGCGTATCAGCAGGCACTGCAGGGCATACCCGAAATGTTCAGGCACAAGAGGTGAGCGCTTCTCGATCTATCGGTCAGCCACGCGCTGAGGGCGCTAGGAGATAGTGTCCTTCGCTCTGACCCCCTCCGTTGCGGTGGTTCTTGGAAGACAATGCACCGACGTAGCTCAAGCGATCACGTGCACCTCATGGGCCACGGCTACTTCTCCACGAGCCTCAGTCTGTATTCGGTCCCTGGTCCGCCGTCATCATCCCCAGAGTCATGAATCATGACCCACAATTGGATATCACTCACTGCCCTCCATTGGATGCGGGAGGCAAGGGCCTCCTCCTCTGCGCGACCGTTGTCGTCCCAAGCTAGCTCGTTTCCCAGCTCATCCAGAAGATGCAGCACGGTATCCACGCTAGGCCCTAGATTGAACGTCTCGATGACATAGGTGTGGCCCGCTGTAGCCTGCAAGCGGAGCCAATCTTGGTCGCCTGGGACGTGCAGGTTGTGCGGCTGGGGCTCTGCAGGTTTCAGCAGAGTGGCCAAATCTGGCGAATCGTCGGGCTCGTACTCGTCCTCCACGAAGTGCACTTGCTCCCAGACTGTGACATCGTACGAAGTACCTGGGCCAGCGTCGTCATCTCCCACATCCCGGATCATCACGTAGAGGGTGTTCGTCTTCTCAGCCGTCCACACCAAACGAGACGCCCATGGTTCCTCCAGAGCACGGGCATCATCGTTGTGAGCTAGCAGTTTTCCTTCAGCATCAAAGAGGAGGATGCTGGTGTCTATTTCCGGTCCCAGATTGGCGGTCTCGATAGTGTACACGTGCCCCCGGGTTGCCTCAAAACGGACGTAGTCTCGGTCCCCCAGGGTGTGCAGGTCGTGGCTTTGGGAGGCGGACATCCTTACCTCAGTGGCGTCACCCAGGGTGTCATCGGGTTCCCAAGGATCGGGCCCGTATTCGGCTAGCTCCATGGGTATGAACTGAACGCTCTCTATGGTCGCTTCCAGGGAGGCGACGTGTGTGTCCCATTCATGCTCGACTGCCACCGCCACGAAGGTGTATGCCCGATCCCCCCACACGGTGACTGCAACCAATCCTCTGATGGGCGTCTCGCCGAGCCCAGGGATTCCTCGCAGGTTAACAATCGCTCCGGGCCGTCCCCCAATGTGGCGCCCCTGCGCTTCGCCGATCTCCATCCTCTCAGATCTGAAGACCGATGCCCTGCTTGCACACAGCTCCTCCACATTCTCCCACTGGGCATTGGGCAGCGGATCGACGGAGACACTCAGCCCCGCCCCCTCAGTCAGTTCTCCGCCGGCGATCACTCGCTCTGACGTGCCAAACACCACACCGTCCTTGGTTTCGCGGAGCAGCCAGTCCTGGGGGAAGGTCAGGGAGATACCCAGAATTGGCCTGACATACGACTGGGTCGCTCCCTTGGCGATGGGAGTGGTTGGCGCAGGCGTCGGTACAGGGGGCGTGGCGGTGGGGGTTGGCGAGGGAACGGTAGGGGTTGGCGTAGGCGTGGGTATCGGGGTGGGCAAGCCTCGGCAGCCTACAATGGTCACAAGTTGCGCAGCCAGGCTGAAAAGCGCAACTAGCAACGCCCCTCGCTTCAGTTCGTCGAGTCGGGGTTCTCGTCTTGGTCTTGACACGTCCCTTTTGATGAACCGCCCTGGGCCGCACACGGGCCATGTATCTTGTGTATCCGTCTGCCTACAAGGGGGCTCCAAAAGTGAGAGAAGTGGGTACTTGACGACCCACTTTCCTCCCCGATCCATACCACACCACGACAGAGATCGCTCCCGGAATTCCCGGGCAGACTATGTCAGCAGTTATCTTCATTATACGACACGGCGGCGGTCTCGAGCAAACATCGTAGGGCAATTGTTGCGCCCTGGGAGCTGTGGTATAATCGGAGCCGCTCTCGGCTTGGCCAGTTGGAGGGGGGGAGACTGCTATGCCTCGCGCACAGAGTGAAGTCTTCATCGCCGCCTCGCCGGAGGAGGTGTGGGCGCTGATCAGTGACCTGGAGAGAGGGCCGGAGTGGAGCGTGGTCACGCTTCAATGCGAGATCACATCTGCAGGCCCCCCGGACGTGGGTTGCACCTACCGTTCGGTGAGCAAGTTCGCGGCGAGCAAGATCGCCACGGAGCATGAAATAGTGGAATGGGATCCGCCCGACGGGATGGTAACCAGGGTCATCAAGGGAGCCGAATCCACAGTCAGGTGGACTTGTGAGCGCCAAGCGGGGGGTACACTCCTGGCCATGAGCAATGAGTTCGCGGTGCCGGCCGCTCTGCCGGGGCTGATCACCGACAAACTGGCACAGCAGGTGACCGAGACGTTGGCCAAGGAACTGGCGCGCATCAAGGAGGTTGTTGAGAAGTCGGAGGGTGGCAACCACGGGCCCTCAACCCAGGGCAGCGACGCAGAATGACTGAGCGCTGCGGAGGCCGATGGATGAGGATCCTGGTCACTGCGACTCTCGACGAGTGGGGAGTCGAGAGACTGAGTAGCTTCGGTGAGGTCTCATACGAAGGATTCTCGGACAAGAAACGACTCCTCGCGGGCAAGAAGCTGGTGCGTGCGCTGGAAGGGGTCGACGTCTTTGTCACTGAAGTGGATCAGGTACGAGCCAAGGTGCTGTCGCAGGTCAACCGACTTCAGGTCATCGCTTGCTGCCGGGCGGATCCGGTCAACATTGACGTGAGCGCGGCCACCGAGATGGGGATTCCAGTCCTCCACGCACCCGGTCGGAACGCGCAGGCGGTGGCAGATCTTACACTGGCTCTGATGCTGATGAGCCTGCGGCACATCCCGCAGTCGATGGACATCCTCCGTCAGGAGGGCGGCCCGCAGGGCATGGTCAAGATGGCGGTGGCTTTCTTCGAGTTGAAGGGCAACGAGTTGTGGGGTAAGACGGTGGGAATCATCGGCCTAGGGGCAGTGGGTCGAGAGGTGGCGAAGCGATTGAAGGGCTTCGGCACCAAGCTCTTGGTCTATGATCCGTACGCCTCGCAAGAAGCAGTGGATGAGTTGGATGCTGCCATCGTGGAGTTGGATAGCCTCTTGCGTGAAGCTGACGTGGTCACCCTTCATGCAGCGTTGACAGACGAAACGAAAGGCATGTTGGGTCGCCGAGAGCTCGATTTGATGAAACCTTCTGCGCTCTTGGTGAACACCGCCAGGGCAGAGCTGACGGACGAAGGAGCTCTAGTCGACGCTTTGGAGAAGGGTGGGATAGCTGGAGCGGCTCTGGACGTATTCGTTGAGGAGCCTCCAGCTTCGGACCACCCGCTTCTCCAGTTGCCCAACGTCATTGCCACGCCCCACATCGGCGGAAACACTTACGAGATACCCGTCCATCAGTCTCGCATCGTGGTGAGTGACCTAGAGCGCCTGTTTCAAGGTGAGAAGCCGCTGCACGTGGTGAACCCGGAGACTTTGGATCGTTTTGAGTGGCGCGGCTAGCCTCACACACTTCCCCCTGACCACCATCGGCGGCACACAAGCCGAACCCTACAAGAAACCACGTACAAAGGAGGTCGAAACATGGCCGGGTATGAGTCCGGCACGGCAATGGAAAGGGTAGTCTCCCGTTGGCTTGACTTGCTGGAGAGGGATGAGGCCGTCAAAGAAGGCTGTGAGGGATACGACGTGTCTGTCGAGTTCGAGATAGAAGATCTGGATTCCATCTTCTATGTGCACTTCGTGGATGGTGAGTTCAGCGGCGGCCTGGGCGAATTCCCCGGCGAAGCAATGGTTGAGCTATCTATGTCCAGCGAGGTCTTCGACGGCATGTTCAGTGGAGAGCTGGATGCAACCTCGGCAGCGATGTCAGGGGACTTGGCTTTTTCCGGTGATGTGGCGGCGGCCATGGGGCTACAAAGCTTGCAGGAGGATTTGAACCGCGTGTACGTTGTAGCCCGAGGAGAGTCTGCGTAGGTGCCAGCCGACGGCCATCTGGTAGCCTGGGATGCAGGAAGTGGCAGCTGGCGATGTCTGGTTACGGACACCCGAGGCCAGCAGGTGGGCATCGCCTCCCGCGATGGGCAGTTCGTGCGCGACAAAGACGTGCCGGCAAGCCTGGAGTTCGATCCCGGCGAAATGTGGGACGCATTTGTGCAACTCACCCGAGAAGCGCTAAATTCCGTTGGTGCCAGGGAGGTTCGCGCCATCAGCGTGACCAGCTACCGCGATGGCATGGTGTTCTTGGACGAAAAGGGGGAGGTACTGTACGCTGGCAGCAACCGCGACGGACGTGCAGTGGCCCAGGGCTTCGAGCTAGCTCAGAAACA
>CAYGAW010000177.1:0-4195 GCA_964347945.1 uncultured Anaerolineales bacterium
CAGGGGAAGATGCCGGCAGATTCGGAGGACTTGCGGCACAGAGAACACCGCGGCCCACCTGACGCGGTCTGTTCCGCGATCTATGTCTTGAGCCACCACCCTCATCATCGATCGCCCCCCATCAAGCCCAGGAGGGCCTTAGCTCTCCTCCGATTTCGACGGCAGACATCCGCTGCCATCTGCTCACTCAGTCACTTGGATCAGATCAGGAGATATGCCCCCCGGCTGACCTTCAGCGGCAACGGCGAAGACCCTGGCCATGCCAACCTCGCCCTCCACGAGCACCTGTACAGAGAAGAAACCCTCGGCGTCGGTCGTGCCCTTCGCCACCTCGCCGAACTGGGAACTCACAGGCCCAAGCCGGACGGAGACTTCAGTATGCGCGGGGAAGGCGCTGGCGCCCACGCACCAGTGTCCCTGAAGGTCCGCTGGTGGGTGAGATGGTGACGGCAGCAGGGCTGGTGTGCGCCTCCTTCTGGACCGGCCCGTAGAGCAGGACCTCGCCCCGCGCCGTGAAAATCTCGAGCTGGCCCTCACTAATGCGGTAATTCGTCGCCCACTCGAGGCTGGTGGTGTACTCACCTTCCTGCAACACGAGCGCCTCCGCCCCACGGCACCCTGACTCGGTCATCTCCAACTCGGGAAAAAGGATATTATCACCGCTGGCCCTATATGTACCGCGGTAGCCTCTGCAGCCGGCGCTTCCGCTGAACTTATCCTCCGTGAAGGCAATCGTAATCTCTGACCCCTCGACCGGGTGGCTGCCGTTCAGCGAACGAAGCTGCCACTCGGTGCCGACCAAGTCCCGCGGGTCCATCGGGAAGGGCTCTTTGAGGGCCAAGACGAGGGTTGTCTCGCCTAAGACATTGTGGATCTCCAGCCGGTCGTCTGTCAGTCGATAGGCGGCGGCATTCCCCAGGGCCTGGATGTACGCGTCCTCCTGCCGCATGACGCCTTCCGGTGTCTGACATAGCTGCGCGGTAACCGCGATCTCGGGAATCGTCAGGGTACCGTCGTCCGCCGCCGTGTATTCACCGCCATAGGCGTTACAACCAGAGAACCCACTGGCGAACCCATCCCCGAAGTTCAGAGTGATGTTGGAGCCTTCCACGAGGCTGCTGCCGTACAATGACCTGAGCACCCAGTCCGTGACATCGAGGTCTGCGGGCCTGTGTCTATTCACTGTGACATTGGTTGGCTCGAGCTCTGACCCCTGTGGCGAAGCCACGAAAGGAACCATCCAGATGCCACCGGCTACCAACCCTAGCAGCACGATCACCGTCGTGCAGCCCACTAGGACCAGCACCGCGACTAGCAGTGGTATACTTGGCGGTATTCTCTTCACCTTGTCGGTTTGCTCCTTTTGTTGTCCATGCATTTACTCTATTGTGTCCAGACGGATTGAGGGCCAGATAGGTTCCCCCTTACTCTATCTGCTCCAGCTCACCCGTTTGCAGAGCCTGGAGGTATATGGCACCAGCGTCCAAACGGAGCGACTCCAGTGCCTCGTCCAAAGCGTTGGCGAGTACCGAGTCCAGATCAAGGGACTGGCTAATTGTCCGAGCGTTGGCGTGGAGTGTCGCCAGTTCCCTGGCAAGGCCGGCTACACCTTGCTCCAGATCAGCGAGGGGCTCCTCCATAGCGCTGTCCATGATACTCGGTTGCAGCAACGCCGTTTCGATGCTGTCCCTGGCTCCGATGATGTGGGCGCAGGGTTGTCTTGCTCAACTGTTGGGCCCGCTACCAGACGCTACCCATGCCCCTCGACGTGCGGCTGGATGCCGCAGAGACTACCTTCGCGTGAGACGTGGCATCGTGGGTGAGTCCTTTCAAATCAAAGCCGCGCCGTTGACCACTCCCTTCTAGGATGTATCTGTCTGGGGCGCAAGCCGGCCCGCGCTGGAGCAGAGCATCCCGGTCATAGCTGGCAGAGGGTTGTCACCCCAAGCTGTGCGACAGCAAAGCGCCTGGTCTATGGACAGGGATTGTGTTGCCTGGTCGAGGATCCGAGGCGCCTCACCTACTGCCGGCCCTGTGCGCAGTCTAGAGCCACTTTCCACAAAGGAAGCGGCCGAACGGCCGCCACGGATCTTCATCCGCCTTCTCGGCCAGCAAGTTGATGCCGTTTCTGGCCCGATCAGCCCAACGTCTACGTTGCGCCTTCGTTCAGCGTTCAACACCCCCGCCCCGATGCACGGTCAGGTCTTCACCTCAGCCTTCACTTCATAATGCTGCGAGCGTGCATCAAACCGCGAAAGCAAAGCTCTTGCCTTGGGAGGAACCACTGCTAATTCGTGATCTTCCCCAGCGAAAGTACTAACTGCTTCCATTGAGTCAAACCACATGATGGTGATGAACTCGACCTCATCTCCCAGATTGCGCCGCAAGAGATGGATTCCCCGGTAACCAGCAATTTGGCGACGCTGTATGGCCCGGAAGATCTCACTCTTGAGGAGTGACTCGTAAGAGTCAGCGTTCTCTGGCGTAGTCCAGCCATGCCATAGTCGACTAGTCATCTACAAATCCTCCCGGGTATTTGCGCCCAGACTCGGCCTCAATCCCCCCTGGTTCTGCTAACGAAGATCTCGAGGTTTCGGGGGACGACATCAAGGAGTCCAACGAGGTCGAGCCGCTGTAGCTTCTCCACCATCGGACCGGGAAGTCGATCGAGGGGAACTCCTGCCAACAGTCGAGTGGTCTCCTCCTCGGAGAAACTCTCTTCTCCTTCTTGGATCCATTCTCGCAGATCCTTGTTTTCTGGGCATACCCTTTGACAGTGGAAGCAGCCGACAAGGCAGTTGTGGCCGGAAGGATCGATCCACTCAGCGAAAGGGATGTCAGTCGGCTTCTCGTTGTGGAAGGTGATGCACCGCTCCGCCCGGAGGAGAAACCGCTCTGAGGTGATTGCACCGGTGGGACACTTACGGAGACAGGCGGTGCAGTCCTGACACTTCTCCAGCATTTGCGGCTCTCGCCAGCTGTCTTGCGGGCAGGGAAGGTCGGACCAGAGAGAGACGAGAACGTGAAAGCTCCCCAATCCAGGGACGTAGCAGATGTTGTTTTTTCCGTAGCGGGCCAGCCCACTACGGACCGCGAGAAGCTTCTTGGGTATTATGGCTTTGGCCACACGGTACCCTAGCGGCCCAAGAGCTTCCGCCAGGAGATCCTGAACTTGCTGGTGGATCTCCTGAAAGTGCAGATAGCTTGGTGGCACGAAAACGGGCAGGCGCTGTCCTTCCACGGCAAAGGTGATCCGCGTGGGAGCGTTGGGAACGGCGACGATGATCACCGACTTGGAGTCGGGCAGGTCATCCGGAGGGTCGAACTCAAAACCTGCCAGATACATCTCGTATAGCTCCCCGTCTATCAGACCCTTGGCGTTGTGCCCTTCGATCCCCGCTTCCAGGTCAGCCAGGCGTTGCGTAGATACGACGCGGCCTCTGTAGCCGTGTTCCTCCAATTGATTCTGAACGAGCAACGTCTCCTTCACTTGTATGTCTCCTTGTCTAATAACTGATACTCCCACAATAATGATTTCTCGCGGGTCCGCCCGACGCGGATTTGTCCCGCATCTGTTTCGCTGTGAGCCCGGAAGGATCAAAGTCCTGGCGCGTGATCATCGCGGTCCCGCTGTGTGGCTGGATTCCTCTTGTCCGCTCCACTGCATCTGCGGCAAGCCCTGACTTCGCCGCCACCGCCCCTTCACGGGCGCGAAGCGGACCAAGGCCACGCCACCCAGAACGACGACGGCACCCAGATAACCATCAAGACCGCCGAGGCCAGAAACCGGACTGTGGCGAAGGCCAGAGGTCCTATCTCCCGCAACCCGTACTTCATAACGCTGGCGCCAGCTGCCCAGATCACCACTTCGCAAAGGACCAGCAGGTCTGTCCGAGTCAAGCGAATCTTCATCAATTGCTCCTTTGCTGTCAGGCCGCCTCTGCCGCGCAAACGGCACTCCAAGCGTGCCCCCCTCTCCCGGAGTGCGGCGACTACGTCGTCATAGCATCGCCCTCGTTCAGCAAGGCTTCCCGACCTGATGACAGCGGTCGTTAATCACGGAACGGGCTGCAACCGGCTCCGGCAACGCAGGAACCTCCAGCTCAGCACCATAGCGCTCTTGCAGGCGCCATCCCCAGGAGACCAAGCTGCCCCCCAGCCAGGTAATCGCTCGACAGCGTAAGCGATTCTCCCG
>CAYGAW010000178.1:0-11624 GCA_964347945.1 uncultured Anaerolineales bacterium
GCGGACGTCACGGAGGTTTTGGTGCAGGACAAGTTCTCTAAGGTGGTCGAAAAGCGGAGGGTCGAAGTGGCTCCATTTGTCAGGCTCATGCAGGTAGTCGGTGAATGATCCGTCGGTGCGGCCATCGTCCGGGGTCAACATCCAGCACACGGCAGTGGTGATCTCCCCGTACCCGGAGAGCGCCCGCATCAGGCCGTACTTGCGATAGTCGTTGATGTCACCGAAGTACTGGTTCTTCATGCGAATCCGACCGATCAGGGTGTTAGGCTTCGCAGCCGCGGATAAGCCCTCGTCGCCAACCAGTAGACAAGAGGTGAGTACACGTGGTCGTACGAAGGGCAATGCCGCACGATCCTGCCGCCGAAGCCGCGCTTGAAGCGATACACGCCCCACAGGCCTCCCCGGTCCAGCACCTCCTCCATGTCCTCCTCCCCTGAGCCTGCCTCGTCAGGGATACCCCAGAGGTCGTAGGTGGTGCAGCCTCGCTCCTTGGCCCAGCGCATGGCCCGCCACTGGAGAAGATGGTTGGGCATCAGATTGCGGTGTTTGTTGGACGAAGCGCCGTACAAGTACCAGGCCCTCGAACCAAGGGCGAAGACCATCAGTCCAGCCAGGAGTCCGTCTTTGTAGTATGCCAGGAGCAGCTTGGCTCGATCATCGGGAGCGAAGGTGCGCCAGGCCTCCAGATAGTACTCCTCCTCATGGATGCCAAAGTCGTCCCTCTCCCTGGTCACCTCCATCAGTCGGTAGAATGCTGCGAAATCGTCTTCCCCGCCCTCGCGAACGGTGACTCCTTTCCGCTCCGCCAGCCGGATGTTGTAGCGGGTCTTCGACTTCATCTGCGCCAGGATTCCATCCAGATCTCCCTCCAGGTCCACTACGATGGTGCTCGATGGCTGCACTGACCGCTCGGACGGCCGGAGTTTCTCCTGCACGAGAAGCTGGGCCAGGGGATGATCCCCTTCTATGTCTGGCTCTATCTTGAGGAAAGACGCACCTGATTCCCGTCCAAAGTCGCGCAGCATCGTCAGCAAGCGCTTCCACGTCTCGTGGTCTTCAGCGTGCGCGACAGGTCCCTTGGGAACGTAGGCCATCTTGCCCAGGGGAAGGTCACGGATCAGAACCTGGGCCAGACCCCTGGCCTCCTTGCCAGCCTCGTCCCAGGCCACAAACCGCGCCGGCTTCCAGCCGAAACGAGCCTTGAACTCGCCCCAGCTCCAGCACTGCAACAGGTGGCCGCTCCTCGCCTCCACGAACTCGTCCCATTCCTGGGGCGTGAGCACGCTGGCCCCACTCCCCTCCGTGGTACACCCGGAACCCTCAATTGCCACCATTTGCATTCTCACACAACCTATTCTATAATTCGCCCTCGTGATTGGTCGCAACCATTATAGCCAGTCCGTTGGATTTTGACCAAACTATGACCCAGCTAGGACCACTTTATGACCTTTTGCTGCTAAGATAGTGGTTGTGGCTGGCCACTCATGGATACGCCCCGGTAGAAGCCTGTGGCCCGTTGACACGGGTGCGTCCGGCAAAGGGGCTCCTGGCAAGGAGGTTGTGTCTGTGACAGACTACGCTCTGATTGGGCTGCTCCTGGTCGTAGCCGCTCTCTTTCCCCTCATCGCCATGTTCCTCGGCTTCGTTCTGCGCCCAAGGAAGCCAGGCCCCGTGAAGAAGTCCACCTACGAGTGCGGTCTCGAAACCATCGGCGAGACGTGGGTGCGGTTCAGGGTCCAATACTACATCTACGCCCTGATCTTCGTCATCTTCGATGTGGAGACCGTTTTTCTTTACCCCTGGGCCGTGGCCTACAACCAACTGGGCCTCTTCGCGCTGGTGGAGATGTTCATCTTCCTCATGATCTTGCTCGGCGGCCTCGTCTACGCCTGGCGCAAGGGTGTCCTGGAATGGGTGTAACCTCCACCGCGCGAAGAGCACAGCCCAGAGCTGGGGAAGGGAGTTGATATGACCCAAGAAGACATGGTTCCCCCTGAGTTGAGGCGAAACGTATTCATAGCGCCGGTCGACTGGATATACAACTTGGGACGGGCAGCATCGGTGTGGCCCGTTATGTTCGGCCTGGCATGTTGCGCCTTCGAGATGATCGTCTCGGTCACCTCGCGATTCGACTTGGCTCGGTTTGGGATGGAGTTCCTGAGAGCCTCGCCACGACAGTCGGAACTGATGATCGTGTCGGGTACTGTTACCAAGAAGATGGCTCCTCAGGTGGTTCGTCTATACGACCAGATGCCGGAGCCGAAGTATGTGCTAGCGATGGGCGCCTGCGCCATCTCCGGTGGACCTTTCAAAGATGGCTACAATGTCGTTCCCGGCGTCGACAAGTACCTCCCCGTGAACGTATACGTACCCGGTTGCCCGCCCAGGCCCGAAAGCCTGATCGACGGTATCATCAAACTGCACAAGCAGATCAGAGAAGAAACCATCCTCACCTCACCCTGGTACCGCAAGGACGTGAGCCGGGAGTTTCCCGTCCCTGAGTATGGAGCTCGGGGCCTGGTCCTGCCAAAAGGGGAGGAGAGCTAATGACTGGCAAAGAGACCTTTGACCGTCTGGCAGAAAGGTTCCCTGAGTTCCAGCTGGAGTATCTGGAAGGCAAGGACCCTGCCATTGTGGTGAAAGGGGAGAACCTGGTCGAATTGGCGCAGCATCTGCGCGAAGAGGAAGAGTACGACTATTGCTCCTCCATCACCGGCGTGGACTATCCCGACCGCTTCGAGGTGGTGTACCACCTCTACTCCACCAGTAAGGAAGGCGGGCCGGTGATCCTGAAGGTCCATGCCCAACGTGAGAACCCAGAGGTTCCCTCTGTGGTGCGCGTCTGGCCGGCAGCCAACTGGCAGGAACGTGAGGCCTGGGACCTGATGGGCATACGCTTTTCCGGACACCCCAACCTGACCCGTGTCCTGATGTGGGAGGGGTTCGAGGGGCATCCCCTGCGGAAGGACTTCCCCGGCAGCGAGGACGAATATACCTTTGGCTAGCGCCTAGCGGAGACCGACACCATGACCGAGTTGAAGACCGAGACTATCACCGTCAACATGGGGCCCCAGCACCCCAGCACCCACGGCGTATTCCGCCTCATCCTCTCCCTCGACGGAGAGACCATCGTGGATGTGGAACCGGTGGTGGGCTATCTGCACCGGAATCACGAGAAGATAGGCGAGAAGAACAACTGGATTCAGAACACCCCTTTCACTGATCGGCTGGACTACATCAGCCCCATGTCCAACGAGTTCGCCTACGTGCTTGCTGTGGAGAAGCTTGCCGAGATCGAACCCCCGGAACGCGCCAAGTACATCCGCATCATCATGGTGGAGCTGAACCGCATCGTCAATCACTTGATAGCCGTAGGCTTCCTCCTCAACGAGCTGGGCTGCTTCTTCACCCCCATGTTCTACTGCCTCAGGTGGCGGGAGTTGGTCATCGACCTATGGGAGATGACGGCGGGTTCCCGCATGATGCCCAACTACTTCTGGATTGGAGGCGTATCCGCCGATCTGCCGGAGGGGTTCCTGCCCGAGTGCAAGGAATTCGTGACCGCGGTTCCGGGATTCATTGATGAGCTGGAGCGGCTGCTGACGGACAATGAGATCCTGCAAATGCGCTGCCGGGACGTGGGCATCCTCCCTCCCGACGTGGCGGTAGAATATGGATGCACAGGCCCCCTGTTGCGTGCTTCCGGTGTGCCCTACGATGTTCGCAAGGCCGAGCCCTACTCCATTTACGACCGTTTCGACTTCGACATCGTGGTGGGCACGGTGGGAGACGTGCTCGACCGCTATCTCGTACGCATCGCCGAGATGCGGCAAAGCGTAAAGATCGTCGAGCAGGCCCTCAGAGACCTGCCCGGGGGCGAGACCGCGACCCCAAAGAAGAGGGTTTTTAGACCACCAGAAGGTGACATCTACCATCGTATCGAGGCACCCAAAGGCGAGTTGGGGTTCTACCTGGTGAGCGACGGCAGCCAGAACCCGTACCGCTACAAGATCCGTGCTCCGAGTTTCGTGAACTTGCAGGCGCTGCCCTATATGGCCAGGGGGCAGAAGATAGCTGATCTGGTCATCATCATTGGCAGCATTGACATCACCATGGCTGAGGTGGATAGATAAGCTAGGAGTGTGGCATGCAGGCAATCCAAGGAATACTGGAGTTCATTGACCAGATCTTCGTCAATCTGAGCTTCTGGGTCTCTGGCCAACTCGCGAACTTCCTGCCCGACTGGGGTGTGACCTTCATCATGATGTTCGCCACCGTCCTCGTTCTCATCTTCTTCGGGCTGGCATCGATCATCTGGATCAACGTCTACGAAAGAAAGCTCATCGGTCGCATACAGGATCGGTACGGCCCCAACCGCTTTGGCCCGTGGGGGTTGTTACAGTGTGTGGCCGACATGGTAAAACTGCTGACCAAGGAAGACGTCACCCCCACCAAAGCTGACCGCTTGATCTTCAATCTGGCCGCCGTAGTGCCGGTGATCCCCACCTTCATGGTTCTGGCCGTCCTGCCCTTCGGTCGCGGCATGGTCGCGGCTAACCTGGGTATCGGCTACCTCTACATCGTGGCGGTCGGCTCTCTCGTCACCATCGCCATCTTCATGGCTGGCTGGTCTTCGCGCAACAAGTACTCACTCCTGGGCGGCATGCGCACGGTGGCCCAGATGATCAGCTACGAGATCCCCATGGTCCTGTCGGTCGTGGGCGTGCTGCTGCTGGTTGGTTCCCTGTCCATGGTCTCCATCGTGGAGGCCCAAGGCCAGTGGCGACTGCCCTTCATCGTCCTTCAGCCCCTGGCCTTCGTCCTCTATTTCACGGCCGCCATCGCGGAGGTGAATCGTGCTCCCTTCGACCTGCCAGAGGGCGAGTCGGAGATCGTGGCCGGCTATCACACCGAGTACAGCGGCATCAAGTTTGCCATGTTCTTGCTGGCGGAATACGTCAATGCCTTCAGTATTTGTGCCGTCGCCACGACGGTGTTCCTGGGGGGATGGCAAGGTCCCATCCTGCCCTCGTGGGCCTGGTTCCTCATCAAGTCTTACTTTCTCTATTTTGTACTCATCTGGCTGCGAGGCACGCTGCCGCGCCTGCGGGTCGACCAGTTGATGAACTTCGCCTGGAAGAATCTCGTGCCCCTGGCCCTGGCCAATCTCATGCTCACCGCCCTGGTGGCGAAGCTGGTTCCACTGCCCAGCCTTGTGGGTGCCATAGCCTTCGTTGCCATGAATGTCGTGGTCATCGTATGCATCGCCCTCGTCAAGTATCCCCGCTGGAAGAGGGAGAGGCGAGAGGTGGTGCTGGTCCCGAGGACTCCCGCAGCGCAGACGGAGAGTTCATAGCGATGGAGTTCGTAGAGGGGCTTTCAGCCTTAGAGATGCGCTGAAGCGCCCACTACCAGCGGATTCGAGAAGGAATGAGCTATGCTTGGTTTTGGAATACTCAAAGGGATGTCGGTCACCCTTAGGCGCTTCATCGACACCTACGTGGGCGATTTGGGGAAGTTCCCATGGAGATATCGCTCTCGACCAGTGTTCGAGAGGATGGGTGTGACCCAACGAGGCGCCTTCACCATCCAGTATCCCGAAGAGAGAATAACCATGTTTCCCCGCTATCGGGGCCCATTGCTCCTGCTGACGAACCCGGAGACAGGCATCACCAAGTGCATCGCCTGCGGGCTGTGTGAACGGACCTGTCCCACGGAGAGCATCAAGCTCACCAGAGCGGAAGAGAAGGTAGATGACCAGAGGGTGCCAGAAACCTACGAGTACGACATGAACACGTGCATGTTCTGCGGCTTCTGCGTCCAGATCTGCCCGGTGGACGCCCTGGGACACTCTCCGGAGTTGGAGACGGGCACCTACAGCAAGGGAGCAGCACTGATGCTCGACCTGGAGCAGATGCTGGAGTTGGGCCGCAAGTATGCGCCCAACGGAGTCTGGCCAGTGGAGGAGAAGGAGGCGCAGCCGTCATGAGTG
This sequence comes from uncultured Anaerolineales bacterium, assembly GCA_964347945.1. Taxonomy (GTDB): domain Bacteria; phylum Chloroflexota; class Anaerolineae; order UBA7937; family B3-Chlor; genus CAYGAW01. The sequence continues at coordinate 5,993 of CAYGAW010000178.1, forward strand.
TGGAGCAGATCGTCTTCATCATCTTGGCCGTGGCCGCCGTGGGCTTGGCTGTAGGGGTGGTCACCACCAGGAACATCTTCTACAGCGCTCTGATGCTCGTAGCCTGTCTCTTCCTCGTGGCTGGGTTCTACGTCCTCCTGGAGGCGCCCTTCCTGGCGGCGGTCCAGGTGCTGATCTACGTAGGCGCCATCGCCGTGTTGATCATCTTCGCCATCATGCTCACCGAGAGAGTGATGGGCAAGACAGTGCCTCGCTGGAACGAGCAATGGTGGATCGCCCTCATCGTCGCTGTCTGCCTGGTGGCGGTGATGCTCTACGTCGTCGTCACCGCCAATTGGCAGGTATCGGCTGCGCCCACGCCGCCCGATGATATCGCGGCCCTCGGTCAGAGCCTTCTCGGTACCTACGTTCTTCCTTTCGAGGTGGCCTCTGTGATCCTCCTGATGGCCTTGATAGGAGCGATCATCATCGCCCGAGAGGAAGAGCCCGTGGGTGGCCTCCATGAGGAGAAGGAAGGAGAGAAGTAGGGAGCGGCAATGATGATACCCTTGAGTTGGTACTTGATCGTAGCGGCAATACTATTCTGCATCGGGCTCTACGGGGCCCTCGCTCGACGCAACGCCATCGGCATCCTGATGGGTATCGAATTGATGCTGAACGCGGTGATCATCAACCTCATCGCCTTCTGGCGCTACATCACCCCGGAGTTGCTCACCGGTCTGGTCTTCGCTGTGTTCGTCATCACCGTCGCCGCCGCGGAAGCGGCCATCGGCCTAGCCCTGATCATCGCCATCTTCCGCAACCAGGAGACTGTCATCGTCGAAGAAGTGGACATGATGAAGTGGTGATGCGTCGCCCTGCCTTGTGATGCAGTAGTCTAGCAACGAGGTTACTATGGAAGATTTCTTGGTTCTCGTGCCTTTCATTCCCATCGTTCCCTTGGTCACCTTCGCCATCATCGTGGTCTTGACCCGCCGGAACCACAAGTTGAGCAGCTATCTGGCCGTGGGCGCCATCGCCATCTCTTTCGTGCTGTCCATGGTCATCCTGTTCGCCGCTGTGGCCCGGATGCCTCAGTTCGCAGAGGAACCGGCCGCCCATCTCACACTGATAAGCATTCCCACAGGTGGCACGACCCTGGATGTCGGCGTGCAGCTAGACCCGCTGACGGTGGCATTGCTGTTCATGGTTCCCCTGGTTTGCTTGATGATCTTCATCTATTCCCTGGGCTACATGGAGGGCGACCCCCGCTACTCCCGTTTCTTCGCCTATATCTGCCTTTTCGCTACCGGGATGTTGGGCCTCGTGGTGGCCGACAACCTGCTCCTGCTCTTTGTCTGTTGGGAGGTGATGGGGCTTTGTTCGTACCTATTGATCGGCTTCTGGTACGAAAAGCCGTCGGCGATGTGGGCCGGCCTCAAAGCGTTTATCACAACCCGTATTGGCGATGTCCTGTTCATGCTGGGGATGGTCGTGCTCTACTGGCAGACTGGAGAATTGATCTTCGAGGCGGTGTTTGACGGCGTGGAAGTTGTGGCCCAGACCAACCCCACTCTGATGTACGTCACCGCCCTGCTGGTCTTCGCCGGAGCTGTGGGCAAGTCGGCGCAGTTCCCGCTGCACGTCTGGCTTCCCGACGCTATGGAGGGCCCCACCCCGGTCTCGGCGTTGATTCACGCCGCTACCATGGTTGCCGCCGGTGTGTTCATGGTAGCGCGCATGCTGCCCATCTTTCTCGTCCTGCCGCCCGCCCCTGCTCTGGTGTGGGTGGCTGCCATCGGCGCCTTCACCGCACTGTTCGCCTCCACCATCGCCATAGCCCAGGACGACATCAAGCGGGTGCTCGCCTACTCCACCATCAGCCAGCTGGGGTACATGATCATGGCCTTGGGTCTGGCGGGGTTCGTGGGGGCTATCTTCCACCTCATCACCCACGCCTTCTTCAAGGCGCTCCTGTTTTTGGGCTCCGGATCGGTGATCCATGGCACCGACACCAACGACATGAAACAAATGGGCGGCCTGCGGAAGAAGATGCCCTACACATTCTGGACCTTCCTCATCGGCATGCTGGCATTGGCAGGCGTGCCGCCGCTGTCGGGATTCTGGAGCAAGGACGAGATCCTAGCCCTCGCCTTCGATTTAAACACTGTCGTGTGGATCATGGGCACCATCGCTGCCTTCATCACCGCTTTCTATATGACCCGCCAAGTATGCCTCACCTTCTTTGGCGAGCCTCGGGAGCCTGAGATTCACGCCCACGAGAGTCCAGCGGTGATGTATGTCCCGCTCATCATCTTGGCCATAGGGGCGGCGCTGCTGGGCTTCCTCGGCGTGCCCGAAGACTTCCCCGTCCTGGGGCCTCTGATCGGCAACCGTATCGAGGCTTTTCTAGGGGAACAGTTTCACCACTGGCGTTACGTGCACCTGCCCCATGTGCAGTTCAACGCGACCGTGATGCTCATCTCCGTCGGGATGGCTCTGGGAGGCATTGGGGTCGGGTATCTCGCATATGGGCGAAAGCCCTTGCTGGCCGGCCAGCGAGACCCGCTGGAGCGCATGGGGGTCGTCTGGACTGTATTGAGGAACAAGTACTATATCGACGAGATCTACCGCGGCACCGTCATCCGCGGCTCAATCGCGTTCTCCAAAATGTGCGCCAGGTTCGATCTAGCCGTGATAGACGGCATTGTGAACCTGATCGGCAAACTGACCGAACGCTGGTCGTGGGTCAGCCGCCTCTTCGACGTCTACGTCATCGACGGAATCGTTAACGGCGTCGGCCGAGTAACCTCAGCCGTGGGTCAGGAGTTGCGCTACATCCAGACCGGTCACGTGCAGAACTACATGGTAATCGTCGTCATCAGCGTACTGTTGCTGATAGGTGTATTCCTATACTTGTGAGCAATCTTCAATCTTCAAGGAGGATGTTTAGATGGAAGGCTTTCCCATTCTGACTTTGATCACCCTCACGCCCCTGCTGGGGGCACTGGTGGTATTGGCTATCCCCAGGCAGCGCGAGAGGGCCATCAAGCTCTTCTCCATCCTGTTGAGCCTGATCCCATTCGTCCTGGCCATCATACTCTGGTTCAACTATGACTATCAGGCGGGAACCATCCAGTTCGTGGAGGAGTATCAGTGGATACCGAGCCTTGATATCTACTACCGGATGGGGGTGGACGGTATCAGTGTGCCCATGGTCTTCCTGACCACTCTTCTGACCGTCATTTCCCTCTACTACTCCTCCCGTGTGATCAATGTGAGAGTGAAGGAGTACTTCTTCTTCTTCCTCCTCCTGGAAATGGGAATGATCGGGGTCTTCACCTCCCTTGACTTCTTCCTCTTCTACGTCTTCTGGGAGATTGGGCTGGTACCGATGTACTTCCTGATCGGCGTCTGGGGAGGCGAGCGCCGGGAGTACGCGGCCATCAAGTTCTTCCTGTACACCTTGGCTGGCAGCGTGCTCATGCTGTTGGCCATCCTCGGCATGTACATCGCCGAGGGGACCTTCAACATCATCGAGATGGCGGCACGACAGCCGTTTTCCGACAATTTCGTCCTGCAAGCGATGGCCTTCTGGGCCATGTTTGCTGCCTTCGCTATCAAGGTGCCGCTCTTCCCCTTCCACACCTGGTTGCCTGACGCCCACGTCGAGGCCCCAACAGCCGGCAGTGTGATCCTTGCTGGTATATTGCTCAAGCTGGGTTGCTACGGTTTCCTGCGCATCCTGCTACCCATTTTCCCGGGAGCCTTCCAGGTCTACGCGCCTATTGTGGGCATTCTGGCCCTGGCCAGCATCGTCTACGGTGCTCTGGTCTCCATGGCCCAGTGGGATTTGAAGAAACTGATCGCCTACTCTTCGGTGAATCACATGGGCTATGTCATGCTGGGCGTGGCCGCCGCCGCCTATGCCGGCTTCAATATGGCAACTGATCCCGCTGTGCTGGACAGTGCGACTATTGCGGTCAACGGCGCGGTAATGCAGATGTTCAATCACGGCATCATCACGGGAGGCTTGTTCCTCCTGGTGGGTGTGATCTACGAGCGCGCCCACACCAGGGACCTGAAGGCCTTTGGTGGTCTGGCCACCAGGGTGCCTTTCTACTACGCCGTCATGATAACCACATGTCTGGCCTCCCTCGGCCTGCCGGGGCTGGCCGGCTTCGTCGCCGAATTCATGGTCTTCCGAGGCTCTGTGGCCATCATCCCCTTGCTGGCTGCTCTAGGCGTGCTGGGAGTGCTGTTCACCGCTGCCTTCTTCCTGTGGAAGGTGATTCAGAGTATGTTCCTGGGCCCGTTGAACGAGAAGTGGGCCGAGTTGTCCGACATGGAGCGATACGAGTTGCTGTGCATGGTCCCCTTGATCTTCTTCATGTGCCTGTTCGGTCTGTACCCGGTGCCCATACTCAACATGATGAACAACACTGTCTACAGCTTGCTCCAGACCTTGTCCTTGAGGATAGGCGGTTAGGTGTCCGAGGGTTCCGTTTGCGAATGGAGGTTCCAAATTGGACGCGGCTAGAAGCTTGATCCTGCTCTCACCCCAACTGATCCTTCTGATCTGGGCCCTGCTGGTGTTGGGTCTGGATCTGCTGCTCAAGAAGGCCAAGGATGCTTTGGCTTATCTGGCCCTCGCGGGGCTCCTTCCAGTTCTGGGTGCCTCCCTCTACCTTCTGATGCTGCGCACTGATGAGAGCCTTCTGTCAGGCATGGTACACGTCGATACCTACTCATTGTACTTTACCGTCATCGCCTGCCTGGCCGCTGGGCTGGTGATTCTGGCATCCATGGAGTACATGAGGGCGAGGACCCGCTACCGCGGTGAATTCTACGGACTGCTGCTGCTAGCCACCCTGGCCATGACCTTGATGGCCTCCGCCACAAATCTGATCATGATCTACCTGTCCATCGAGTTCATGAGTCTGACATCCTATGTGCTGGTGGGCTTCTTCAGGGGCGATCCTAAGTCTAGCGAGGGTGGATTGAAGTACTTCCTGTACGGAGCTGTGACGTCGGCGTTGATGCTCTACGGCATGTCACTGGTGTATGGAGCCACAGGCACGACGGACCTGAGTGAGATCGCCACCAACTTGGCGGCGATGCGAGCCACCATGCCTCCCACCCGGTATCTGCTCCTGCCCGCCATGCTCTTCATGCTGGCTGGCTTCTCCTTCAAGATGGCCCTGGTGCCTTTCCATCAGTGGTCGCCCGAAGCCTACGAGGGCGCGCCCACGCCGGTGGCCACCCTGCTCTCCGTGGGACCTAAGGCCATGGGCTTCGCCGTTCTGATGCGCGTGCTGCTGGTAGCGCTGCCACTGTTCCAGATCGACTGGGTAGCTGTGCTGATGGGGATTTCCCTGGTGACCATGACTCTGGGCAACCTCACGGCCATGCGGCAGACAAACATCAAGCGCATGTTGGCCTACTCCAGTATCGCCCAGGCGGGATATATGCTGGTCGGCGTGGTGAGCTTCCTGCCGCTCTTCGGGGTCGGGATCTACGCCATCCACAGCGTACTGGTGTACCTGATGGCCTATCTATTCACCAATGCCGGAGCTTTCATCGCGGTCATTGCCTTCTCCCACGTCACCGACTCCGACGAGATCGCTGACTATGCTGGCCTGGTGAGGAGAGC
>CAYGAW010000179.1:0-30074 GCA_964347945.1 uncultured Anaerolineales bacterium
TTCCGCAAGTTGAACGATTTGCATTTCGGTAACCGCCAGTTCGTAGCCGCCAGGGGCTCTCTTGTCGGCCCTCGCGGTGCCGGTCAGGATGATGGAGGATTCCTGAGTGACCCTTTGCGCTGCGTCGAACGTTTCTGGCGACACTTCGTCCTTGAGAACCACAGCCTGGATGATGCCCGTCCCGTCCCGCACCAAGAGGAATTGCAGCTTCCCCTTGTCGGTCTTGTTGTAGAGCCAGCCCTTGATGGTCACCTCCTCGCCCTGGTGTTCAGCTATGCTCTCAACGTACGCCCGTTGGGCCATGGTTGAACCTCCTGGATAACCATTATATCTGATGGGGAGGACGCGCAGCAAGAGGACCGGGTGCCTATTGGTCGGTCTCTACAGGTTGTCTGCTGGGGCGTAGCCTGGCGGGAATCAACTGCCTCATAAGGGATATGTCGTCTCGGGTAAAGGTGCCTGTGGCGATCAGGCAGCCCAGATAGATGACCAGGGATGCGGGGATGAGCAGCAGGAAGGTGATGTCACGCGCTAGCCAGAGGAAGGCTGCAGCCACCAACGTTCCGAGCACTGGACGCCACGTCAGGCTCGCCCAGGCGATAGTTGAGAGGTGCCTCCGGACTCCATAATAGAAGGGCATCAGAAGCACGACTTCGGAGAGGATGGTGGTGAACGCTGCTGCCTGGTAGCCATATGTAGGGATGAGCAGCAGATTCGCGACCAGGTTGAACGTCGCCCCGATCATGAAGGCTCCGGTCAGGAAGCGCTGCTGGTCAATGGCGATGAGCACGTATTGAGTGACGCTGTTGATGAAGCCGAAGGGTAGGGACCAGATCAGCAGTCTCAGGGCGATGGCGGCGTGGGGGAGGTAGGCCTGGCCCCCGAAGATGAGGATGATCCCGTCGGCGTAGAAGGTCGTCAGTAGGGCGACAGGCAAACTGATGATGATCAAGACCTTCAGCGAAGTGGTGTAGGTCCGAACCAGGGCGTGTCTCGCTTCCCTAGCGTAGCGGGACATGATGGGAAAGATGGCGACGGTGAAGGTCGAAGGGATGATGTTCAACCCGTCGAGGAACCGGTATGCTGTGGTATACCAGCCGACCACCACATCACCCTTCATGGGCTGTAGCAGCGTCACATCTACCCGCCAAAAGACTGTGGCCAAGAGATGGTTGATCATGAGGGGATAGGACGTGCCCAACATCTCCCGGTTGAACCTCGGGTCGAACTCCAACTTGGGTCGAAGGATAAGAGTCACCAGCAGATAGAGGAGGATGAAGGCCGTGATGATGCTGGTGACAATCGACACCGCTGCCAAGCCGATGATACCCAGTCCCATCAACAGGGCCGCCACTCCAAGGGTGACCCTGAGGATGGTAGTAACCGTAGTGATTGCGGCAGGATATTCCATCTTCTCATACGCCAGGAAAACGGAGGTGAGAGCGGTCGAGATACTTCCGGGGATGAGGCTCAGCGTCAGCAGGAGAATGGTGAGGGTGGTGTCATCCGGCAGCACGAAGAGTCGTCTCCAGACCAGAAGAAAGATGAATAGGAAGGGTGTGACGGCCAAGAGGATGATCAGCCGCAGGATGGCTGTGTTGCTCAAGTATCGGTTGGCCTGGGTACGGTCTTTCGACACCTCCCTCGTGAGCAAGGTATTGAGGCCGAAATTGGTGAGTATCTCCAAGAACACATACACCACTATGGCGAAGCCATACTTCCCGGCCCCTTCGGGACCTAGGATACGCAGCATCAGCATGGCGAACGCGGTATCGATGACCTTGTTGAGGAACGAGGTAGCCATGGGTGTCATGCTGTTCTTGATGACTCGCTTGATCAGCGGATCCTCTTCCTCTTCGCGGTACACCAGTCCCCACAGCCAGTACCCACCAGCGGCCAGGATTACCACCACTGCCATGAAGCTACCGTATAGACCCAGTTTGAAGGACATGGGGCTATAGCGGAAACGGACAACATTGTCCCCAGCGGCCAGAGGCACCGCGCGAAAGTTGTAGTTGGCTTTGTAGATCTGGAGCTCTTGTTCCTGACCGTCGTCCGTCTGCAGGAACGCTTTCCAGCCCGGGAAATAGCTGTCCGCAAGTACGAGCCATCCTCTGCGGGGCATCGCTACCTCAACCGTTGCCTGGCTGATGGTGTATTCGTGGAAAAACACCTCGGGGGGTGTCTCGTCTGGCTCGACCGGCGGGAGGTTCACGAAGTCGTCTGGTGGCTGTTCTTCCAGCAGGACACGTTCACTGGGGTTGAACTCTTTGAGTTCGTGTAGGAGCGCTTCTTCATCTTGAATGACGTCGGCGTCGTAGACAACAAAGGCGCGACTCAGGTAGTCATCATTCTGATAAATGCGCACTTCGTCATCATAGACTAGTGTATAGCCCGGGTTGGGCAGATGTTGTGTCGTCATTATGTACTTGACGTTCAGCAGATCCAGGAGTGGCGAATCGAGGGAGTCATAGTTGGAGAGGGGCGCGATGCGGTTGTAGATCAACTCCCCCTGCACCTCGACGAGGCCCATGAAGATGGCATACTGCTTCGGGATGATGGAATCGTATCCACGGATGTCGTGGAGGCGGTAGTACATACCCACATTCGCGTTGAACGTCTTCTCGTTTGGAGCGTTGAACGATGTCACGCGGTACAGCTCATCGTCCTTCTGGAGGAACGTCACTGAGGGAGGTGTGAACTGGGCCACGGCAGGATCCGCAGCTGGATTGAAACCGGCGGCGATGACCATCAAATCGAGGCTCAGGACCACCACTGCTAGTGGTTTCCAGACTCCGTGAGCCTTCCACGGCCCTGGGAGGTAGATGGGGCAGTAGCTGATTCTGATTACGGCCCCGGCTGCCATCAGGAACAGACTGAAAATTAGCAGGTTACGCCATTGATAGGAAAGCAGCATGGCCCCGCTTGCGAAGGCGCGCTGTGACAAGTCGGAGTACGCCAGGAAGCGATCGGCCAAGACAACGAAGGGATCAGGGCGCAGGAAGACAAAGAGCAGTAGCCCCAGCCCCAGGATCCCAGCCCCGAAGGCTATCGACGCCACAAGGCGAGGGCCCAGCCAGGAAGGACGCGACCCCGGCTTTCTCTGAACCACTCTTTCGAGGGACGCTGCGCCCAGACCCGCCAATATGGCCATGCTAGCTGTGTACGGGAAGACCCAGCGGAACGGGGTATGGAGTTGTTTGTAGCCAGGCAACAGATAGTAGAGCAGGGCATAGAGGGGAGTCCCGAAGCTGAGCAGGAGCGAAATGACGGCGAGCGAAGCGAAGATCCACACATAGCGGTCCCTGCGACGCAGCACCGCGACGAGGGACAGCAGGATGGACAGGAGGCCTACATAGGCTCCAGCTTCAACGTAATTCTTGATGCCCCAGAAGATGGTGCTGATCGGTCGACCCGAGAAGTCCTGAGTGACAGGGGTCAATTGGCGAGTGACGATGTCGAAGTACGCGTGATGGCTGGGGTTGCCGAAGAAGTCGGGTACGAGGAAGGTGATCACCTGTCGCGGGGGATACCTCCAGCTTATGACGTCCTGGTAGGTCGCGGAGCCCTGCCGGAAATTCACACGGGCCAGTTCGAGGAAGGGGATCAACTGCGCTGCGCCCAGTGCGACTCCCAATCCGACCATTCCCAGGAGCAGCAGGGCTAGGAGTGCGAGGCGCTTCACTGCTCGCTCTTTCCACCATAGGATCCCCAGTCGGCACGCGGCATAGAAGGCGGTGACCAGCATCACGTAGTAGGACATCTCGGCATGACCAGCCAGAAACTGGATGCCCAAGACCACCGCTCCGCCGAGAAGGTACGGAATCGGCGAGCGCGCAGAGGCTTTCCGTTCCTGTGTTCTTATCGCCAGTTCGGTCGCCGCCAGGATCAGAGGCAGCCAGGTGGCAACTGCAACGACCATCGGGAAGTCAACGCTGACAATCATGAAGCCGCTGAGGACGTAGGTCACTCCCGCGACAGTCGAGCCCAGCCTTCCACCGCCTATTACCCGCACAAAGACGTGCATAAAGAGGCCAGCTAGAAAGAGATGCAGCACCGTGAAGTAGCCGTAGGCTTGAGGGATAGGGAGGATGTAGAACAGCACGCTGAAGGGATAGAGCGCTGAGTGCTGGCCGGCCGCCAAGAAGGGCACACCGGCGAACAGGTAGGGATTCCAGAGGGGGATTTGTCCATCCTGCAACGCCTGGACGATGAAGGTCTTCCAGGCGTAGTTCTCAAGCAGCAAGTCACTCAGCAACTCATTGTGGGGGACGCCAACCCCTACCTCGTCGGCGAAGGCCTGCCACGGCTGGAAGGTGTAGAGATTGTCGAAAGGTACAAGCGTCTTGCCACCGACAGTAACGGGCCAGAAGAGGAGGAGTGGAAGGGTGAGGAAGATCAGGACTATGAGGAGGTCATACAATCTCTCTTTGTTAATCAACTACGCCCTCTGTCTCTGTAGTGGCCACCGCGCTACCGGTACCGCCACCTCATCTGCCATACCCGCCACACTGCTTCAAGGATGATGCGGGAGCTCATCTTGGAGAGACCCATAGAGCGATCCTCAAAATAAATGGGAATCTCACACAGAACCAGTCCCTTCTTCTGGCAAGCGTAAGCCACCTCTATTTGAAAGGCATATCCCTCTGAGTGGATGCCTTCCAGATCCAGTTCCAGCAAAGCCCGCCGCCGGAAGCATCTGAAACCGCCCGTGGTGTCATGAATGCGGAGACCAGTAACCACTCGGGCGTAGAAATTGCCTCCCCAGCTCAGGAACCGTCTCCAAGGGCTCCATTTGGCGTCAACCCGTCCGTCTTGTACGTAACGGGATCCGATGACCACGTCGCATTCCTCGATCTTGTCCAGCAAGATGGGGAGGTAGGAGGGAGAGTGGGAGAAATCCGCGTCCATCTGGATGACGTACTCCGCACCAGACTCGAGTGCATGGCGAAACCCCATGATGTAGGCTGTCCCGAGCCCCATCTTCCTCGGCCTGTGGAGGACACGCACGTTGTCGGCGTACTGCAGGGCCAAGTCGTCGGCGATCTCACCCGTGCCGTCGGGAGAGTTGTCGTCGATGATTAGGATGCGGAGACTATCCAGGCCGAGGGTCATCAACTCCGCCACCATCTGCACGAGGTTCTCGGCTTCGTTATAAGTGGGGATGATGACCACGGTTTTGATGTTCAATGAATATCACCTGGTCACAATGTTGGGCTCATTATACTAGCTTGACATGGTCGCTGCAAGGGCTTTTCCGTCATTGGAAGGGGAGTCACACCACTCGTTTGCGTCAACCATCGTTACGTGTTATAATTGATAATAGAGATTGCTGTCCCTTGGGATCGGCTTCCTCTCGATCGCGGGCAGAACGGAGACTGAGCAAGGAGGGTTTGCATGTTTCGGGAAAGAATCGCAGACCGGTACGCTCGGCTTGGAAAAAATCAGAAGAGAATCGCCGACTTCTTGACTCAGGAATACCGCGAGGCTGCCTTCATGAACGGTTCCGAACTGTCGCAGCGACTGGACGTCGACCCTGCGACGGTAACCAGGTTCGCGCAGCGTCTTGGCTACGCGGGATATCCGTCGCTCCGTCGCGAGATCCAAGAGCTGGTGAAGGAGGAACTCAAGGCAGCCTACGGGCGATCTCACTCAGCGCCGAACTAGTTTGTTCATGAACTAGCGGCAGTGCGGCAGTCGCCCACCGCGAGCGCTCTACCTGGGCTGACTGCGCGGCAACGGCGACGAGCGGGTTGACCGCGTGATGATGCTGCCGGGTGGCCAGCGTCGCAAAAACCGGCGCCTCGCAAGCCACGTCCGTCGCCGAGCCCTTCGACGCTTTCGTTATGTCAGCCAAGCCTCTTCCCCGCAAGGCAGCTTGCCGATTGTCGGATTTAAGGCAAGCCTTCTAGACTCATTCCCTGCTACTTTCGATCGGTTGACGTAATTTCCTCCCTGCATCGCCTGGTTCCAATGAAGGACGTAAGAGTGGGCGGTTGTCGAGTTGGGGTGGGGCAGGGCTGTGGCGAGTCTGTGAGGAGTTCAATCGTTGACATGGGGTGCGCAATACGATAAAATCGTTGTGCGCTTTGGTAGAAGCAGCTTCCTGCGGATAGGAGAAACGTTCCATGTTTGACCCGAGAGTGCGGAAACTTGCGGAGATAGTGGTGGATTTCTGCACGGAGGTGCAAGAGGGCGACACCGTCCAGATCAAGGCGTCCAGTGACCTGGCGAAGCCGCTGGTCGTCGAGACTTACAGGGCTGCCCTGCAGAAGGGAGCTGGCGAGATCGTGACACACATCGAGTTGGAGGAGTTCAGAGAAATCCTTCTGAGGGAGGCAACAGAGAAACAGCTGAGCAGGTTTCCTACCTTGCGCATGCATGAGGCTGAGAATACCGATGTCTACATTCAGATTCTAGCTCCCGGCAACACCAAGATGCTGAGCGGTTTCGAGCCAGCAAGGATAGCCACTTGGCGTGGCTCCGATGCGACTGTCAGGGCCTATCTGAGTGACAACACACGCTGGGTGGTGACCCTCTATCCCACTCCCGGTGGTGCACAGGATGCCGGCATGAACGTCACGGAGTTTGAGGACTTTGTCTTCGGCGCTGTGGACCTTGATTGGAACCAGGTCTCGCAGCAACAGGAGCGGCTGAAGGACCTGTTCGACCAGAGGAAAGAGGTGGTCATCAAAGGGGAAGACACAGAGTTGAAGATGCGCGTCGACGGGCGCACCTTCATCAGCGCCGACGGCAAGGTGAACATGCCGGACGGAGAGATATTCACCGGTCCGCTGGAGGATAGTGTGGAGGGGTACATTCTCTACAGCTATCCTGCCATTTACCCCGCGTTCGGAGGACAGGAAGTAGAAGGCGTGCGTCTATGGTTCGAGAAAGGCAGAGTAGTCAAGGCCTCGGCGATGAAGGGGGAAGACTACCTCCTGGCGCTCTTGGAAATGGATAAGGGTGCCAGGTACGTTGGAGAGCTGGGGCTGGGCAACAACTACAGGATTGAGCGTTTCGTCAAGAACATCCTCTTTGATGAGAAGATAGGTGGTACGGTCCACGTCGCTCTGGGCAGGGGATATCCAGAGACCGGCAGCAAGAATGAATCGGGCCTGCACTGGGACATGATCAAGGATCTGCGGGACGGCGGCGAGATCTATCTCGATGGTATTCTCGTCCAGAAAGACGGCCAGTGGGTCTACTGAGTTAGGAGTCGGTCTCTATTGACTAGGCGGTGGGTCTCTACCCTTCTCAGGCTGCTCGCGCTGTGCGGCACACTAACCCTTCTCCTTCCCCAAGATGTCATGGCTCAGGATGATCCGATCATCGAGATCATGGAACAGATGACACCGCAGGAGAGGGTAGGTCAGCTGTTCATGGTTGACTTCGCCGGTGACGATACCTCTGAGGGGAGCGCAATTGATCAACTGATCGGGGAATACAAGGTTGGAGCCGTACTCCTCTCAGAGTCAAGGCGCAACATCAACAACCAGGGCGAGGTCCCTACGGCGCTTCAGGTGGCGGGGCTGACAAACGAACTCCAGAATCTGGCTTTCCGGGCCAACAGCTGGGAAATTGACGGCCAGGAGTTCTTTGTTCCCCTGTTCATCGCGGTCGAGCAAGAGGGCAATGGATATCCTCACAGCCAACTTCGCAACGGCTTCACACACCTCCCCAGTCAGATGGCGATCGGGGCAACCTGGAGTGAGCAACATGCTCAGACTGCCGGCACTGTCACGGGGCAGGAACTGGCTGCTGTGGGCGTCAATATGCTTCTCGGCCCGATCATCGATATTCTCGATACGCCTCGATCAGGAGGAAGGGGGGATCTCGGGGTCAGGGTCTTTGGCGGAAGCCCCGACTGGGTCGCCAGGTTGGGCAGGGCGTACATCAGAGGTGTGCACGACGGCAGCGGTGGCAGGGTGGTCACTGTTGCCCACTATTTCCCCGGTCAGGGCGGGAGCGACCGTGATCCTCAGAGCGAGGTGACCACTATCAACAAGACCCTAGACGAGATGAGAGCCCAGGAGTTGATGCCCTTCGCTGGAGTCACCAGATACTCCGGGAGCGACTCGCTAGGTACCACCGATGCTTTGCTGGTTGGCCACACCAGGTGCACCGCTTTCCAGGAGGACGTGGGCTCTCTCACCGATCCTCTGACTCTAGATGAGAATGGCCTTGCTGCCGCGATGGCCTTGCCAGAGTTTGCCGCCTGGAGAACATCAGGGCTTCTGGTGGCTGGGTTCCTCGGCGCGGATGCCATCAAGGACCATGTGAGTGCTCGTCTGCTAGGGTTCCCGCACCGTCGGATCGCTCGGGAGGCACTCTTGGCGGGCAATGACCTTCTTCCCTTGGTCAAGTTCTCTCTGGGCGAGGATTGGACTGCGAGTGACTTCGCGAACATGATAGACACGATACAGGATTTCCAAGGGCTCTACGAGAGCGACGAAGAGTTTCGAGACAGGGTGGATGAATCCGTGCGTAGGATCTTGCTGGCCAAGACGGCACTGTATCCTACGCCGTCCTTGGATGAAGTGCTGGTCGATGTGGAGTTGGCGGCGCAACTCGTTGGGGCCGGTGGCGAGGCGGCTCGGCTGATAGCGGAAGACGCTGTCACGCTTCTACATCCTAGCAAGGAAGACTTACGCTCTCGTCTCCCTGCAACTCCTACCGCTGAGGACGACATCTTGATTGTGGACTGCTTCGAGGACTGCTATGCGATCCCGGTGCTGCCGAGCGGGGCTCTGCAGAATACACTGCTGCGTATCTACGGCCCGCAGGGGACGGGGCAGGTCAGTCCTGACAGGGTGAATACGCTGAGCTTCTCCCAAGTCGGCGATTGGATGGCTGGCGAACTGGGCGAGTCGGACATGGCAGTGGTCGAAGGTCGAATACAGGAGGCCGAGTGGGTTGTCTTCGCCTTGTCGGACTACAACCCGGACGATTTCCCCGCCGCGAGAGCCATCAAGGACCTTCTAGCGGAGAGAGACTACTACTTGAGTGACAAGAAAGTCGTCGCCATCACCTACGATGCGCCCTATCACCTTGATGAGAACGAGGTGGGCAAACTTGATGCCTACTTCGCCGTCTATAGTAAGGTCCCTGCCTCTCTCGAAGCATCGTTGCGGCCCCTTTTCGAAGCCGATTTTATCCCCGCAGGGGTTGCACCAGTCAACGTTGAAGGTGTGGACCACGATGTGGCGATTTTGCTGGCTCCAGACCCCACACAACTGATCACTCTGGAGAGGCTCGCTCCACCGCAGGACGTGCCCCTGTACGTGGGAGGAGATCCGTTGGTGGTGCGAACAGGCATCATTGTGGATCGCAACGGCAACCCGGTGCCGGACGGCACAAAGGTGGAGTTCAGGGGAAGCTATCTAAGAGGGGACATTTTCGTGGAACCCCAGGTGATGACAGACACCATCGGGGGCGTGGCCGGTGCCAGCTTCTGGCTCAGCGAGCCTGCACCAGCTGGGGTGATCGAGATCAGTGCGGTCAGTGGGGAAGCGAGTTCAGCACCCATGATAGTTCGCCTTGAGGTACCCGTAACACCTTTTCCCACGTACACTCCGACGTCGACGGCAACGCGCACCCCTACCGTGACACCCACTGCCGTACCACCCACCCCAACCGTTCGACCGACGCCAGTCCCTACGTTTGTTCCACCGATCGAGCCACCGGTTCGCCCCGTGGATTGGTTTGATTTCCTGCTGGCTGGTACGGGCATTCTGGTGGGCAGCGTCGTGGGCCTCCAGGCGAGAAGAGGGAGGAGAAAGGGTTGGGAACGCGAGGTGCAGCTGATACTGTATGGTGTGGGCTTGGGTCTGACAGGCTACATACTCTACGGGTTGGGCCTTCTGAATCCGGCCAGGATTCTGAGATGGGAGGGAATGGCTGTCAGGGTCTTTCTTCTTCTGTTCTGTGCTGCTCTAGCTTTCTTGCCCAGCGGAGTAGCCTGGCCGAGACGCTCATAGCGTCTGCCACGCGATCCCAGGTCAGAATATCAACTCTGGCTGAGCGATAG
The DNA here is from genome assembly GCA_964347945.1 of uncultured Anaerolineales bacterium. GTDB lineage: Bacteria > Chloroflexota > Anaerolineae > UBA7937 > B3-Chlor > CAYGAW01. The sequence goes on from CAYGAW010000179.1 coordinate 10,031, forward strand.
TCATGAGCAGCGCCAAGATGAATAGCGCCAGGACGCCAAGAGATAGCCATTTATGCGGCACGAGGCTTGACCACACCAGAGCCAGACGCGTTTGGGTTCTTCTTCCCAGAGAGAGGTTTCTGGCCATTGTCAGGTCTCGTCTCATCTCCCCGACGTTCTGATACCTATCATCCGGGCGTATGGCCATGGCTTTCAGAACAAGGTACTCGGTGAGGGAGGAGATAGCGGGGTTGAGGGACCGGGGGCTGGCAAGGCTCTCTGGCTCGAGGAAACGTTGTTGGGCATTCACGGGGGCGTGACCCGTCAGGAGATGATAGAGGGTCGCTCCCAGCGAATAGATGTCTGATCTGGCATCGGTCCGCCCGGTGCCGGCCCCGTACTGTTCCATAGGCGCATAGGTGGGCGTACCGACACCCCGCACTAGGGTGATGGTCTTGGGATCGCCCGAATCGAAGAATTTGACCAGCCCGAAATCTACCAACTTGACGACGTTGTCAGCGGTAAGCTTGACGTTGGCTGGCTTGACATCGCGATGGATGACAGGGGGGGTCTGTCCATGGAGATAGATCAGGGCAGTGCATATCTGATCGGCCCAGTCCAGGACGTCGCTTTCTGGCAACAACTCTCCCCGTTTCCTGGCCTGGTCAAGTAGCTCCTTCAAGTTGGGACCTGCGATGTAGTCCATCACCAGATAGTCGCGCCCGTCTTCGGAGAAATAGTCAAAGACCTTGGGTAGATTGGGGTGGTCCAGGTTAGCCAGTGCAGTGGCTTCTCTGTGGAATTGCTCGCGGAGTTGGCTTTCGAAAGCGGGATCTGTGTCTGCCGGATAGAATACCTCCTTGAGGGCAAACCTCATCTCCTTGCGACGGAGGTCTTCAGTCAGGTAGACCGCTCCCATCCCGCCACGGCCAATCAATTCCACAATCCTGTATCTGTCACGCAGTACGGTCGGAGGCGATAGCGGGATTGTCAATGTCTTTTTCCACCTTCCAGGGCGAGCATCTGGCGGTACTCGTCCGCCTGATTGCAACCCGTACCCCCACTCTTATCATATTCGGGTCGGCGCAGAGTGTCAAGAGAAGCAGGGGAGGCGGCTGATGCAAGAGAGGGCGCCTCGGCTCATCGTGCAGGGCGGAGGTGAGAAGGGAAAAGAGATACCGTTGACCCAGGACATACTGACAATCGGTCGTTCGGCCGAGAACGACATCGTTATTGATGATCGACTTGCGTCGAGGCGTCATGCTCAGCTGGAGAGAGAGCACGGTCAGTACGTGATTGCTGATCGCGGCAGCCGCAACGGAACTTTCGTGAACGGTCAGCGCATCGCCGAACGATATGTTCTGCGCGATGGGGACGAGGTGCAGATAGGTCTGGAATACAGGGCCCTTTACATCGATCCGGAGGCGACGGGTGCCTTGGTCACTGAAGCGCTGGTGCGAGGAAGGGGCCTGTGGGTGGATCGCGAGACGCGGGAGGTGTGGGTGCGGGGAAAGAAGTTGACACCGCCTGTGTCCAAGGCTCAGTTTCGACTGCTGATGCTCCTGCAGGGGAGATCAGGCCGAGTCTACAGCCGGGACGAGATCGTGGAGGTGGTGTGGCCGGGGGATGCCGAGGGAGCGGTCTCAGATGAGACGATAGATGCTCTTGTCGGAAGGCTGCGACGCCGGATAGCGGTTGCTGACCCTGAGCACGCCTATATCGTAACCGTCAGAGGACACGGCTTCAAGTTCGTGCAGCCTTGGGAGAAGTAGAGGCCCATAATCTGCCCGAAGCAGAAGAGTCTACATGGCTGAGGGCTCCACCCGGGGATTCCACGTCACAGGGTTGTTCCAGTCGGCGGCTTTCCAGGGCAGGTTCTGCGGAGTGACGAGGGGAAGCATCTCACGGAAGAAGGTCAGCCGTTCCGGGCCGCTGAGAGGCACGAATTGCTCTGCGATTTCCAGATCCTTCTGCAACTCCTCCATGGTGGAGCAGCCCACGATAGTCGTGCTAACTGGCAGACCCAGGGTATAGCGCAAAGCCCGATCGTACACGTCCCCCAGTTTGCCTAGACAAAAGACCTTCATGCCGATGGTGGCCACGCCCTTGGCGTTGGCCACGGGTAGGAACTCCTCGGCGAAACTGTAGATGAAGTGGTCCAGTACCGAGACGGCGATGAGCACGCTGTCGAAGGGGAACCGTTGCAGGGCCTCAATCTGAATCTGAGGGTCGGTGTGGCCGCTGATACTGAGATGGCGGACCAGTCCCTCCTCGCGAGCCTGGGTCAGGGCGTGGATGGCACCGTCGGACGCGAAGCATCTGTCCAACTCCTCGCGACCCCAGATGTTGTGCAAGCGCCACTCGTCGACGTAGTCGGTTTGTAGACGAGAGAGGCTTTCCTCGAGTTGGCGCAGCGCGCCGTCGCGGGTGCGATCCCAGACCTTGGTGGCGATCCACATCTCGTCGCGCCGGTGCTTGGCCACCTTGCCCACCCGCTCCTCCGACTGGCCGTACGAGTAGATCCAGGCTGTGTCGAAATAGCGGATGCCTCGGTCTATAGCAGTGTTGAGGATGGCAATTGCCTGCTCTTCGTTGCAGGCATGCTCATCCACTATGCGCTGGGCTCCAAAACTCAGAATGGGAAATTCTTCTTCCGTGTTGCCAAACGGTCGTGTTTGCATCTCAGTGCCCTGCCTTTCTAGTGTACCTACATAGGTAGCGCGCGTGCCATCACCCTCATGACCTGCACCGAACCACCACTGTCGCGCATCCAGAGGCACTCAGCTCGGCGCATTTCCTCCATTCTATCACGAGTACCTGTTTGAGAAGGATCCGTGACCGCTGGCGGCCAGTCTGGTCCGGCACGGTGAAGCTAAAGAGTGAATTCGGCGACTACGAAGGTGTGGTCCGACGGTCGTTCAGCACGGCGGGCCTCGACGTCAATCCAGGCCTTGGCGCACTTCGTGGCAAGCTGGTCCGTGGCCCAGATGTGATCCACGCGCCACCCCATCTCCCGCTTCAACGCATTGGGAACTCTGTAGTCCCAGAACGTGTAGTGCCCTGGCTCCTCCGGATGGTGCAAGCGGAACACATCGACGAAACCCCACTGGCGTACGTCCTCAAGTGCTTTGCGAGCGTCCGGGTGGAAGTCCACGTGTCTCTCCAGACTCTTGGGTTCATACACATCGATTGGCTCTGGAGCAACGTTGAAGTCACCCATCCACAAGAGCGCCCCGCGCGAAGAGTAGTGTCGCTCGAAGAATGCCCTGAGTCGAGCGAGCCACCTCAGTTTGTACTGGAAGTGAGGCGAGTCTGGAGAGCGCCCTTGAGGGACGTAGGTATTCACCAGGGCGACATCCCCAATCCTGGCGCGAGCGAGACGTGCCTCGTCCGGATCCTCGCCGTCATCCAGTCCGAAGGCTACATCTTGTGGCGCCTCTCGGCTGACTATGGCTACGCCAGCATAGGCCTTCTGACCTCGGAAGACGACGTAGTAGCCAAGATCCAGAAAGCCGTCGGCCGGGAATTCGGCATCCTGCACCTTGGTCTCCTGCAAACACAGGATGTCCGGCGTCTCTCGCTGAAGCCATCCCAGCACCAACTCCAGCCGGGCGCGAATGGAGTTCGTGTTGAAGGTGGCAACCTTCAACGTATCTGGAGACATACTGTCTGTCCACTCACAAGACTGTTCTATCCCTGGACGTCAATCGTTCGAAAGTCTCTGGGACCGCCCCGGTCCCTTGGGTGAAACCTGTCAACAGCCAGGCTCGCCGAGGTGGCCGCAGCAGCTGCTGCCCGTCCGGATCTTGATCCAGTTGTTTCGCACCAGTAGCGCCAGTTTGCGGTGCCAAGGGATGGGAGCCCCCAGATTGGTGAAGAATGCCGAGATACTTGGTCGTTGGTCCATCAGGGCTGATACCTCACTTAGGCGGCCTTGCTTACTATCACGTGCCGGATTGCTTCCTCTCCGAGCGCCTGGTGCAGTAATAGTCGTGATGGAGATTCATCTTCTCGGTAACGGGGCAGCTTGGGCAAATGTTGCCTGATTCCTGCTCTATGGCGCCGCTCTGCCGATGGTGGCATGGCAAGAACCGCCATCCTAGCCGCACTCCACCCAACTCGGACAACCTGGACAGGTACACAACTCCGGTACCATCTGCTTCCTGTGCTCCATTTCTTCTGCGCGCATTCTCACGTTCCGCCTCCTGCGCCGTGTCCGCGATTTGGCTGATCTGCAGGTCTCATCATTTGGCAGTCCAGCCGCCATCTGCCACAACTATGGATCCTGTTATATACGAGGATTCGTCTGAGGCGAGAAAGAGAATGACATTGGCGATCTCCTCGGGGCGACCCACGCGCTTCAGCAGCGTCTTCTCCACGATGTTCCTTCTCTCCTGCTCGGGATTCGACGAATCGCGGATTATGCCTTCGAGCAGCGGAGTCGCCACCGGGCCGGGACAGACACAGTTGACGCGGATGTGGTCTGCAGCGTGATCTATGGCCATCGCTCTTGTCAACTGCACTACGCCACCCTTGGAAGCTGAGTAGGCGGCGATCTCGGTTCCTCCAACCAGACCCAGCTCCGACGCAACGTTGACAATCACACCCCCTCCTTGACGTTGCATCACAGGGATGGCTTCCCTACAGCACAAGAAGACTCCCTTCAGGTTGACCTCCATCAGGCGATCCCACTCCTCTTCGGTCGTGTTGGTCACGGTTTTCGCCAGCTCAATACCAGCGTTGTTGACCAGCACGTCGACCCTCCCATAGACGGAGATGGTCTCTTGGATCATGCCCGTGACCTGAGAGGGGTCGCTGACATTTACCTGCACGAAGAGGATCTCGGTTCCGCTACCGGCAATCTCGCCCACCTCCTCCGAGGTCTCTCTGATATCGGCCGCCACGACCTTGGCCCCCTCGGCGGCGAAGCGCATGGCGCTCGCAAAGCCAATGCCCGATGTCGCCCCCGTTATGATCGCGACCTTCCCCTTCACTCTCACTGTAAGCTCCCCCGTCAAGCTGTCAACCGCCTAGGGCGGCCTCCGCCTCCCGCGGGCTAGCACGCGGAGCGCGCTTCCCGTACCTCGTCGCTCCTCGTTTCGTTTGTCGGTCTCTGCGTGCTCGTTCAAACCATGATCCCTCAGCGAGCGTCCGGTGCAGGCTCAGTACGCGGTCCGGCAGCCTCGCAAGGATCGCCGCAGAGGAAGAAGCCCTACGTCGTCCTCGCTCGAGATGTGGTCACTGGGGCGAGCAGGACGCGAGTGATGGAGGAGTAGACGACGGCGAACATCAGCAGCCCGGAATGGGCGTGCTCCTCCACGAATCGACTCCAACGCAGGAGCCCGGAGCAGAACATAACCCGTGTCTCCAGCCGTCAGCGCCTAGCCAGTGCGTGAACGAACCTAATGGCGGTCTGCAGTGAGATTCTACACGGCGTTCAGCTGAGGGTCAAGAGCCACGGCGGCGACCCATCGGGGAGACCGCGAGGAGAGACCTACTCTGTGCTACCCAGTCCGGCCATCGCTCTCTGCCGATATTCGCCGCTCGTGTCGATGTCTATGGCGCGCTGGTAGGCTTGCTTAGCATCTGCCTCTTGGCCAAGCTGAGCGTAGACGACGCCAAGATGGTAGTATGCGCGTGCGAAGTCGGGGTCGAGAGCTATTGCCTGTTCCAGAGGACCGACTGCCTGGGCTTGCTTGCCTGCCAGATAGAAAGCCCAGCCCAGCAGATCCTGTGCCACAGCGTTGTCAGGCGCCGCGACGGCTGCTTGCCGCGCGGCAGCGAGCCCTTCTTCGGCCCTGGGCAGTACATCTACGTAGTACTGTGCCAAGAGAATCAGGAATCCCGCTTCGTCGGGTTCTACCTCGGTCGCCGCCCGGTACCACTCTCCCGCGGACACGTGCTGGCCCATGCGCTGATATGTGTCAGCGATCTCGGCGTAGACGGCGGCGTTAGATGGATCCGTCTCCAGCGATTTCTTGAACTCCCACAGTGCGGTGGGCAGGTAGCCTTCGGAGCGGTGGAGCAACCCCAGGAAGTAGTGGCCTAAGGGGTGTTTGGGGGCCAGTTGCGTGAGCTCCCGCAGGACGTCACGGGCAGCGTCGAGGTCATCCAGCGCAAGAAGCGCATAGCCCATGTATGCGCGAGCCGTATGGTTGTCGGGCTGGAGGGCCACTACTCTCTTGAGGTGGGTCAGTGCGAGGCTGGGCGCATCGAGTCTGAGGTAGGCACGCCCGAGGTGAGCAGCGACATGGGCATCGTCCTCCGACGCTGCCAAGTCATCCAGCAGGACAAGCATCTCGCGTGCTCTCTTGGATATCTCCCGGTCCTCGCCCTCGACGGCCAATCGCAGGTACTCGACGGCATCCGCGTCTTCGTCGCCAGCTGCCAGTAGACCGAGGTAGTAGTTGGCTTCTTGATGGTATTCCGCGTCACCCAGGACCTGCCTCAGTTCCTGCCTCGCCAGGTCAAACTCGGACAACTCTAGGTAGGTCTGCCCCAGTCGATACCGCGGCTCGGAGCCTTTGGGATCCAGCGCTATCGCATGGCGCCAGAGATCGATAGCCCTTTGTGCATCACCCCGATGGTAGGCGATCTCCGCGAGACCTGCGAGCGCCAGCGATTCTCCCGCGTCAAGCTCCCATGCGATGGCGAAGTCCTCTTCGGCTTCCTCGAGCTTCCCTTGAGTGAGGTATATCTGGCCTAGACAAACATGAGGCATCGGCCAGAGTGGACGGAGTACGACTAGCTGCTGGTACAGATCGATGGCCTGGCTGTACTCCTGTGCACTCCGGGACAGGTCCGCTTGACGGATGAGAATCTGGGGCCGCACGTGCTCCCTTGCAAGCCCAGCTGCCAGGGCGAGCACGATGCACATCAGAAGGACACGCGCCAAGGTACCCCTTGTCATCTTTGGCCCCCCGCTGGAGCCGTATCGTGGCGCGCCCAACAAAAAAGCTTCATCCCCAATGGATGAAGCTGTGAGATCCCATCAGAGTCTAGCGGTGCTCTCGTCGTAGAAGCCTCCACTCGCGGTATGTCAAGCCCGCGACACCCAGCACAGCCAGCCCCAGGAAGGCTGTGATACCGTGGGGCAAGGAGGGTCTCTCGCCTCTGCTTACTTCGAAGGCGTCCACGGCGATCACGTTTCCCTCTGAGGCCAGATTCCCTCGCCCCAGTACGGTGAGTTGCAGGCTATGCTCTCGGTCCTCGACTTGGTACACCAGCGGTATTGACTGCTGCCAGCGGGTGACTGGACTGAACAGGTCAACGTAGGACTGACCATCTCCGGTCCGAGGCAGACCGTCGACAGCGTGACCATCTAGGGTCACCGCCAGGCGCCCCCCATCGGGTCCTTGCCAGGCGATCAGACCTACATTCTCACCCACGAAATCGAGTGAGATGCTGGACCCCGGCGCCTCGCTGACGACCATCGCCTGGCCGCTGGCTTGGGGCTCGACTATCTCCTTCCACTCTCCCTCGCAAATCACGGCAGGATTCGTCTCTTGATAGTAGCCTGGCCAAACGGGGCCGAAGAGTTCCTCGGTTGTCTGTTTGACAACGTGATAGACAAGCCGAGGCGTGAAGTCCACATCGACCATGCGGAAGTAGTACTCGGATCTATCGGGCGATATGCCTCCTACCTGCCTGAAGTACCAGATGTTGAATACTCCCGCCCAAGGCCAGTTGGCACGGGCGTATTCGATGCCTCGCACAGTGAATTCAGCTTGCTCCTCTTCGCTGACTCGCTGCCAAATGAGCTGCTCCTTCGGAAAGTCTTCGGGCGAGGCGTTCCAGCCGTACTCATTGAACCAGATCGGCTGGCCGGAATCGCCATGGCGTTCCATGACCTCGCGCAAAAGGACGGCCCTCTGGAAGTTCAGGACCTGAGGTTCCGGCGGATCCTCGGGAGGACTGCCAAGCCCGAAGGCGTTTGCTGAGAGAATGTCGAAGTAATCCTTGGCCCCCGCCCGATACATCTCCTCTAGGAACTGAATCTCATTCATACTGATCCACTTGCCTGGTTCCGGATGCTCCTGTCCCAAGGTTATCGCCAAGGGTGCGCTCAGGACGTAGACGTTGGGATCCGCTTCCTTGGCCCGCTCATAGGCGATGCGCAATAAGTCGACATAACCAGCCGGATCTACAGGCCTGTTCCCCCACTCAGGGAAGATGTTGGGCTCGTTCCAGATCTGGATGTACCTGATTCGACCACGGTAGCGATCTACAAAGGTGTAGACGAAATCGCCGTAGTCTTCGAGGTTGTCGGGTGGTCGCTCTTTGTACGTATTGTCCTGCCTCGACCAGTCCGGCGGTCGGTCAAGGCGAGCGATGATCTGTAGCCCATACTCCTCACACAAGTCCACTATGCGGTCATACTTTGCCCAGCTACTCTGTCTGATTCGCTCGTCGTAGAAGACCCCCTTTTGAACGGGCTCTATCTGCTCCCACGGAAACTGTTGTTTGACCCAACCCAACCCAGCGTCCCGGGCCATTTGGAGGGTCTTTCTCAGCTTCCACTCTTCGACTTCCCGGTCCAGGAAGAAATTGGCCCCGAAAGGGTTGACGTCGCTATTGGGGATGCTCCTGCGTTCGTGGTAATCGTAGCCAGCGCGTCTCGCTGAGAAGACGACAGGTATGAAGGCGTTGACCAGAAGGCCAGTAGTGATAACGAGGCATAGCAGCAGGAAGTAGAGCCTCGCGTAGGATCTTGTCTTTCGAACCACCGGCATTTTCCCCTGAGGCCCGCCGCGTGAGGAGCGTTGGGTAACTTTCAATTATAGTTGGGCATCGCCCGATTGTCAAATGAGACTCAGTCTGGTAGAATTGCACACAGAAAGCCTGCCATGAACATCATAACCTCCCACGAGCACACTGATTTCGACGGCCTGGCGTCCATGCTGGCAGCTGCGAAGCTATACCCCAAAGCGATCCCGATCTTGCCTCAACGGCTGAATCGCAACCTGCGGGATTTCCTTGCGCTGTATCGGGACGAGTTGCCATTTGTGCGCCGGGAGGAGATGCCCCGCGGCAAGACCGAGGTCCTGACCTTGGTTGATACACAGAGCATTCCCTCCCTGAAAGGTGTGTCAGCGGATACACAGATACGGATCATAGATCATCATCCGCTGGAGACGGAACTCGAAGACCGCATGACTTACCACGGTGGGCACGTGGGTTCAACCACCACGCTCCTGGTTGAGCAAATCAGTCAAGCGCACGTGTCTCTATCTCTGGTAGAAGCTACTCTGCTGCTGCTCGGCATCTACGAGGACACAGGTTCCCTCAGCTATGCTGGAACCAGGCCGGCTGATGCGCGTTGCGCAGCTTGGCTGATGGAACAGGGGGCCAACCTCGATGTGGTCAACGAATTCCTGCATCGTCCACTCAGCGAGAGCCAAAGGGAACTATACCAGAAGCTGCTGGAGGCCGCAGAGTTTCACGAGTTTGCTGGCCAAACAGTTGTCGTCGCCGACGCCAAGGCTACGGGCTATCTTGAGGAGATCTCGACCCTGGCTCACAAACTAAGGGACTTGTATGAACCTGCCGCGATTTTCCTCATCGTTGATCTGGACGTTCGCATCCAACTGGTGGCCCGCAGCAGCTCAGACGCCATCGATGTAGCAGAAATATGTCGTCGGTTTGGCGGTGGCGGCCACAGCAAGGCGGCTGCGGCTTTGATTAGGGATCAAACGGTCGGCGAGACGCGAGAACGGCTACTTGAATCCCTGGACGAATTGGTCCGGCCGCCTACAACGGTCAAGGAGATTATGTCATACGGCGTCTATACCCTGTCGCCCGATACCTCGGTCCAGGAAGCAGCGGAGATGATGCGGCGATATGGGCACGAGGGGTTCCCTGTAGTCGCAGAAGACAGCAGGCTGCTTGGTATCCTCACGCGAAGAGAGATCGACAAGGCATTGCAGTACGAGAGGGGAGATGCTCCCATTACGAACTACATGCACAAAGGAGAAATCGTCGTCTCGCCACGGGATCCGGTGGAGCATCTCCAAGAAGTGATGATGGAGCACGACGTGGGACAAGTGCCTGTGATGGAGAATGGTCGGATTGTCGGCATAGTCACACGAACTGACCTGATCAAGCTGTGGAGCGCACCTCATCGTGCGTCGCGGGCCGACGAAATGGCGACACGAGTGCGGGAAGCTCTGCCTGCTGAACTCCTCGAAGTGGTGCTGAAGGCGAGTCAGTTGGCAAAGGAGATGGGCTACTCCCTGTATATCGTCGGCGGCTTCGTACGGGATCTCCTGCTGGGAAAGGCTCACTTGGACTTGGACCTCGTCGTTGAAGGCGACGCGATCGCCTTGGCCAGGCGTCTGTCGCAGGCGATCGGTGGTCGTGTTCATACCCATCACCGGTTCGGCACCGCCAAGCTGATCTTCGAGGGCGAGGACAGAGTCGTGCCCTTCATCGACTTCACTACGGCCCGAAGAGAGTTCTACGAGTATTCCACAGCCTTGCCGCAGGTGGAACGCAGCTCCATCAAGCAGGACCTCTATAGGCGCGATTTCACCATCAACACCATGGCTATCAGCCTGGACGAGGAATCCTTCGGCCAACTACTGGACTACTATGGAGGAGAGAGGGACTTGGAGGAAGGCCTTGTTCGGGTCCTGCACAATCTCAGCTTCATCGAGGATCCCATCCGGATGCTGCGGGCAGTTCGCCTGGAGCAACGATTGGGATTTCGAATAGAGGAGATGACCGAGGAACTGATCTCCGATGCTCTGGAATGGCTCGACCGGGTCGGGGGAGAGCGAATACGACAGGAACTCGACGCTCTTTTCCAAGAAGAGGAACCAACGAGACCTCTTCGACGCCTGGCGGAGCTGAGGGTGCTGGGTCAGATATCGCCCACGTTGGTCTGGGATGTTTCGTTGGAGGAACGATTGATGAATTACTCCGCCGCCCTGGCCTCCTGGCGATCCCAGGGCATCGAACCGTCCCCAGCAACGGCAGCACATTATCCCCTGATGGCACTGGCATATCTAGCGCTGCTGAGCATCAGATCCACCAGGGATGAGGTTGAGGCTCTCGCGCGCCGTCTGAAGCTGTCGAACGATGACACCAGCATGTTGCTGGAGACGAACGAGCTGGGATCGGCGATGTCGACACTAGCAGATGCTGAGCTGTCTCGCAGCGACATTTATCGTCTGCTGTCACCGTACTCCGACGAGGTCATTTTCATCTGCTGGCTGGCTTCAGATGACAAGTTGGTCAAGGAACGACTGCAGCTCTATCATGGGGAGTTGGCTTTCATTGAGCCCTTGGTGGACGGCGACGATCTGAAAGCCATGGGGCTTCCCCCTGGTCCCAAGTATGCTGAGATTCTGCGCGAATTGCGAGACGCTAGGTTGGATGGAAAGGTCAAGACACTGGATGAGGAGCAGGCCCTCGTTCACCAAATGATGGCCCGCCGCAACAAAGCCGGCAAGAGAGGGGCCTAGGCACTGATGGCGATAGACACGGCGGAGCGGCATGAGGAGGTCCGTCGGGCATTGAAACGACTGGATCTGTACCACCATTCCCTTAGGCTGATGGGTGAGGGACTACTGGCGCAAGCAGGAGAATCCTCTATCAGTCCGTCGGATGAGCCATACGTGCGATCATTGCAACTGATCGAGGAATGCTTGAGCGCCATGCAAGGCTTGGGTGACTACTTGGACCAGGAAGACGTTGCCTTGCATGGATCTGTCCTCAACCAGATTGACCTGGGTTTGCGTAGGGCATCCCGAGCAAAGACACACACGACGCACACCGTGAATGTCTGGCGGGTGATTGAGGTCAGCGAGCGTTTCCTGGCGAGCATCGCTGGGAATTATGACTACCAAAGGCTGTCCGAGGCGGTCCCTCGGGAAACCATGGACAGAGATGACAGCGCTGCCGATGAGCTGGCCAAGCTGTTCGCAGAGTACGAAGACGCCATGGCAACTAAGGCCGAGCCGAGGAAACCCGCCAGGCCACCGTTCTCGCATGGCGTTCTGCGCTGGCGAGGCAGTCAACTCTTCTATGTTCAAAGGATCGAAGATGGAGCGCGGTGGATCGAGCTGGACACCAACTTTGAGAGGCGAGGCATCACCGAGGAAGCAGGGGAGGTCGAAACTTCCGAAGCAAGGACGATAGAAGGCTATCCAATTACCTTGATGCTGGATCTGGTGGTCGATGAGAACAAAGTGGATCGCTACATACGCAGTCAGTGGGGGCGCGAGTACTACGTATCCGGCTACCAGATTGCGGTAGAGATGGCGGCGAAAGGCATCAGCAAGAAGCGACGACGCTGATGAACCCCCACAGGGGCAGATGACTCCGGCTGAGACCAGGTTTCTACGTTGGTCCCCCTTCAGTACCCTCAGCCTTCTTCAATTGTGATCCCGCAGACGCTTCGATATCGGCGAAAGCAGCGTTGAGATACGGGTAGACGAGCCATACCGTGGCCGTACTGGCCAGGAGTGCTGTGAGCGCACGCAGTGGCCAGGTACTCAACCTCAGACCCAAGACCTGGGTCACTCCATCGACGGCCAAGGGAGCGATCAAGATGATCCACACTCTGATGGGCAATGGTCTCAGTCGATCCCTGACCAGCACAAAGGCCATCCCGGCGAGGCAGGCCCCTCCATAGAGTGCGAGATCACGCTGGCAGACGGCTACTTGAAACCGTCCGATGAAGAAAGACCTCGAGGGCATCTGGTGGCACACGGGGGGCCGATAGATGAAGTAGATCAGGTTGGCCATCCTCACCCAGCGCCACGACATGAGTAGTGGCGCCAGTATGGGCAAACCTGCATAGAGACCAAAGACCAGGTTGAATAAGAGCAGCCAGTGTCTGGCCAGCCAGGACACGAACCTATCAAGGATCAGTGTGACGTGTCTTGCCCAACTAGTGATCTGAGCTTCTCCCGCTGAAGAGCTACTGGATGTCTTTCTTCCCGCGCGGCCAAGAATATGGAGAGAAACCGCACTACTCTTCTGTCATGTATTGGAGCGCTTGTGGAAGCGTCTCAGCGTCGTGAGAGGGTTGGCGCCGCCGGATGGTCACGCGGCCAGTGAGTGTGCTGCTGGCACCGTAGCGACGCAAGACAAGGCCACATTATCGCTTGAGTCCTACACCACGGCACAGCACAGGTGCATAGCAAGAACACATGGCTGGAACCATCGGCCACCTTGACAGTAGCAGCACCCCAAGGGTTCACACCATCGCCTCCACCTCGGCCAGGATTTGGCCCGGGGTGAAGTGTTTCACCTCGATGGCTCCTGAAGGACAGGCCGTCGCACACGCACCACAGCCCTTGCACACTACCTGGTTGGCGGTCATCACTCCCCGCCGTTCATCAAGGGACAAGGCGCCATACACGCAAGCGTCTGCGCAAAGACCACATCCTGAGCACAACAATGGGTCCACTGCACAGGTGACCGACTCCACTTTCACTTTGCCCAGGGATAACGAGATGAGGGCCGAGGAGGCCGCCGCCTTGGCCTGTGCAACCGTGTCCGGGATGTCCTTTGGGCTCTGGCAGCATCCTGCCAGGTACACCCCGTCGGTCGTGGTGTCGACGGGTCTGAGCTTAGGATGGAGTTCCATGAAGAAGCCATCCTCTGAACGAGACAGCTTGAGAAGCGTGGCTACATCTCCAGCGTCCTCACGGGGTACAATGCCGGTCGCGAGGACCACGAGATCTGCCTCCACCTCGATGGGTCTCCCGAGCAGAGTGTCTTCCGCCCTCACCACAAGTCTGTCTCCTCGCCTGTGGATCTCGGAGGGACTGCCACGCCGGTACCTTACTCTCTCTTCTCTGACCCGATCATAGAACTCCTCGAACCCCTTGCCGAAGGCCCGCACATCCATGTAGAAGACGGTGATACGAGCATCGGGGAACATCTCTCTGACTAGGTGAGCCTGCTTGGCGGTGTACATGCAGCATATCCGCGAGCAGTAAGGACTGCCTAGGTTGCGATCCCTGCTCCCCACACAATGGATGAAGACGACGTCCCTGATTTCTCTGTCACCGATGCTGATCTCTCCGCCGGTGGGGCTCGATGGTGATGCCAGCTGCTCGAACTCCATGGCACTGATCACATTATCATACCCATCATATCCGAATTCGGGCTTCAAGCTTGCATCGAACATATCGAAGCCAGTGGCGACGATGATACTCCCTACGCTTAGTTCAAGGACGCCCTGCTGTGTGGGTGCTTTCGGGGAGTCTTCGTCGGCTTCTCCACGCGGATTTTGCCTTACCTCAACCTGGAAGTTGCCAATAAATCCATCCACAGCGACCACTTCTGAGTTAGTGAGTACCTGGACGTTGGCGTGGTCCTGAATGCGATTCACTATCTCACACAGAAGGTCCTTCGCGTCATCTAGAGTAGGGAAGGTCTTACTCAACTGAGCCACGTGGCCGCCGACCTCGGGCTCCTTCTCCACGATGTAAACCATGTAGCCCGCGTCGGCGACATCCAAGGCGGCCTGCAGACCCGCAATCCCTCCACCGATGACGAGGACCGTTGGCGTGACTTGTGCTTCCCTCTCCTCCAGCGGCTCCAGCAGACATGCCCTGGAGACAGCTGAAGCCACCACGCCCTTGGCTTTCTCCGTCGCAGACTCGCGCTCGCTATGCACCCACGAACACTGCTCCCTGATATTGGCGATCTGAAGATAATAGGGATTCAGATCTGCCTCCTCGATCACCCTCCTGAACGTCAGTTCGTGCATGCGGGGGGAGCAGGTGGCAATCACTACTCGGTTGAGGCCCAGCTCGCGAATGTCGTCCTGTATCAGTTGCTGCCCTGGATCAGAGCACATGTAGATGTAGTCTCTGGCCACTTCCACGTTCGGCAACTTGGTGGCCGCGTCGGCTACGGCTTCGACGTCGACGGTATGAGCGATGTTTATGCCGCAATGGCAAACGTAGACTCCGATTCTCGGTGGCATCTTTCCTCCAGCTGAGGTGAGCCGGACCCTAGATCACCTCGGCCACCAACTCCATGATGTCCAGAACCTCGACCTTCTCCTCGTATCCTCCCGCCTTGGCAGCTAGCTCAAAGGTCAGTAGACAGAAGGGGCAGGCCACCGCCATAACGTCAGCCTCGATGCTCAGAACCTCCTCAAAGCGCGATGTGGCGAGCCGCACCTCGGGGTTTGTGCCTTCCCACCACATCCTGCCGCCACCGCCTTCGCAGCACAGGCTTCTGTCCTTGATGCGGTCCAGTTCACGGAACTCCACACCTGGGATACTCTGGATGATCTTCCTGGGCTCATCAAATACGGCATTCTGCTTGCCCAGGAAGCAAGGATCGTGATAGGTGACGGACTTGTTCACCTCGCCAGTGAAGGTTAGCCTCCCTTGTTCAATCAACTCGGACACGAACTGAGTGTAGTGTTGCACCTTGATATCCAACCCCTCGTACTCGTTCTTGAAGGTGTTGAAGCAATGAGGAGAGGTGGTGACAATGTGCTGGACCTTGTGGTTGCTGAAGAGCTCCTGTTGCTCCTCCACCATGTATTCGAATAGTCCCTCTTCACCTACTCGTCGCACCTCGTTGCAGCAGCATTTCTCCTCCACGCCCAAGATGCCGAAATCGACCCCGGCTTTCTGGAAAGTCTTCACCAGGGCCTTGGCGACCTTCTGGGCGCGGTCATCGTAGGAGGGAATGCAGCCCACGAAGTAGAGGACCTCAGCGCCTTCTGAGATGTTCTTCAGGCCCAGGCCTTCGGCCCAGTCCGCCCTCTCGTCGGGAGGCATCAGAGATGGATTACCGTGTCTGAAGACGCTGGTCAGGGCATCCCTTATCGTGGGGGGGATGACTCCCCCATCCACCAGTTCGGTGCGCAGGGCGACGATCATGTCGGAGGGCTCTACCTCCTTGGGGCAGCGGAGGACGCAGGTGCCGCACGCTGTGCAGTCCCATAGCTCTTCCATGCCCTCCGGGTTCACCTCGTCCGCTACGAGAGCCTCATAGATGAGTCGTCTGATATTGAGAGCCGTCTTGTACGACACCGGACAGCCCCCAGTGCACTTGCCGCACTGGATACAGCCCCACAAATCGCAGCGTTCCAGGATGCTCTGTTCGGTCTCCATTCTCTTCTCACTTCTCACTAGAGGTGGTAGTCTTGGCGATCAACCGAGACATGATCACAATGGCTGAGGACGCGGCAGCCTTGGCCTGGGCGACGGCATCGGGGATATCTTTGGGACCTTGGCAGCACCCTGCCAGGTAGATACCTGCCGTGGTTGTCTCCGTGGGCTTGATCTTGGGGTGAGCCTCTTGGAAGAAGCCGTCGTCAGAGCGCGACAGGCTGAGCAGTCGCTCCACGGCGCCCGCATCCTTTCTGGGGACGAGGCCCACGGCCAGGACCACCAAATCCGCCTCCACCTCCACCGGCTTCCCCAGCAAGGTGTCCTCTGACCCGACTACGAGCCGGTCACCACGCTGGTAGATCTCCGATGGGTTACCGCGCCGATAAAGGACTCTCTCCTCCCTCACGCGATCATAGAACTCCTCGAATCCCTTGCCGAAAGCTCTGATGTCCATGTAGAAGACCGTCACCCGGGCGTCGGGGAGCTTCTCGCGCACCAGATGGGCTTGCTTGGCCGTGTACATGCAGCACACTCGCGAGCAGTAGGCGTTCCCCAGGTTTCGATCGCGACTGCCAACGCATTGGATGAAGACCACGTCGTTGATCGGTTTCCCGTTGAGCCTGATCTCTCCAAACGTGGGGCCCGAGGCGGAGGAGAGCCGTTCGAACTGTAGGCCTGTGATCACATTCTCGTACACGCCGTAGGCGTACTCCGGCTTCAACAGAGGATCGAATGGGTCAAAACCCGTGGCGACGATGATGGCGGCCACTTCCAGCTGGACGATCTCTTCATGCTGCTCGAAGTCTATGGCGTCGGCCGCACAAGCGTCGCTGCAAGGAGGAGATTTGCCGCATTTCCCTCTCTGGATCATCAGACAGTGCTCGGCGTCGATGGTATACTTGAGGGGAACCGCCTGTGGGAAAGGGATATACGCCGCGCCCCTCTTGCCCACGCCCACGTTGAATTCGCTGTCGATCCTGTCCTTGAGGCGGCAGTTCTCCGCACAGATGCCACAGCCGGTGCACTTCTCCACATCGATGAAGCGTGGCTTCTTCTTCACCTTGACTTTGAAGTGGCCAGCACTACCAGACACGTCGACTACTTCGGAGTAGGTCAGGAGCTCAATGTTGGGATGTCCTCCAACGCTTACCATCTTGGGGGTCAGGATGCAGGAAGAGCAGTCGAGGGTAGGGAAAGTCTCGTCGAGTTGGGCCATACGCCCACCGATGCTGGGTTCCTTCTCCACCAAGTAGGCTTTGAAGCCAGCATCGGCTATGTCGAGAGCGGCTTGCATTCCTGCTATGCCGGCTCCTATGACCAGGGTCGCACTCATAAGATGCCCTTGCAGCAAATCAGCCAGGCGGCATATCGATTTACCGAGTGCCATCGCGCCAAGCGATTGACACACCGCCTTGGCTGGGTCCAGGTCAAGTTACAAATCAGACCATATTGGTAAGATTTACCACTGATATTATAGCGCAGAGGAACGCTCAGTGTCAAACAGATGTGCGGTAGAGGCAGGAGGTGTTACCCCGGATCGAACAGTTGCATGGCGTGCCCCGGTGTGCCCGCGTTGTGGCCCGCGGAAGCAAGTTGCGTCGACGCTTCAGCGCGGGGACCGGGGATCAAGAGCCACGGCTGGATTGTGTGGTGCCGCCGGCAAATGCTGGATCAGAGCCTGGATACCAGCCCCACTTGCATCGCTTTCAACGAAGGTCTGGCAGGCCGATCCTACGGGTGCGTCGGCGCCTGTGTTCCGGAGCAGGTCTGGGCCCGGGCGCATGTATTGTTCAGTCTGACACGAAGCTGCTTGTCCAGTCTGGCCTGCCTGGCGCCTCGCCGCTGTTGAGCAGCTCACGCCAACTCTCATCGGTCAGGCGGTCACTCATCGGCCAAGGGAATTCGTAGTAGGAGAAGACTCCACCTTCGGTCAGAGTCAATTGTCCATCGATGTCTGCAACCACGTAGATCTCGAACACCGTTCCCACAGCTTCTTCGAGGACGGTTCCGCTGTTGGGATCCGTAGCTACGTCCGCCACGATGGCTGCTTCCTCTTCGTCTACCGCTCCGCCCCGGTCTTCCTTGTCGGCGGCGGCGACTGTCAAGCGCTCCAGCACGTCGCCGTAGGAGTTGATGAGCTCATAGTCGCTCTCGGTGAGGCTTGTGCCCTCCAACTCCTTCTCGGCGATATCCTTCAGTGAGAGCAGCAACTCCTCCAGGTGTTCCAGGCTCTCTCTGTCCTCCTCCGACAGGAGGCCGCGCTGACCTAGACCATCGACGGTCAAGCGCGCGAGCGCGGCGAGGCGCGCATACGCTCTCGGATTGGGTTCCACATACCCCCTTACTTCCACTTGCGGCGGCATCGCGGTCAACTCGGCATAGGCCTGCTTGGCGTACAGGATGGTGTCGTGTTTCAACTCCGTCCAGCTACCGAGGGCTGTGTGCAGGTCTTTGTGGGCCCAGGCCTCGGTACGCATGAAGGCAGGGTAGGTCTCGTTCTTCACTGCGATCACCGGCTGGAAGGCATACAGCCACGACCAGTAGAGGTTCTGGGTCCAGCTGTCCACTTCCAGCGCTGCTATCTCGCCCCTGACCTTATCCATTTGCTCAACGTAGCGGGGATACTGGGTCTCGCCCATCTCATCGAGCAGTTCGTAAGCCTCCTCAGACCCCATAGCTGCGAAGACGTCCAACCCCTTGGGCAGGAAGCGGCCGTCCACGTTCCTGTAGATCAACTGCTGGAAGATGTAGGCATCGATGACAAACCGCTGGCCCATGAAGCGGAACCCTTGTGTGGCCTCCTTTCGGTCTTCCCAGACCCAGACCCACATGGAGTTGATCTGAGGGGGTGGAAGCTCACGAGCAGCCTCGGTGAACCTATCCAGCAGCTCAGTGTCGGCGAGAATGCCAGGATCCTCGGGGACAGAGCCGTATACTTGGACCATCAGCTTCTGGTAATCGTAGATGTTGAGATCATCCGTGGCCCCGACGAAGAAGACCGTGGGCTCGTATGTCCTTTCCCACAGCGCAGAGGCGGGCTCGCCATCGATCTCGACCCGCGACAGAGCCTGCGCGATGAGCAGGGCGGACTGGGTCTCCTCAGGCTCTCGCAGTCGTAAGTTGATCCGTCCATACCACATCATGGCCTTGAAGTAACGTTGGTGGACCTCGGTTCTGGTGTAGTGCCCGCGAGGGACGTACTGGCTGTAGTCCTCCTGGTATTTGGGGAAGATGCTTGACTCGGCGAAACCCTCGTGCGCATCAATGAGGCTGAGTTCTGACTCCACCTCTTGCTTGACCAGTTCCGGTACCGGTGCATCGGGCTCCAGCAGCTTGGCGGCTACCGCAAAGTAGGCGACGTTGCGCTTGGCCATCTCCTCGAGCGGTGTGCCTGTCAGCGCTTCATGCTGAGCCTGCGAGGCCCAGAGCATCCCCCTGGTCAGTTCCACCAGATCTTGGAAGAAATGCTCCTCCTCCGCTGTGCGCAACACCTTGTCGAACAGCAAGTGATAGACGTGCAGCACCGAGTCGGTGGTGATGAAGAGAGGTCTGCCCTGTGCCTGGGCACTCTGATATAGGTGGAAGAACTCACTGTGCTCCGCAGGCACGACCACAAAGGCGTTCTCCATGAGGAGCCTTTGCTGCTCGTCGCTGAGGTCATACACATTACCATTGGCAACGTCCTCCAGGTCAATAGGGAGAGTGTAGCCCTCGTGCCGAGAAGGCAAGGTGCTTTCTACAGGGGCATAGTGGGCAAAGGTCACATCTTCCACCAAGGCAGGGCTGTCCATAAAGCCAACCCCGGCGACAGGCTGCGGCGTGGGCATGGGCGCCGATGTCGGGGAAGGCGCACCGGAAGGGCCAGGAGCCTCCTCTGCGACACAACCGGTGAGCAGGACGATGGTCATCAAGACCGTCCCCAGGCAACAGCGGACCAGCCTTGACGAAAACAATGGCTTTGCGACCATTTT
>CAYGAW010000180.1:0-15416 GCA_964347945.1 uncultured Anaerolineales bacterium
TGGTCGACCAGAGTCCGGAGATGGATGTCATACCAGATGTGGCCAGAAGCTGGGACGTGTTGGAGGGCGGGCGCAAGTACGTGTTCCATCTGCGGGAAGACGTGCGCTGGAGCGATGGCAAGCCGGTGACGGCGGGGGACTTTGAGTATGCCTGGAAGCGGGTGCTGAATCCGGCCTCCCAATTGCCAGGTGCCCTGATCCTGTACGACATCAAGGGGGCCAGAGCCTTTCATCGAGGCGAGATGCCTGATCCAGATCTGGTAGGTGTGCAGGCCAAGGATGAACTCACTTTGGTCGTGGAATTGGAAGGGCCGACTAGCTATCTCCCTCACTTGGTGACCCACTGGCTGACGTATCCCGTGCCCCGTCACGTCGTAGAGCGACACCGAGATGCCTGGACGGAGGTAGGGAACATCGTCACCAATGGCCCTTTCAGTCTGGAGTCCTGGCAGCCAGAGGAGTCCATAGTCCTGGTGCGTAGCCCCGAGTACCACGGCCGGTTCAGGGGCAACGTGCAGCAGGTCGAACTGAGATTAGACGTCGATCCCTCTGCCGAGTTGCGGATGTATGAAGCTGACGAGCTTGACATCGCCTACCTCTGGGAATTGCCGCCTCTGGAGATGGATAGCGCCCGTCAGCGGTGTGCGGACGAATATGTGTCCGGACCCAGTCTGGCCACCTGGCTTGTGGGCTTCAACATGAGTGGGCCGCCCTTTGACGATGTTCGGGTGCGCCGCGCCTTCGTTCTGGCCACCGACCGAGATAAGTTGGCCGGAGTGGGCATGAGAGGTCATTTCTTCCCGGCCACGGGCGGGGTCGTTCCTCCCGGCATGCCGGGACACTCGGCGGGGATCTCCATGCCACACGATGTGGGAGGGGCACGACAACTCTTGACGGAGGCTGGCTATCCAGACGGCCGTGACCTGCCGGTGATGGTCTTCTTGGTGCCCCCCAGCCCAGCTGTTCAACAGGCCATCGAACAACTCCAGGTGCAATGGCAGGAGAAGCTGGGCGTGGAGATCTCGGTTGAGACAGCGGGTTGGCAAGAGTATTTCGACAGGCACCGTAAGGGGGAGGCACGCCTGTTCTTCGACCGCTGCATGGCGCGCTATCCTGATCCCGATCATTGTCTGCGGGAAATTTGGGGCGGCCGGCCTGTGTGGTGGCGTGATGAAGCCTACGGTGGATTGCTGGAGAAAGCCAGAAGGGTCATGGACCAGGGCGAGCGGATGATGTTGTACAGGCAGGCGGACCGGATCCTAATCGACGAGGCACCCGTCATACCCATTGGCTACGGACGACAGCACCTGCTTGTGAAACCGTGGGTGAGCAAGTTCCCCACGTCAGCGATCAAGCACTTGTTCTGGAAGGACGTGACCATCGAGCCACACTAGCCGCCGAGGCGGATACAGTACCTCTTAGGGTCCATTCAATCGATTTGGCCAAGAACCCCGTTTCCTCGAGCAGGGCGGGGTTTCTTTGTGTATGACGTTGGTGCTGACACGTGGCGCTGTGCGCGGTCGGCCGCATGCCTGCTCCAGAATGCAGATGAGCAGGGCGATGATGGCCGCGCTCCAAGCCAAAGGCCGATTTGAGAGTCTTTTGAGACCCCCGCGGTACGATGCTACTGCAGCTAATCGTGGAAGCACCTCAAAGAGACGAACTTGCGAGCCGTTGGCTTGGAGACATCAGTCAGCACAAGGGCAGGACGACCTGGGCTTCACGCGCGAGGCGCGAAGGGAAAGGTCGTTCGAGCCGTTGGCATCGGCTGAGTTCAGATCAGGCTTCTCTGGCAGATCCCACAATACGCTAAGTTGCGGTGGGAGCGTGCCTCCGATAATAAGGGCCAAGAGGACCCCACATGATTGAACCATCCGGAGTTCCGCGCGTGGTCACGTTTGTCGTCCGCTTCTGGCGAGAGTGGTCGGCTGCTGGGGTGCGCTGGCGGGGACGCATTCAGGATGTGCAGAGCGGCGACGCCGCTTCATTCATGAACCTGGACAAGATGCTGCAGTTCCTTCGCGGGTCTGGTGTGATGGCTGACGACGAGAGCTTGACTCAAGAGCAGGAGGAGTGAATTCGACCTTTCATTGCTTTCCCCTCTGCTGTGTGCTAGACTAGCGACCAAGTCGCAGCATGATCAGGAGGCATTCCAGTGTCAGCGAAGGCAGGAGCGCTAGACTTGAGAACGAAAGAAGTGGGACCTTGGGGGACGAACGCCTACGTTCTGGTCTGCCCCACCATGCAAGAGAGCGTTCTCATCGACCCGGCCGGCGACCCCGACACTTTGCTGAGAATGCTGGAAGGTTCGGAGCCCGTCGCCATTCTCCTCACCCACAGTCATATGGACCACATCGGCGCACTGAAGGAACTGCGAGCTAGCCTGGAGGTGCCCCTCATGGCTCACCCAGGCGGCACGGTTCGAGGGGTCGACAGGTGGCTCGCTGATGGCGACCTCATAGAGGTGGGCGAGCGCTCCTTGAGGGTGTATCACACTCCTGGTCACACGGACGACATCGTGTGTTTGGGCATCGTGGATGACAACCGCGTCATCGTCGGCGATGCCATCTTCGAAGGGGGACCCGGGCACACGTCTTCCCCTGAAGCCTTTCGAATCACGCTTCAAACACTGCGCAACATCATCCTCGCCTGGCCGGACGATACGGTGTGCTATCCTGGCCACGGTGTCTCCTTCCGCCTGGGGGACAAACGCGCTGCAATTGAAGCGTTCCTGGCCAAGGACCATGGCCCCTTCTTCGGCGACGCCACCTGGGAGATGTAGGCAGTCTACTCCAGGGCCTACCGGCGCGCGCTATGGCATCCCAAGCCTCTGAGCAGAAGCCGGGCATCGCCTTTGTGCGTTCGAGGCTCCAGCCAGGAACTCTGCTGACTGCCTCATGATCAGCAAACTTGACAAGCCTGAAAAAGGTGGTATAATTGTTTTGTTTTATTAGGGCCTCACCCAGGTGGTGTCGAGGAGATGTGTCTATGGAGAAGGGACTTCACTACTCAGAGGCGGTTGCCAGCCTCCTGAAGAGACAAACGCTGGAGCGCGCTGATGCTGGATTGCGTTCTCTGGCTCTACTGGACCGCAGCCGCAGGGTCCGACGGCTGATGGACCTGGCCATAAGAGACCTCCGGGTGGAGCCGATTCCAGTCTACCTGAGCGAGGGAAATGGGGCGATCCTGGTGAGCAACTACCCCTCGGTGTCCCAGTCGCTGCGGGCGGTGATCAAGGTAGGGTGTCGCTTATCTGTGGAGAGGCCTCGCATCAAGGCCATCGCCAGACCGGAGATTGTGACGGAGGCCAATCCGTTGCTGAAAGCACTCGGTATAGGCCAGTTCGTCTTCCCGGTGCACAAGGATCAGGCAGGGGCATACAGACTGGAACGGAGGGTCGTCAAAGAGGTGCTGCGCTATCTTGACCAACCTGGCAATGTGATGTGGATGTCCATCACAGGAAGGACCAGGGGCAACGGCTTGCTGGAGGGAGATCTGCGGACGGGAGCCGTTCTCTTCTCCCTGAAGAAAGGAATCCCTCTGCTGCCCATGGGGTTCGTCACCAAGGAGCACAGGGGGCGATCGAGGGTGACCGAGGTCAGATTCGGAGAGCCGATTCATTCTCCGGAGTTGTCGGACTTAGGTGACTTCGAAAGAGTGGATCTTATGATCGATGTCAGCAAGCTGGCGATGTGCGAGATCGCTAGGTTGCTGCCGCCCGGTCAAAGAGCTGACTTTGAAGACGCCGACGAGAGACTGGTAGATATCAAGTCTCGCCTGGGGATTGACTAACCTGTAGGCTGTCGGTAAGAGAGCCCTGCGCCTAAGAACGACTACCCCAAGCCCAGAAACTGCGGGCCGCTTTGTTCTGGAAAGCGGCCCGTTTGCGCTTCGTGCGAGTGCTCAGAGGGTGACGGCCAAGCCATGGTGACGGTGCCTGGTCCCCCCAGGACGCAGCTCCAGTTCGCGGGGCGAAGGTGCAGGGAACTGGCGCGAGACGGTCAAGCTCACATCAGCCCTGGCACTGCATTCCCCAAGGATGCCCTTTATGATCCGTTGACCTGCCGACGCCACAATGACAGTGCGGTATGGTTCGGCTTGGTCATCACACGCCAAGCTATCTGCAGTCTGACCAGGAGGGAAAGCATGGAGGGTCTATTCGCTACGGGAACTTGCCTGGGCATATGCCCTCAACTTCTGGCTACCCGCTTTTCCACGCCCCCAAGGTCAACATCTCTCAACTGTCCAGGCTGGCGCGCAGCGCCAGCCTCAGCGCCGCTAGCCTCCTTGTCGCCAACCTGGTGAGCATGGGTGACCCCCGGACGGGCATCAGCACCGAGACCGACTTGGCGCAGATGGCCGAGCAGTTTCCCGGCGACGATCGAATGATCCGAAGTGAGCTTCGCTAGCTCCTTAGCTGACTTGGGCCTGCCACACAGATGGCAGGCCCTATGGCATCCCAATCGGAAGGCCGGCAGGGGTGGGACAAATCCCGCTTGCGTTTGGCTCTCCCGCTTCGGCTCTGATTAGCCCCGCTTGTCAGACTTGGGTAGTCTGGGAATCAGCCAGGACAGGAAGGCATCGTCGCTTCGCGTCTGCATCAGCACCTTACCGGGGCCGGTCACGTCCACCACCAGTCCCTCGCCGCTGAAGAGGGTGGACTTGATGCCACTCACGGCTCTCACTTCGAATCCCATGCCCTGGTCAAAGGCCACCAGATGGCCCGTGTCCACGGTTACTGTCTCGCCGGCGGCCAACTCCATCTCGTGGATGGCGCCATAACTGGAGACGACAAGAGTGCCGTTGCCACTGCACTTGAGCATGATCAGGCCCTCGCTGGCGAAGAAGGTCTTGGCTCCGCTCCAGGTGGTGTCGACAGTGATGCCCTGAGAGGAGGCGACATAGGAGCCGGATTGGACCATGAGGGTGTCGCCCTTCAGGTCCAGGACCGCGAGGTCGCCCGGCAGGGCAGGGGCGAGTGTGATCTCACCCCCTTGCGCGGGAGCGCGGTAGTCGTTCATGAAGAAGCTCTCGCCGCCGAGCATGGAGCGCTTGAGGGCGCCCAGGAGCCCGCCCTTCACGTCGGTCTCGATGGTGATCCCGGGGGACATGCTGACCATAGAGCCCGCCTCCACCTGGATGAACTCATTGGGCTCCAGCTGCACCACTGCCAACGAATAAGATGGTCGATATTCGATATCTACTTTCATCTCTTCACCTCCTGAGTTGTATTATATGCCCATTCCAACCAGTACCGAGATCGCAGTCTTCGTTCTGTCGACCTTGAGCGCGTCTGGGGAGCGTCCGCGTTGATCTCTGGGCCTGCCTAGCCAACCCGGCCAGTGAGGTAGGCTTCGGTCTTGGGGTCCTTGGGGGTGGTGAACATCGTCGGAGTGTCGTTGTACTCGATGAGTTCACCCAGCCAGAAGAGACCGGTCCAGTCGGACGCCCTGGCTGCCTGCTGCATGTTGTGAGTGACGATGACGATGGTGTACTGCTCTTTCAATTCTTGCATTAGCTCCTCGATCTGAAGCGTGGCCATGGGATCGAGGGCCGAACACGGCTCATCCAACAGGATGACCTCGGGCTCGACGGCGAGCACGCGGGCTATGCAGAGACGCTGCTGCTGTCCGGCGGCCAGATCGAGGGCGGAGCTCTTCAGCTTGTCCTGCACCTCATCCCACAGAGCGGCGGCCCGAAGACTCCTTTCCACCACCTCATCGAGATCGCGCTCCAAGCCCAGCACCTTGGGGCCGAAAGTGACGTTGGCGTAAATGGATTGGGGGAAGGGGTTGGGTCTCTGAAAGACCATGCCTACTCGCCGACGGAGATCTACCACATCCACGTCAGGGGCATATATGTCCTCACCGTCGAGAAGAACAGTCCCCTCAAGTCTGGTCCCGGGGATGAGTTCATTCATTCGATTCAGCAGTCGCAGGAACGTGGACTTGCCGCACCCGGAAGGCCCGATCAAGGCGGTGATCTGTCGGTCCTTGATGCCCAGACTGACATCGCTCAGAGCTTTGGTCTGGCCATAGTAGAAATTGACGTTCTTCACTTCCATTCTGTTGTTGTAGACCATGATTGCTCCGTGAAGTATGCCCTCCCGAAGCTCCCCGCAATCGAACCATTCTAGCACACAACCAGTCCGCCGAGCAAAGGATGCTTGACGAGGACAGGGGCAAGGGCTATAATGATTTCTGTGAACAGGGCTAGGAGACAATCCTTGTCGGCGCGCCAGTCTCTGGGGTGGTTGCTCATCCTCTCGTTATTCCTTCTTGCAACTGCCTGTCAACAAAATGAGTCTCCAGTTCCGGGCGTGCCCACTACGACCATCGTCAACATAGGCTCTGACACCATGGTCAACCTGGCCCTCGCCTGGGCCGAGGCGTACCACGAGCTTCACCCCGAGATCTCCATTTCGGTGACTGGAGGGGGATCTGGCACCGGCATCGCTGCACTGATCAATGGCTCCACCGATGTCGCGAATGCGTCCCGCGAGATGAAGTCGGAAGAGTTCGCAGTGGCTGAGGCGCGGGGCATCACTCCAGTGGAGCATGTGGTGGCTCTGGACGCCATCGCCGTGGTCATCAACCCTGGAAACCCCGTTGATGAGCTTAGCATCCCGCAAATATCTGACATCTTCACCGGCCGCGTAATCAACTGGCGTGAGGTGGGCGGCGAGAACAGGCCCATCGTTCTGGCTTCTCGGGAGAGCAACTCGGGGACCTACGTGTACTTCCTGGAGAAGGTGGTGCGGGGCGATGACCCGGAGAACAATGCTCTCTTCTCTCCTGAGGCCCTGTTGCTACCATCCTCGGAGATAATAGGCCTGGAGGTCGCCACCAACCCCAACGCCATCGGATATGATGGCCTGGGATATGTCAGTGCGGATCAGAAAACGGTCCTCGTCGGCGCCACGTCAGCTGGGCCCTTCGTTGCGCCTTCTATCGACACGGTCAACGACGGCACCTATCCCATCGCCAGGCCCCTGTACATGTATACCAGTGGGGAGCCCACAGGCGCCATCAGGGAGTATCTGGAGTGGATCGTGAGTGACGAAGGTCAGAGGATAGTGGCTGAGCTGGGATTCGTACCTCTGGCAGGTTCCGCATTCAGTTCTTCCCAATCGGTTGCTCTCATGGAGTAATACGTGGAAGTTCCGGCAGTGCCCAGAGAGGTGGACTGGCGCGAGTTTGCCATCGAGCAGCTGATACGCGTGATGGGTGTATCGGCCATCGGGCTCGTGCTCCTGATCTTCCTATTCCTGATCAGGGAAGGAACTCCCGCCTTGCTGGAAGTCCCTCTGTCCAACCTGATCGGGGAGAGATGGTATCCTACATTCGACATCTACGGCTTGCTGCCCTTGATCCTGGGCTCGCTTCTCGTGACGGTGGGTGCCATTGCCATCTCTCTTCCCCTGGGGGTAGCGACGGCGGTCTTCATTGGTGAGATGGCGCCTGAGTGGGTGAGAGAGTTTCTCAAACCGGCGATAGAGATCATCGCCGGCATCCCCTCGGTGGTGGTCGGTTTCATTGGTATTCAAGTTGTCTCCCCTCTGGTGCGTGAGTTGTCGAGAGCGCCCACGGGCCTTACGGCGCTGACCGGGGTATTGCTGCTGGCATACATGGCCCTGCCCACTATCATCAGCATCGCCGAGGATGCCCTGGACGCCGTACCGCAGTCCTACCGCAATGCGGCCTACGCTTTGAGCGCGACTCATTGGCAGACGATTTGGAGGGTAGTGCTCCCGGCGGCCAGGCCGGGCATCATCACCGCCGTGATGTTGGGCGTCGGTCGGGCCATCGGCGAGACGATGACCGTGATGATGGTGGCGGGCAACGCAGCGAGAATGCCCCTGGGACTTGATGCCTTCCTGCGGCCGGTGCGCACCATGACGGCCACTATAGCTGCGGAGATGGGAGAGGTCGCGCGTGGCAGCACGCACTATCACGTGTTGTTCGTCGTGGGTCTCGCGTTGTTCATTGTCACCTTCTTGATCAACGTGGCTGCGGCGCTCGCAGTCTTCCGTAGAGAGAGAGGGGGCGGAGGTAGGTTCCTGGCATGAGGATTGCGCGCTACAGGACCCAGAAGATCGCCTTCGCCTTCATCACGGCAGCAGCCGTCAGCGTGGTTGTCCCCTTAGTCTTCGTGATCTGGTACATAGTGATTCAGGGGATTGAGGCCATCAGCCTTGAGTTCATCGTCGGTATGCCGAGCAACGGCATGAGAGCGGGGGGTATACTACCGGCGATTGTTGGCACCGTGTGGCTCACCATCGGCACGGCGATAACTTCCATCCCTCTGGGGGTAGGAGCGGGGGTCTACCTGGCGGAGTATGCGACTGACAACTGGTTCACGCGCACCATACGGCTGGCCATCATCAATCTGGCAGGGGTTCCGTCCGTGGTCTATGGTCTCTTCGGCTTCAGTCTGTTCGTCATCTTCCTCCGGTTCGGAACGTCGATCCTCGCTGGTTCCCTTACACTTGGCATCATGACCCTGCCGGTCATCATCAGTACCACTGAGCAGGCCCTGACGGCCGTGCCCCAGAGCTTCCGCGTGGTCAACGCCTCCTTGGGTGGGACGACGTGGCAGGCGACGCGCAAGGTCATCCTTCCCCAGGCCCTGCCGGGAATCATGACCGGGGTTATCTTGGGCCTGGAGCGGGCCGCCGGAGAGACGGCTCCCATTCTATTCACGGTGGCTGCTTTCTTCCTCCCGCGCCTTCCTCACTCCCTCTTCGATCAGACGATGGCTTTGCCGTACCACCTATTCGTGATTTCAACGCAGGTGCCCGGGATGCCCATCGAGATCCAGTACGGCACCGCGCTG
Organism: uncultured Anaerolineales bacterium; assembly: GCA_964347945.1. Classification (GTDB taxonomy): domain Bacteria; phylum Chloroflexota; class Anaerolineae; order UBA7937; family B3-Chlor; genus CAYGAW01. The sequence continues at coordinate 8,836 of CAYGAW010000180.1, forward strand.
GTTTTACTGGTCTTCGTGCTGACCATGAACCTGCTCGCTACGCTAATCCGGCGGTACTACCGCCGTCGTCGCCAGTGGTGATGGACGAGAGCCCCTACCAGGGAGAAGCGAAATTCGTCCTGAGAGACGTGAGCTTCTATTACGGGGATGAGGTGGCCCTGCGGGACATCGACCTGCAGATCTACGCCAACGAGATTCTGGCCATCTTCGGCCCCGCCATGTCAGGGAAGAGCACCTTGCTGCGAGTGCTCAACCGCCTGAGCGACCTCGCCGAGGAGGGGAGGCTGGAAGGTGAGGTGCTGCTGGACGGCAAGAGCATCCACGACCCGGATGTCAGTGTCACTCAGTTGCGCACAAGGGTGGGCATCGTCTTCGCGGTGCCGGTGCCGCTGCCTCTATCGATCGAGGAGAATGTGACCTACGGACCCCTATTGCAGCGCGGAACGAACAAGAAGGCGTTGGACGAGGTTGTGGAGAGATCCCTGAAGGCTGCAGCGCTGTGGGACGAGGTGAAGGATCGCCTCAGTGAGCCTGCCACCGCCCTCTCGGGGGGGCAGCAGCAGAGATTGTGCCTGGCCAGAGTGTTGGCGCTGGAACCGGAGGTGGTCTTGCTCGACGAGCCATGCTCCGGGCTCGATCCCATCTCCACTATGAAAGTGGAGAACGCTCTGCTCGCTCTCAAGGAGGACCATTCCATCGTCATCGTACCCCACAACGTTCAGCAGGCCTCGCGCATCGGGGACAAGGCCGCTTTCCTACTCATGGGCGAGTTGGTGGAGTACGGGTCTGCGGAGGACGTTTTCACCAAGCCGAAGGACCAGCGGACGGACGACTACATTACCGGCCGATTCGGTTAGCGGCCCGCGCCGAATTCCCCGAAGACTCGTTTCTCCGCGCCCTGGAGCGCGTGGCACAGGATCGCTGCGACAGTCAATCCCTCGGCACCGGTCTCTTCCTGACGATGAGTCTCGACGCGAGGAAGGCGTTGATCCCGGGATTTGGTCCGCGTCAGTGTTGGCAGCCTTCCCATGGCCGTGCTACAATGCTGTCTGAGGGCTGCCGGCAGGCGCCTGTGGTCTTGGCCGCAACCGATGCCCTGGCCTCCCGACAGGCAACGTGGGTATGTGCCGCAGAGTGTAAGAAGTGCAGCGATGCTCTGGGAGCTGCCGAACACACTGGGCAAGCGTGTCGGCGCTGGAGGTATGTGGCCGTATGCAGACCGACAGGGCCAGGCCCTGGGTTGGGTTGACGAACTGCTCTCGCTCGAGTCTTCTGGCGAGACGGTGGATGTAGGCCTGGCTAGGAGGAGAGGATGGGTGCTATGTCAGAGTGGGAGTTGGTGGGTCGCCTGGTCTTGGCCGCATTACTTGGTTACCTGATTGGGCTGGAAAGGGAGCTTAGAGGGCAGGCGGCGGGAGAGCGGACTCATGCCTTGGTGGCTTTGGGTGCCGCAGCCTTTGCCTTGATCTCAAGCATGGCATTCCCCGGTGCCGATGCGGCGAGGGTGGCAGCAGGGGTGGTGACCGGTATCGGATTCCTGGGCGCGGGCATGATCCTGAAAAGGGAAGGCGCGAAGATCGAGGGCTTGACCACGGCAGCAGGCATCTGGGCGGTGGGCTCCATAGGGTTGGCGATTGGCTCAGGGATGTATCTGCTGGGCACTGTCACGGCAGTGTTGGTGGGCTTGATCCTGGGGGCCGAAAGCATACTGAAGCTCGATGAGAGACTGGAGCGGCGAAGGGCTCGGGCAGAAGGGGCAAGCACGATAGAGGACCCGCCCGTGGACTAAGTCGGCACATGGCTGCCTAAGGGCGCGAGTCGAAGGTCCGTGATGGACGGTGCGGTTGATCTACTAAAGAAGTGTGCCGAAGTAGCAGCGGCCGAAGGTCATGGAAGAGAGAATTCGTAATGAAGGCCGGTCGGCTGTGGAATAGTTGGGGAAGAAAACACCGTATGCGAAAAGGAGAAGGGTAGTGGCGCTAAGCAAGAAACTTGAGGATGCCATCAACGAGCAGATCAACAAGGAGCTCTACTCTGCCTATTTGTATCTCTCGATGTCGGCCTACGCCGAGGCGGAGGGTTTGCCTGGCTTCGCGACCTGGATGCGGATTCAAGCACAGGAGGAGGTTGGGCACGCGATGAGACTCTTCGACTTCGTGAACAACCGCGGCGGGCGGGTGGTGCTCAAAGCAATTGAGATGCCTCCACCGGTGTGGAAATCACCACTGAAGGTATTCGAGCAGGTCCTTGAACACGAGCAGAAGGTGACCGGGTTGATCAACCGCCTTTACGAACTTGCGCTGAACGAGAATGACTACGCAACTCAGATGGAGTTGCAGTGGTTTGTCACAGAGCAGGTGGAAGAGGAAGACAGCGCCGGCCAAGTCGTGGAGCAGTTGAGGAGGGTTGGAGACCAGCCGATGGGTCTGCATATGCTGGACAAGGAGTTGGGCCAACGACAGGCCGGGGCAGCCGCGGAAGCAGCCGAGTAGCTCTACACTACTCTGTGCTGGCCCAACGAGGGAGACTCTGCGGAGTGTGGTCTGACCCAGATGACGGAGGAGAAAGAGTGAGGTGGCAGGCGTGGATGAGAAAGGACCACCATCGCGTTGTTGGCACCGGGGACAATTGTGATGAGCGGGCGGCTGATACAGCTACAGGATGAAACAGGAGGGGGGCGTTTCTTGTGCAGTCGAGCCGACTTACATTGATGGCGTTCTTTGCTCACCCTGATGACGAGGCTTTCGGAACAGGCGGAACGTTGGCCAAGTATGCGGCTGAGGGGTGCGACGTCTATCTGGTGACGGCGACACGCGGTGAGGCGGGAGAGATCGCCGTGCCAGACCTTACAACCCCTGCGGACCTGCCACATGTGCGTGAGCAGGAACTGCGCTGCGCTTGCGAGATCTATGGCATCCACCCGCCGCGATTCCTGGACTACCCGGATGGATTGCTGCCCATCATCCATCAGGGGCAGGCAGTGGCCAAGCTGGTGCGCATCATCCGCGAACTGAAGCCTCAGGTGCTGATCACCTTCGGAGCGGACGGCATCTACGGTCACTACGATCACATCGCGGTGCATCGTTGGGCCACCATTGCCTTCGACCTGGCCGCAGATCCCGGCTGCTTCCCGAATCAACTGGAGGGCTCTTGTGAGGTGCACCAGGTGAGCAAGCTGTATTACCGTGTGCTGTCTGAGGACCGCCTCAAGGCCATGTCGGAGGAAGGTGAGCGCCCGTCCGTGATGATGGACGGCGTTCCGTTCAGCATCGTTGGGAGGCCCGACGACGAGATCACCACCGTTGTCGACGTGAGCGATCACGTGGAGGCCAAACTCCAGGGCCTTCGGTGTCATGTCTCTCAGATTGGCTACGATATTCCGTTCTCGGAATCGCCTGACGAGGTGCTGGCGGAATCCTGGTTCCGACAGGAGACCTTCGCCCTGGGGCGTTCGGCCGTCGGATGGCCGGAAGGGGTGGAGACCGATCTATTCTCCGGCTTGAGATAGCGGGCTGTGTGAGAGTATTGGGGCCCATGTGTAGCCTCGACAGCTGAAAGGAGACGAGAGAGATGGCGGATTGTCATGAGATGAAACTGGGTGAGACGTATTTGTGTGAGGGCTGCGGCCTCGAACTCAAGGTGGTCGCGGAGTGCGAGGAATGTGGCGAGGAAACTTGCGGTTGCGCTGCGCCTTGCACGTTTGAGTGCTGCGGCGAGCCTCTGAAACTGAAGGAGGAGTAGGATCACTCGGTCGGCTCACTTCCCTCGGAGGGAGGCACGCTACCCAGGCCTATTCGTGGGTGGGAGGGGGAGAGATTTCTCCCCCTATCGTGCCTCATGGGCGTGACCGTGTTGGATAGTGTTGGAAGCTCTGGAAAGAAGCGTGGGGACACGGCACGCCGTGTCCCTACGATCATCTGCCCCGCTTGTAGGAGAATCCTCACCACGAAATCATCTGCCCTTGACAGGTTCATCTAACTCTGGTATAGTGCGGCCAATTGCACTCAGCGCCCCGACAAGATTGGTCATGGGAAGACGTGACTTGCGACGGTGCATTCTCGGAGGCGTCCATAGTCTCTTACCCCATTTGAATCCTCGTTGACTAAGGTGAAGATAACAGGTCCAGTTGCGATTGCGTCGGCCCTGTGCCTCGCGTTTGTGGGGCAGATCTACTTCTCCCGCGAAGGGCCGGCCATAGATGGAATCATCCTCTTTGGTCTCGCTACACTCTGCCTCCTCGCGATCCCACCCCGACGAGATGACCCACCTCGCGGGGAGAAGGACCCCAGGAAGCCAGGCAAGCTGAACTTCGTCCTCATCGGCGCGGGCGTGCTTTCGGTCGTTCTCTGCCTGGCGGACCTCTACTTGAGCAAGGCCAGCAATCGTGCTCTCTTCTTCTGGGTGGTCGGTCTGAGTCTCTTTGTGGCCGGGTTCTGGCTGGGCTCCGCCAAGCCCAAGCTGCGTATGCAGCGCCAAGAGGCCGTGGTTCTGGGGCTAGTCTTGCTGGTGGCCCTCTTCATGCGCACCTATCGTCTGGACACCATGCCCTCCGGAATCTACCTCGACGAGGCGGACAACGGCGTGTGGGGACTTCGCTTCCTCCAAGCGCCCTATTCCCCCTTTACCGAGAACAGGCATGGCAACGCCACTCTGCCTTTTCAACTGTTGGGACTGGCCCTGAGAATCTTCGGCGTCGAGCCTGCCGTTCTCAGAGCTTTCGACGTGCTGGCTGGCGTGCTCACCGTGCTGGTCTTCTACTTTCTAGCCCGGGAGATGTTCAGCGTGCCCGCGGCGCAAGTAGGTACTTTCCTTCTGGCCGTCTCTCGCTGGCACGTAAACTTCAGTCGGATCGCATTCGTGGACAACATGCTGGTACCCCTTTTTGAGGCTACGGCGATCTATTTCCTGTGGCGAGGCCTCCGCGATGGCCGCAGACTAGATTTCCTCTTCGCAGGGTTGAGCTTCGGATTGGGCTTCCATACCTACCTGGGCTACCGCGTGTTTCCCTTGGTCATGGGCCTGTATCTATTCCATTTAGTGTTCTCGAAGAAGGGGCTGATCCGGAAGCGACTGAGAGGCCTGGCTATCTTCGCACTGGCCACGTTTATGACCCTTTCGCCCTTGGCCCTCTACGCTGTGCAGAAGCCTCAGATCTTCGTGCGCCGAGCAGAGGCGGCCTCTGTCCAGCAGGATATCGATCGGGAGGGAAGCTACCGGCCCCTTCTGGAGAACGTGCGCAAGAGTCTGCTGATGTACAACCGTGAGGGAGACCCCCGTGCCCGCCACAACCTGCCGCATGAACCGATGCTAGATGGCTTGTCGGCGATCTTCTTCGGCCTGGGCCTCGGGTACAGCATGCTGCGGTGGCGGCATGATCGTTACTTCCTGCTTGTGGCTTGGCTCTTTCTGGGACTGCTACCTGGCATCCTCTCATTGGCCGATTCCAACCCCCACTCTCTCCGCACGCTCGGTAATGTGCCTGTTGTTTTCCTCCTGATGTCAGCCTTCTGGGATCGCGCCTGGGTAACCTACGCCCCTTGGCTGAGAGGGCGAAGGCGGCGGTATCTGTCGGCTGGTGTGGCTGTCATCCTGGCGCTCAGCTGCTGGAGCAATTTCGATACTTACTTCAACCAGCAGGCATCTCATGAGTCTGTGTACTACGACTTCGACCCTGTCCCGACGGCAGCCGGGGAGTTCGTTAAAGTCCACGGACAGGATAACCTCGTGCTCATCTCGCAGGCTCTGACCAACCACTCCGACCTCAAGTTCATCCCCTATGGGATCCCCTTTGCTGATCTAGATCTCAATGCGCACCTGCCTCTGCGGCAGGAGGTGGACGCGGACGTCATCTACGTGCTGGAATTGAGCCATGCCTCCCTCGTTCCACGACTGCAGAGCCTGTATCCCGGCGGGGATTACGTTGAGCATCTGGACCGATACGGTCGCACCATGTTCTACACCTACATGGTGACGCAACAGCAAGTCATGGCTACTCAGGGATTGCGGGCGGCATACTATCAGGGACGCGGCTTGGACCAGCCGCCGGCTCTCGAAAGGGTGGACAGGGAATTGGACTTCTCGTGGGATGAGCCTCCTCTGCCACCTCCATTCTCTGCGCTCTGGCAAGGCTCACTTTATGTGCCTGCCTATGGGTCCCATACGTTCGTTGTGGAAGCGACCGGCAGAGCAACTCTTCGGGTGGGCGCAGAGTTGGAGTTGACGGTCGATGGTGGTCGCGAGGAGAAGAGCATCATTCTGCCAGCTGGATTTCACCCTATCGAGGTCGAGGCTGTCCAGGAGCGCGAAGGGGGTCACCTCAGGGTGAGCTGGGTCAGGCCATGGGTTGAGGAGGAAGTGGTGCTGAGCGATGTCCTGTACGTGCCGAAGTTGTACGGCCACGGCCTGCTGGGCATGTATAGGGCTGGCACCACCTGGGACGGGGAACCGGCTGTAAGACAACTCGATCCCTTCATCGCCCCCAACGATGTTCTATCTGCGTCGTCGTATAGCATCGAGTGGCTGGGGAAGATCTACATCCCTCTCAGCGGGCCCTATGCCTTTGGCACCGTGTCCGACGATGG